>JBJTMU010000090.1:0-13073 GCA_046070685.1 Flavobacteriales bacterium | reverse complement strand
GTCAGCTAAGCTCAGAACAGCTTTTGAAGGAATTAGAAGGAAATAGACCCACAATTTTCATTTCAATGGTTTTGGCAACAATAATATTTAGAAAGTCATTTCAATGCATGGTAAATACAGATGGTGAATATTTTTTATACGAGCATTCTCGCTACCCAGAGCTATTCTCAAACGAAGAGGAATTTAGAAAGTTGGTCTCAAAACCACACTTCTGTATCAGTATTTCGGATGCGATACAAACATTAATGCGAGACTGGGTTCCTAATGAACCTTTCAAAGAATTGTATTTTTTATCTAATACGGAAAAAGAAATTTTGGCGATGATACGCAGAAACGATGTGAATTCAATTCGAATTCGGTTTTCAGAGGGAGAACCTTATCTCTTAGAAGTGGAAGAGCAGTCAAAGATCACATTAGAACAGCGATTTCTCGATGTTATAGCAAAGAACGGATATCAAAAGATCAGTGTCACAACCCAGAAAGGAAAGATTACGAATTTTGAAAACATCATCTTGAAAAAATTGAGTAAAAGTACCAAATAAATGGGCAATTGAATACCTCACTCGGATAACCGACAAACGGATAAGAGTAATATGGTAAAACCAACTTGATTAATAATAGACAAAAATTTGAAAAACCAAAAATAGAGAATATTAAAGAATTGGTAGAAGAGCCGATTTCGGATGAAATCGCACAACTTCTCCTCGAGCAAATAGAAGAACTTTGTTTAATAATAATGGATGAGCATGCCAATGAACAAAAAATTTAGCAGATTTTCAAAAGGGAGTGAATTGATTCCGGTAGCTAAAACCGAAGCGGTAATCTATACACGAGTTAGCACGAAAGAACAAGCAGATAACAATGCTAGTTTGGATACGCAAAAGAAACATTGTAAGAAATATGCTGAAGAAAAAGGACTTGAAATTGTGGAGTTCTTTGGTGGTACATATGAAAGTGCCAAAGATGATGAGCGAAAGGAATTTCAGAAAATGCTGAGTTTTGTTAAACGGAGAAAATCCATCGGTTATGTCATTGTGTATTCCTACGATCGCTTTAGTAGGAGTGGTCCCAGTGGTGCGTTTATTTCACACGAACTCAAACAGCGAGGGGTTAAAGTCGTTTCCGTTACTCAATCGATTGACCATAATGACCCATCAGGGAATTTCATGGAGGGCATTTATCACCTGTTCAGTGAATTTGACAACCAACTACGTCGAGATAAATCAATGACAGGAATGGTGGAAAAGTTAAAGCAAGGATATTGGCCGTTTATGCCTCCCACAGGTTATACAAACGTGCATCAAGGAAAGAATGCAGATCAGCATAAATTAGTCATTAATGAAAAAGGTAAGCTCCTGAAAAAAGCATTTGAATGGAAAGCGAACCAAGATTTAACTTTGGTTGAAATTGCAAAGCGTCTGAATGCACGTGGTTTTGAAATTGAAGCAAAGAGACTGTCGCAATACTTTGCGAATCCATTTTACTGTGGTTTCATTACATCAAAAATGATTCCAGGAGAAATGGTCGAAGGGAAGCATCCACCTCTCATTTCAAAAAACACCTTTATTAAAGTTCATCAAAACCTAGAAAAATATAATTCGGGTTACAAGATTCAACAGGAAGTTGACGAACTACCTTTGAAGCAATTTGTTAAATGCGATGAATGTGGAACGAGTTATACGGGCTATCTTGTTAAGAAAAAAGGACTGTATTACTACAAGTGTAACTTAAAGGGGTGTGCCAATAACAGAAGCCAGAAAGTATTGCACGAAAAATTTGAGGCGATGATTAGTGGATTTACATTCAATCCAATTTTAGCTCCTGTTATAAGGAAAATGCTGTTACATTTGCTAAGCGAAAGGATTCAACTCAATTCTTCGGATAAAAAGGCCATTCAAGTGGAAATATCGAACCTTAAAAAGAAAATAGATGTGCTTGAGGAAAGGTTCGTTAATGGACAGATTGACCAAGAGTTATTTGAGAAATTCCGCTCCAAATACCGTGTAAATATTCAGCAATTTGAGACGGAATTGGGAAGTTCTGAAAATCAGTTATCGAACCTTGAAAAAGCAGCAGATAAATGCATTGAGATGGCTCTGAAACTCCCGTCTATATGGGGAAGCGCTCATTTCAATAGAAAGCAAAGAATACAGAATTTGTTGTTCCCAGAAGGAATTTTCTATAATCGAAAAAATGACGATTATCGAACCACGAAAATAAATTTGTTATTTTCCGCAATCCCTTATCTGGCAAAGAATTCCGAAGGGTATAAAAAAGGGGATTCCGCTTTTTTGAACGAAATCCCCGCTTGGGTGGTCCCACACAGGCTCGAACTGTGGACCCACAGATTATGAGTCTGTTGCTCTAACCAACTGAGCTATAGGACCGGGTTACAATTAAGTAACGGTTAAAATCATAGTTGTCCTATGCGAAGTTGCTTGTCCCGTCGTTACGGGAAGCTATAGGACCGGGTTACTGTTAAGTAACAATTAGGATGGCAAAAATAGTAATTTCTTCCTGTTATAACGGAAAAAAGTTATCTATTTTTGATTTTGTTCTGATGAAATCATCGCTTGAATTTGCTTCATGGTCTTTTGCATACCTTCCGCGCTACCATCCAGGAAAATGGTATTTCCTTTTCCATACTCTGCAAAATTCTTAATGGCTTCTGTCCACATTGAGAAAAGAATCACATTGGTGTCTAAGTTTGCTTGCTTCATTTCTTCTGCTGCTTCACTCATTCCTTTTGCTACTTCTTGTCGGAATAAAGCCACACCTTGTCCGCGCAACATTGCTGCTTCTTTCTCTGCTAACGCGGCAATTTTAATGGCGTTTCCTTCTGCTTCAGCGGCTTTGGTTTTTGTAATTAATAAAGCTTGACCTTCATTTTCTGCTGCCGCTTTCAGGTTGTTTGAAGCAACTACCTTACTCATACTTTCAATGATTGCTTGGTCAAATGTAATGTCGTTGATTTGTAAATCTAACAAATGATATCCCCAAGTCTCTAGCGTATGGTCGATTTGATTCTTCACACTTTCAACTAATTCATGTCGTAATCCTAGAATTTCTGATTGCTTTTGACTAGCGACATAAGCTCGAATAGATCCTTCAATCGTGCGAATCAAGGCTTGCATTAAATCTTTGTTGCTGATGAATTTAAAGGCAACTTTTTTAATGGTCTCCTCTTGTTCATCCATCACACTATATAGCAACATGCTTTTGAAATAAACATTCGCTTGGTCAATCGTCACGGCTTGAAATTCCATTTCAATACTCTGATTCTGAATCGAAATTCGTCGATAAACTTGTTCAATAAATGGAATCTTCATGCGTAGTCCTGGTGTCAGTATGCGCTGGTATTTACCGAATAAGGTAATAACTGCTATGGTTCCTTGCGTGACAGTTAGGAGTGAACTCAGCACAATCGCAAGTGCGAGCACAAGTAAAATGTAGATAGGCGTCATAAGTTAGAATTTTAGTTAAATGTAGGGAAATTCATGGAATTGTTCCAATTTTCATTTCTCCTTTTCACAGTGAAGTGTAAATAGAGTGATCTCTGGATAAATGCCAACACGCCCTGGAAATCCGAGAAATCCAAATCCTCGGTTGACATATAAGTATTGCTTTCCTACTTGATAAAGTCCAGCCCATTTGCGGTATTTAAAAGATACAGGACTAAACTTAATTCCAAATCGTTCGATGCCAAATTGCATGCCATGTGTATGTCCAGACAAGGTTAAGTCAATATTCGTGTCTAAGACTTGTGCATCAAAATGACTGGGATCGTGGGACAATAAAAGTTTAAAGGCATCGTTCGGTACTTTTGCTAATGTTTCGCTTAATTTTCCACTTTGACGAAATGGTGCTTTCCCCCAATTTTCAACGCCTAAAATCCAACAATTTTCTGCTAATGCAACAGCGTCATTTAAGAGTGGTTGAAATCCAATGGCACGATGCGTCTGAATGAGCTTATTTAAATTCGCTGCTTTTTCTTCTTGTTCTGTCCATTGCACATAATCACCATAATCGTGATTTCCGAGGATGCTGAATTTTCCTTTTTTCGCTTGGATTGAGGAGAAGAGCGGCTCCCAACCTTCCATTTCATCTGCTTTGTTATTGACTAAATCTCCAGTGAAAAAAACGTAATCCGCTTCTTGTTGGTTGATTAAATCAATGGCTTTTTGAACTTTATCGTAGCGGTGAAGGAAACTTCCCACATGAACATCACTGATTTGAACGAATTTCATTCCATCAACTGATTTTGGCAAATGTGGAAATTGAAGTTCAACATGGTGCACTTTCCAATTCCAGCGTCCAAATTGAATTCCATACAAAATCCCTAAGAAAATTCCCGCGGAGAAAATCCAGCCGATGTATTGTAAATAAGGAAGTCCAATGAGTAAATAACTGATGCCAGGAATAAAATAGGCGAGTGCAGGAATTCCTGTGGCGATGAATAATCCCATGTAAGTAAACACCAATCGGTAATCTGAATTTTGCGTTCGACGTCGAAAATTGGACATCAGTAAAACAACACTTCCAATAAAAATCAATCCTTGAAATCCGGCTAGCACGTATAAGCCATGCTCCATAAGTCCATGTAGAAAAATCCATTCTGAGACAATAATCAGTAGGAGGGAGAGAAGGAAAACCATAAGGTGCGTTTAATTGTATGAAATAGGAGATGAATTTGATTTTGAAGACTACATCCAAGAACCACCAACCGAAATGATGTTATCCATGGCTAAATAATCGGCATGTGTTTCTTCGGTTATTCCACCTGTTGGACAAAATTTCACAGCTGGAAATACTTGTCCATAAGCCTTTAACGCGGCTTGTCCGCCAAATAAATTTGCTGGAAAGAATTTAAAAGTGTCCCATCCGAATTGCAATCCTTCAATGATTTCACTCGGCGTTGCAACACCAGGAATAAAGGCAATGCCACTTTTTTCGAAAGCTGGTGCTAACGTAGCATTTAAACCGGGACTGACCATGAAGTCGATGCCAAGTTCTACCGCTTTTTCAATTTGACTAATCGAAACGACAGTTCCCATACCAATTGCACAACGATCACCAAAGTGTTTTTTCGCCTCGGCAATGCAATCAATCGCTGCAGGAGTGCGCAAGGTTATTTCGATGCAGTAAATCCCTCTCGACATCAATTGCTCCATTTTTGGCGCAACTTCTTCGATGGAATGAAAGGTAACCACCGGAATAACGGGGTGTTTCGATAAGACTTCGCGAATGTGATTTTGTTTCATGGGTGTCAATTTGACACAAAGGTCGTTAATTCTTTGATTCGTTACAGCAGAATCACTTGAAAATCACTTAAAAATGGATCCATTTCCTGTTTTATTTGATCTAGTCTGGAGAAAACGGCTCCGTCTGCACAAAAATGAAACAGGTTCAAGCTGCGTTCTTGTAATTCTCCTTTGGGTAAACATTTTGATGAAATCGCATCAATGAATTTCAATTGCTTGTCGAATTTACTTTTTCGTATTTTTTCCAATCGGTCTTTTAACTGAATCAATTGTTTTTGAATTCTCGTCAACTCGGCTTCAACCATTCCTAGTTGATTGCTATCAACTTCGTGGGTAAGCTGTTGCCATTTGGATGTCATCGCTAACGTTAATTCATCTAATTCGCTAAAATCAATGGCTTGACTCCCTTCACGGTCAAGAAATTCTTGTTTTAATTCTTGAGGAGCTCTCCATAAATCACTTGCATGGAATCCCATTCGTTGCCATTCCTGCCAATTTTTTTCTTCTAGTAATAGCACACTTGTACGCGCTTGAATGAGCGGAAATGGAACCTGAGCTTTCTCGAAAACACCTTTCAATTGCAACCAATACATGATTTCACCTGGACCACCAACATAACAAAGGTTTGGTAACAGAAATTCTTGGTAAACAGGTCGCAATACCACATTTGGTGAAAAGGATGCAGGGGCATGATTTAGTTCATTCATTAAAGAAGTTGAATCCCAATCGATTGATCCAATTCTGAATCCATTTTCTGTGCGCTGAATGCGTTCACGTTTTTTAGCACTCAAATAAAATACATTCGTATCCTTTGCTTCGACTTGCAATGGGAATCCAGCTTCATTCAATGAAACATTGGTTTCTTCAACAGCTCGGGAAGAAAAACCTGTTTCTAGTTCTTTCTTTAAAATCGGAGAAAAGGCTTTTTTCCAAAGGGGAAGATCACCATCCATGATAATCAGTCCTTCGTGTCCAAATAATTCATTCACAAAATGAAAAAAGGCACGTCCGTAACTATCACCTGTCATCGCACCAATGAGCGCATGAATTTCACTTTCTGAGTGATGAGCGAATTTTCCCTGGAATGCTGACATTACTTCTTCGAGTCCATCAAGGTCCATTCGTCCTACTGCTCCTTCCGTTGGACGATCCCATTTAAAAAGTTGATTGAATATGCTAAAGGATTGAATTTCTGCAAAGTCATGATCTTCTGAAGCCATCCAATAAACAGGTACAAATTCCATGTTTGGATACCTTTCTTTCAACAGTTCACATTGCTTAATAACGTGAAGGATTTTGTATATAAAAAACAAGGGTCCTGTCGCTAGACTTAATTGATGTCCGGTGGTAATCGTATAGCAATGATCTAGTTTGAGTTTATCCAAGTTTTCCTGGACTTTTTCTGAAACAATGACATCCTCGTACAATTCACTCAGTCCTTCGTGTAATAAATACCGTTGAACTTGTCCATAAGATTTCCTCTTTTCGATCCATTGATTTTCAAAGGCTTCTTTGGAAAAAGGAGCTTGAATCCATTTCTGAAGTGCTGCTTGATTTTCTGTAAACAATCGTTGCTTTTCAGAAAAAAATGGCGTGGATTTACGTGGGATATCGATGCGCATGAGCGTAAATTACATGTTGCGTCGATACTGTCCACCAACCTCAAATAAGGCAGCTGTAATCTGACCTAAAGAGGCAAATTTACATGTATCCATCAATTCCTCAAACATATTGCGATTGTTAATGGCTGCTTCCTGAACGTTGGAAATTCCAGCATTTGCCTGTTCGTTATTTCCTTTTTGCAGTTGTGTTAGCATGTGAATCTGATACGCTTTTTCTTCCTCTGTTGCTCGAATCACTTCCTTTGGTAAGACAGTTGGCGATCCTTTTGAACTCAAGAAGGTATTGACGCCAATTATTGGAAATTCACCTGTATGTTTCAAGGTCTCGTAATACAAGGACTCCTCCTGAATTTTAGAACGTTGATACATGGTTTCCATTGCGCCTAGCACACCTCCTCGTTCGGTAATGCGGTCGAATTCAGTCAATACGGCTTCTTCCACTAAATCGGTTAATTCATCAATAATAAAGGATCCTTGTAGTGGATTTTCGTTTTTCGCCAAACCAAGTTCTCGGTTGATGATCAATTGAATGGCCATGGCACGTCGAACCGATTCTTCCGTTGGAGTCGTAATCGCTTCGTCATACGCATTGGTATGCAAGGAATTACAGTTGTCGTAAATGGCATACAAGGCTTGAAGTGTCGTACGAATATCGTTGAAATCAATTTCTTGCGCATGTAGGGATCTTCCAGATGTTTGAATGTGGTATTTCAACATTTGTGCACGTGGATTCGCTCCGTATTTCTTCGCTAACGCTTTTGCCCATAAACGACGAGCAACTCGTCCGATGACTGCATATTCCGGATCGATACCATTTGAGAAGAAGAAGGATAAATTCGGACCGAAGTCATTGATGTCCATTCCACGACTTAAATAGTATTCAACGTATGTAAATCCGTTTGCCAATGTAAAGGCCAATTGTGTGATTGGATTCGCACCAGCCTCAGCAATATGGTAACCAGAAATGGATACCGAGTAAAAATTGCGCACACCATTTTGGATGAAATATTGTTGAACATCACCCATTAATCGCAAGGCAAATTCCGTGGAGAAAATACAGGTATTCTGCGCCTGATCTTCTTTTAAAATGTCCGCTTGTACCGTTCCGCGAACTTGTTTTAACGTTTCGATTTTAATGCTTGAATAAACTTCAGCCGGAAGAACTTGGTCACCCGTTACTCCTAAGAGCATCAATCCGAGTCCGTCGTTTCCTTGTGGTAATTCTCCTTGGTATCTCGGACGTTCTACGCCTTTTTCTTGGTAAATAGCCTCGATTTTTGCTTCAATCTCTGCCTCAAGTCCATGCTCTTTGATGTATTTTTCGCAATTCTGGTCGATTGCAGCATTCATAAAGAAGGCCAACATCATTGGAGCGGGACCATTGATCGTCATCGAAACAGAGGTCGCTGGATGACTTAAGTCAAATCCAGAATACAGTTTTTTCGCATCATCTAAACAACAGATCGAAACACCTGAATTCCCAATTTTCCCATAGATATCTGGACGCAAAGCTGGATCATTTCCATAAAGCGTAACAGAATCGAAAGCAGTTGAAAGTCTTTTTGCTGGCATTCCGAGGCTGACGTAATGGAAACGCTTGTTTGTACGTTCTGGTCCACCTTCACCGGCAAACATACGTGTTGGATCTTCTCCCTCGCGTTTGAATGGAAACAAGCCTGATGTATATGGGAACTCACCTGGGAAATTCTCTTGAAGTACCCAACGTAAAATGTCTCCCCAGCTTGAGTATCTTGGAGCGGCAACTTTCGGAATTTGTGAATGTGAAAGTGATTCTGTATGCGTTTGAATACTGAGTACTTTATCACGCACTTTGAATTGATATTCAGGATTTTTGAACGATTGTTTTTTCGCATCCCAATTTTGTAAAATTTCCCAATTTTTTGGATCGAAATTTAATTTTTCTTTTTCTAGGGTTTCTTGTAAGACTTTGATTAATCGATCCTTGTCTTCTATGTTTGAAGAATGTAAGGTGTCAATTGAAACTTGTAAACCTTGTAATTTATTTGCAACAACCACTTGCGCATTTACCCATTTATCGTAAGATCGATTGTTTTCTGAAATCTCGGATAAATAACGTGTACGGTCAGGTGGAATCACGAAGATTTTTTCTGACATTTCACGGGTGATTTGGAATGTTGAATGCATAGCTGCACCTGTTTTTTCCACCAATTTATCCATGATCACTTTATACAGTGAATTCATGCCAGGGTCGTTAAACTGCGAAGCAATTGTTCCATAAACCGGCATGTCATCGACACTTGCTTCCCATAAATGATGGTTTCGTTGGTATTGCTTGCGAACATCGCGAAGTGCATCGAGTGCGCCTCGTTTGTCGAATTTATTGAGTGCTATCACATCGGCAAAATCCAACATGTCGATTTTCTCTAATTGTGTCGCTGCACCATACTCAGGCGTCATTACATACAAGGAAACATCTGAGTGATCAAGGATTTCTGTGTCGGATTGACCGATACCTGATGTTTCTAATATGATGAGGTCGTATTTTGCTGCTTTCAAGATGCTAATCGCTTCCGCTACGTGTTTTGACAAGGCCAAATTCGACTGTCGTGTAGCCAATGAACGCATGTAAACACGGTCATTTTTGATCGAATTCATCCGAATACGGTCGCCAAGTAATGCACCACCTGTTTTGCGTTTAGATGGATCCACCGAAACCACGGCGATTTGTTTGTCAGTAAAGTCAATCAGGAAGCGACGGACCAATTCATCTACTAATGATGATTTTCCAGCTCCTCCTGTACCTGTAATTCCAAGAACAGGGATGGAAGATTGATCAGAAATGGCATGGATTTCAGCTAATAGCGCACTGTTTTCCTCTGGGAAATTTTCTGCTCCTGAAATAACACGTGCAATACTCGGAACAAATTTCGCGTCCAACTGCGTCAATACTTCTTTTGTTGCTGGAATTGAACTTGGTTCGCCAACGGCAAAATCACATTGTTGAATCAAGTCGTTAATCATTCCTTGAAGTCCCATCGCTCTTCCGTCATCCGGATGATAAATGCGTGTGATGCCATAAGCTTGTAATTCTTCGATTTCGGATGGAAGAATCGTTCCACCACCACCACCAAAAATCTTCACATGTGGCGCTCCTTTTTCTTGAAGTAAATCGTACATGTATTTGAAGTATTCGATGTGTCCACCTTGATAGGAAGTCATGGCAATCGCTTGTGCATCCTCCTGAATCGCACAATTTACCACTTCTTCTACGGAGCGATCATGTCCGAGGTGAATCACCTCACATCCGGTGGCTTGTATGATGCGACGCATAATGTTAATCGCGGCATCGTGTCCGTCGAATAAAGAAGCCGCAGTCACGATGCGAATTTTATTGATTGGTTTGTAGGGTGCTACTTGTTCCATTCTTTTTGACTTGTTTTTTGATGTGCAAAAATAGGGAAAAAATGCTGATTTTTTATCAGCTTCATGTCCGGTGTAAAGTTTGATTTTAATTCACTCGAAGGAGCGTAGCGGACTAATTTTTTTCGAATTCTTCTTGAGAGGACAATGCAAATCCTTCGGTACATTGCAGCATATCTTGAATGCGGAGGATCTCTGGGTACTGACTAGCCTCAAAATTGAAAAGAATCCTTTGATGACCAATGATTTGTTTCTCGGTGAAATGCCGTATATCATCGATGCGATAAAAGGATTTATCGTTCACTAATTTTCGAAATTGGGGAAAGTCGAAATCCTGCATTAAAGCCTTTCTAGTGGAGTTTTGATGCCGTCTACCAAGGAATAACACGCGAGTTTATCCTTGAACACCGAGGATTTAAAAATCGAACGATTCAATAACATGCGGACACATTCTTGAATTCCTTCCACAATAGATGGGTGTGGGTGAATTAATTCAGACAACACTTCGATAGGCATGTTCAATTTGATTAAAAGTCCAACCGCTTGAATCGCAGTAGAAGCATGTGCGCCCACGACACGCATGCCTAAAATGCGCATTTCTTTGTCGTTGGTCACGATAATTTTGAAGAATCCTTGTGTTTTGCGCATCGCAATCGCACGAGTAATCAATGAATAGTCAATTTTTACCACCTTCACCGGGATGCTTTGCTCCACACATTGTTGTTCGTTGAGTCCAACCGAAGCCACCTCAGGTGTTAAGAACATGATGGTGCAGACATTGTCGTAGTTGAGTCTTTCAGGAATATTTCCAAATGCTTTTTCCACGGCATGTCGTGCTTCAATTTCACCCATATTCACCAGGGCAATTCTTCCAGAAACATCTCCAACTGCGTAAATATTTGGCACACTTGTAACGGTGTCGTCATCACCAATATGTACACCTCTTTGCGACATCAATACACCGGCATTTTCTAATCCGAGACCTTCAATATTTGGTGTTCTACCTACAGAAAGAAGTGCTTTTTCTACCCGTATCACCTCGCGGCTTCCATCTGGGTAGGACAATTCATATTCTACTTCACCGTCAACTTTTTCAAGTCGTTCCAATTTGGCATTCGAATGAATCGTTACCCCATGTTTTTTCATGTTATTGGCCACCAAAGTGGAAATATCTTCATCCTCAAAAGGCAGAATGCGCTCTTGTCGATCGATCAAGTACACTTTTGTTTTTCCGAAGTTCGAGAAAATCGTCGCGTATTCACAACCAATGACACCAGCACCTACGATCACCAAACTTTTCGGAAAGTCTTTGATGTGATCAATGCCATCACTGGTTAAAATGATGTCTTCATCAACTTCAATGGTTGGAAGTGAACGAGGACGACTCCCTGTTGCTAGGATGATTTTTTCACCCTTGATGATTTTTTTTTCGCCTTCGTGATCAATTTCTATTTCATGTGCATTCAATAATTTGGCATGTCCGCGCTCATATTGAAGCAATTTGTTCATGGTTTCTGTCTGTAATAATTTGATGTGTGCCGCATATTGAAACTTTCGCTCAAAAATGGCCTCTGACAAATTTTTTCGGACATCGTCCCATGAAAGCTCAAACTTTGTTCGTCCTTTCGAGACAATCATATCGTTGATGTCGGATACGCGATTGGAAAGTTCCCAAAGCGTTTTGGAGGAAAGGGCGCCATTATATACTCCCGCACCGCCAACACGGTCTTTTTCGATTAAGCAAACTTTCTTGCCAAAATCAATTCCACGCATCGCCGCTGCATATCCTGCAGGACCACCACCAATGACAATTAGATCAAATTCTTCCATGAATGTGTAAATTCGCAGCAAAGATACAGAGAAAAGCGATGAATCAATTGAAGGACAAGGACCAAAATGCATTGGATTTAGCAAAGCAACAGTTGGAACAGACAAAAAAAACCTTTCGAAAGTGGAAACAAAGCAAGCCAAAAGACTTAGATCAACGTTTTCATCAGGCGCATACGCAAGAGTTTCAGAAAATGGATTGTTTGACATGTGCCAACTGTTGTAAAACAACTAGTCCGATTTTTCGTGATGCGGATATTCGTCGAATCGCCAAGCGATTACGTATAAAAGAAGCGCAGTTGATTGATCAATACCTCAAAATGGACGATGAGCAGGACTATGTGTTAAAATCCTCGCCCTGTTCTTTTTTACTTGGCGATAATACTTGTTCCATCTACGAAGATCGTCCGCTTGCGTGCCGTGAGTACCCACATACCGACCGTAAGAACATGTTTCAAATTCTCGAATTGACCGCAATCAACACGACGATTTGTCCGGGCGTTGCCCGCATCGTGGAGAAAATTACTCATTCGTGATCGCCTATCATCCAATTTACGTTCATCCATTGCCGGAAAACCATCGTTTTCCAATGGAGAAATATGAATTGTTGCCAAAACAATTGGTCTATGAAGGAACTGTATCTGAATCGGATTTCTTCGAGCCGGCAATCATTGAAAGTGAACATGTTTTGTCCGTTCACGATGCATCATATTGGAACGATTTACGCACCTTAAACTTGGATGATCGAACACAAAGAGTCACTGGTTTTGTTCATTCGAATCAATTAATTGATCGCGAGCGTCACATCATGGAAGGAACATTGCGTGCAGCAGAGTTGGCCTTGGAAAAAAAGTTAGGATTTAATATTGCTGGTGGAACGCATCATGCCTTTACGAATAGAGGTGAGGGATTTTGTTTATTGAATGATCAAGTTATTGCAGCAAACTATTTATTGAAATTC
>JBJTMU010000089.1:0-32437 GCA_046070685.1 Flavobacteriales bacterium | reverse complement strand
AATTATGCCAATAGTATTATTCAAATAGCGATTCCTTCAGGAGTGACTCCGAATCTTTCCAATCTTTCGAATGCCACTTTTTCTAACGACACATTGACGATCACAGAAGCGTATTTGTCTGGTTGCATGTCCTATGGTTTCCCATGTTCATTTGCTGGAAACACTCCGGCAGGGACTGTATTCGATTTTCACGTGGCGATATCTGCTCAAGGTGAACAAGATTTCTTATTTAATGAAGCGGATTTTTCAGTAATCGTTCAAAATTCCTTTGATCCAAATGATAAACAGTGTCAATTGCCGTTGTATATTCAGCCGGATGTGCAAGAGCGTTTGTCCTATACCGTTCGTTTTCAAAATGATGGTAATTTTCCTGCATTGAATGTTGTGGTTCGAGACACGATTTCAAACAACTTGGATTTAAGTTCGTTCCGCTTGATTGGTTCTAGTCATCCCGTTAGTTATACCATTGATCCAATGACACGAGAACTGGTGTGTCGATTTGGTGGAATTCAGTTAATGTCCTCGCTCGAAAGTTTAGAAGGAAGTCAAGGATATTTTACTTATGAACTGAAGGAACTTCCGAATTTACCATTAAACTCAGAAATTCAAAATACAGCGTATATTTTCTTCGATTTTAATCCGGCGATTGTGACCAATACAACGCAAAATATCAATGGGTATGTCGGTTTGATAGAACAGGATATTGCACGAATGGAAGTTTATCCAAATCCAAGCGAAGGACAGCTCCAATTAAAAGGAGTAGAGGAGGGACAGTTGCTGCTCACCTCGATGTCTGGTCAAATCATTTGGACAAGTGATTATCAAAAAGGAGATCTGCTTGATTTGAGCACTTGTCAACCTGGATTGTATCTTCTTCGATTGAAAAATGCCAAAGGTGAATTCGTTCAAAAAGTGAATCTAAGAAAATAAATGGTCCTTTTTTGTTCTTTGGATTCAAGCCAAAAGAACGAAGAGCTAAATCGAAAAGATGAGTAGCATTCGCTCATATCGATAAAACAATTGAGACCGAAGTCTGGACTTTCTTTACAAGTAACGAGCAATCGCCCTTTAAAAATCATTTCCCTAAAACAAGGATAAATGTAGGGAAATGCACCCATGTCTGAGCACAGCAGTCTGTCGACCTGCAAGGCGACAGCTCACTGCGTTTGCGAGTTTGGGTAAATGACTGAAATGTTCCATAGTTTTAGCAAATTGTTTTTACAGGCTTGACTTTTTGGTTCTTTTGGGTCAAGCCAAAAGAACGAAGAGAATAAATCTATTACGAAAGCACAAATCGAACGCTGGTTTTTTCTTCATTCTCCTTCTGCTTCTCGCTCTTATGTTTACAACAGATTTTATAAAAAGCTCTACCATTTTGATCTTTGGGGTCAAGCCAAAAGAACGAAGAACTAAATCGAAAACAATCAGTAACATTCATTCGAATTAAATAAACATTCTAGACCGGAGTCATATTTCACCTTTTGACACTATGTCGTCAAGCCAAAAGAACGAAGAAATCAACTTTGTTTCCGTGTCAAAATATCGAATGAATAAATTTCAATTAAGACTTTTAGTCTAGAATTTCAACTATTAGCCAAAAAAAATTATCTTTGCCACCTAAATACCCCAATCATGATTGAAAATTTAAGTTTAGAAGATTTAAAAGCGAAATTCAACAACGATAAAAAATTCAAATTAGGAACATATATCGTTGGTGGATTATTGACTGCCGTTTTATTGTTTTTCGTTTACCGTCAAATGATTTGGGTACCAGCCAATGAGAAATCAAATGATGGATGGTGGGTTGCAATGAATTACATTTCAAAAGACTCAACTGACCAAGCAATTAAAGTGTTGGTTCCGTTTGTTAAAAGTAACGATGGAAAAACAGGTGGTGAAATCGGTCAATATCTTTTGGCTACTCAATACATGAAAAAAGGTGAATACCGTAAAGCATTAGAGAATTTAGAAGGTGTTTCTATTGATGATTCTTACATTAGTGTGTTTGTGATTGGTTTGCAAGGTGATTGTTATTCAGACATGAAAAAATACGATCAAGCACTCACATTCTACACATCGGCAGCAGATGCACAAGACAATGAATTAACAACGCCAATGTACTTGTTTAAAGCAGGATTGGTTTCTGAGAAATTAAAAAAGAACGAAGATGCAGCTGGATTCTACACACGTATTCGTGATGATTATCCAACGTATGCTTCTCAAAACGGAATTGAAAAATACATCGCTCGTGTGAGCACTAAATAAGAAAGACGATGGCGACAGCCAACAAAAATCTATCTTCGTATTCAACTGAAAATATAAGCAATGGTGCCGATTTCCAAATCGGCATTGTTGTTTCTGATTGGAACGACCACATTACCAATCGCCTCATGGAAGGTGCTATTTCTACCCTACTTGAAAACGGCGTTTTGGAATCCAATATTCACATTCAACGTGTTCCAGGTGCTTTTGAATTGCCATTAGGAGCGCAATATTTTTGTGAAAAACCAGAAATTGATGGAGTGGTAACGATTGGTGTGGTTATCCAAGGAGAAACGCGCCACTTCGATTTCGTTTGTTCCGGCACAACACAAGGCATCATGGATGTGATGTTAAAATACAACAAACCTGTTGCTTTTTGCGTACTCACGGACAACCACGAACAACAATCGTTGGATCGTGCTGGTGGCAAACACGGCAACAAAGGGATTGATTCAGCAGCCGCTTGCTTACAGATGATCTCCAACAAAAAGAAATTCGCTTAATTTTAGCACATGACATTAATTAAATCAATATCTGGTATCCGTGGAACCATCGGTGGAACTGTGGACAATGGTTTAACACCAATCGACGCGGTAAAATTTGCTGCGGCTTATGGATCCTGGTTAAAGGAACGAAATCCACATCAGAAAATCCGCGTGGTCATTGGACGAGATGCTCGAATC
This sequence comes from Flavobacteriales bacterium, assembly GCA_046070685.1. Lineage (GTDB taxonomy): Bacteria > Bacteroidota > Bacteroidia > Flavobacteriales_D > Crocinitomicaceae > UBA952. Next base: position 29,492 of record JBJTMU010000089.1, on the reverse strand, counting down.
TCCGGCGCAATGATTTCTGATTTAGTCGTATCGACATTAATCGGTTTAGGCATTGATGTCATCAACCTAGGCTTATCAACGACTCCTACCGTAGAAGTTGCTGTTCCAATGGAAGCTGCTCACGGAGGAATTATTTTAACCGCTAGTCATAATCCGAAACAATGGAATGCACTGAAATTATTGAACGAAAAAGGTGAATTCATCAGCGGAAAAGATGGCGAAGAAGTTTTAACGATTGCAGCCGAAGAGCGCTTTATATTTGCAGAAGTTGATGATTTAGGAGTGGTTCGAACGGATGATTCCTATCTTCAAAAACACATTGATGCGATATTAGCCTTGCCTTTGGTGGACAAAAACGCAATTGCTGAGGCAGATTTTTCAGTCGTAGTTGATGCTGTAAATTCAAGCGGTGGCATATTTGTTCCTGCCATGCTTCGTGCATTAGGCGTGACGAAAATCACCGAAATGTATTGCGAACCGACTGGTCACTTTCCACACAATCCAGAACCATTACCTGAACACTTAACGGATTTGTCTGATAAAATCCTAGAAGTGAACGCGGACCTTGGCATCACGGTCGATCCAGATGTTGATCGTTTGGCACTCGTTTGCGAAGACGGAACGATGTTTGGCGAAGAATATACGTTGGTTGCTTGCGCCGATTATGTATTGAAACACACTCCAGGTTCAACAGTTTCTAATTTATCCTCCACACGAGCTTTGCGTGACATTACCGAAAACCGAGGATTGGTATATGCCGCTGCAGCAGTGGGCGAAGTTAATGTGGTTTCGAAAATGAAAGAAATCAACGCCGTGATTGGTGGTGAAGGAAATGGTGGAATCATTTACCCTGAATTACATTACGGTCGCGATTCACTCGTAGGAATTGCTTTATTCCTAAGTCATTTGGCTCATGAGAAAAAAAGCGTTTCTGCATTGCGTGATAGCTATCCAGCTTATACCATTTCGAAAAACAAAATCGAATTAACTCCCGAAATTAATGTAGATAAAGTCCTTGCTGACATGGCTCAAAAATACGCGCATGAAGAAGTGGACACGACAGATGGGGTAAAAATTTATATTGACAAAGAATGGGTACATTTACGTAAAAGTAACACGGAACCTATTATTCGTATTTACTCAGAAAGCAAAGATGAAAAAGCTGCGAACGAGTTAGCGGTTCGTATCATCGAAGAGATCAAACAGTGTATTTAATTGGTTGAGCATGAAATTTGAGCATAAAAAACAAAAAGTTGCCGATGTAAATGTCTTTATTAAACGGGTCATTCGTTACATGCTTTTTGCTTTTATTTTGATCGTTTTCTCCGTTGGAATTGGTACAATTGGATATAAATTTTTTGGAGCACCAAGTTGGGTGGATGCCTTTCACATGGCTTGTATGATTCTTACTGGAATGGGTCCAGTTATTCCACTCGATACCGATGCAGCCAAATTGTTTTCTAGTTTTTATGCTTTGTACAGTGGCGTGGCATTTTTAACGTGCACCGCTGTCTTTTTCTCCCCGATTGTCCATCGTTTGCTACATATCTTACAAGTGGATGACGAAGCGATGTAGTTTTTTCAAAAAAAATCCAAATCCTGAAATAATTCATTAGTTTTGAGTTTAGTAACGCCATTCGTTGCTATGATATTTTTTTGAATTACCATTCGGAAACAATCTATTTGGGTTTTGTTTCCAAAAAGTTTCCGTCAGAAGGAAATTTGAAATGAATCGTCCTTTCAATTTCGATCCTGTCTAAACTAACTTTCAATAAATGAGTATGAAAACGTTGTTTCTTTTTGTTCAAATTTTGATATTCAATCTGGCTATATCTCAGAATGTAAATAATACGAAGTTTTTTTTAACCGAATACGATGTTTCCGTTAATCATTCCATATACAATCCTCACAAAAATACAGTTGGTTATGGTCTAGGAGCTTATAAATCAATAAAATTGAAAAAGGAAATTCAGTTTATTTCTGGAATTGAATATAACTTTTCAAAACAGTTGCAAGCTTATGAGTTCAATGGAGGTCACAGTACAATCAATACGGATGTTAATAATTACTTGATATCAATTAACTCCTTAACCATTCCTGCAAGTTTTCGCCTATTTTATGGTTCTCAAAAAAAATTCTTCACGGATTCTGGTATTTTTTTGGAAACCAATGTATCATCAAAAAAAGTACTTTCATTTCAACCAGACGCAACTCAATCTAATTATACATTCAATAGCGGAATAGAAATACAAAAGGTAAATCTCGGATTAAATGCAGGTGCTGGAATTAAAGTTGAATTTAGTTCTTTTGATTTACTCTTGAAGTCAGAAATTAGAATGGGTTTATTTAACAGTCGCTATGTAAGAATCGGCCTGGGAATAAATTTAAAACAGTCATAAATTCATTTAAAAAACTGTTTCGTTTTACTTTTTCCCCAACCCATATCGAACCAAAAAGCATATTTCTTATTCAATATCATTGAAGCTGGTAAATATTCTTTCGCTAACATAATTCCCTCATTCGTCCTTGGGGTAAAAACCATCTTTCGCTAGATATCTTTCAAGTGGCTGATGAAGCGGTGTCGTTTTTTCAAAAAAAAAAAGATAAATTCCGAAATAAATAATTACTTTTGACGTTAGTAACGCAAAACGTTGCTATGATAAAATTTTTTGGGAATAAAGAAACGGAAAAAATATTTTTGGGATTCGTATCCAAAAAGTTTCCGCCAGAAATACAACAGATTGCGCGACGAAAATTAAAAATGTTACATGCAGCACAATCACTAAATGATTTGAGTATTCCTCCCTCTAATCGTTTAGAAAAGTTGAATGGAAAGCGCTCCTCTTATCATAGCATCCGCGTAAACCTTCAATGGCGCATCATTTTTATTTGGTATGAAAACGATGCTATTGATGTACAAATGCTTGATTATCATTAAACGAAATCGTCATGGAAAAATTAAAAAATATTCATCCGGGTGAAGTATTACTTGAGGAATTTTTACTTCCTCTTCAAATCACTCCCTATCGCTTAGCAAAAGAAACGTTCTTGCCACAAACACGCATTAGTGAAATCGTAAAAGGAAATCGTCGGATAACTGCTGATACAGCCCTTCGTTTTGCTAAGTTTTTTGGGACAAGCGGAAAATTTTGGCTCATGCTTCAGGACGATTACGACTTAGAACAGGAACAAGCAGTAAAAACAGCTGAATTAAATGAAATCAAACCGTTCCAAAAGTAAATTACTTCTCTTTAAACACGGCATCATTAATACCCTTGTTCACTTTGTAATTCGTTAACTTAATGGTAATGGTTCCTTTTTGATCTTTATCTGCTGTCTTTTTCTTCTGATTATCGGTTTTATTCAAATCAGCCGCAACACTCTTCGGCATTTTGAATTTTTTCACATCAATCGTAAATACCAATTGACTCGGAAGTCCATAAGCAACTTCGGGTCCATAGGTATAATCCACCAGAACAGTTCCGCTTGATCGAGTTGTAACTTGTGAACGTATAATGACATCTCTAGCAGGATCAATCCATAATTTTGCTAAAATAATTTCACTTGTTTCTCCTGTAGGAATCACAGAAATGAGATTTGTTTTGACGCCTTCAATCGTTTTTATACCACCAGAAACAGCCATGTAGGAACCTTTTTTCATTAAAAAGGCGTTCACATCCGTAAATCCTTGTTTGGGAAGAATGGCAATTCCTTTCGAAACAACCTTGAATTTATCTTTCTGCTTGAAATAGATGGACGCATTTACAGGCATGATTTTAATCAACGGAATGTTTGCGCGAATCGATGCATCTACAGAATAATCTTTGACGGTATTGAATTTTGACACCACCTGTTGAATAATGGCATCTGCGTTTACATCTTGAGCCGAGCTCAGAAAAGTAAAAAATAACGCAACAATGGTCGTAATTGTTTTCATTAGGATGTAATGTCTTTTTTATTGAATTTATACAAGGCAATCAGAATGAGAAGGATGTTGTGAACGAGTAAAATGAGTACCGAATTTCGAATCGTTGACCAGGGAACGGGATCCTCAAAAAAGGAGCGCCATGAAGCCATGTGCGTTGTAAACAAAAATGGTTTGATCGAATCAAAAACCGAAACATCCAAGGATCCGATGATGGTGAATAAGATGATGACTGCCATCGTACTCACAATTGGACCAATCGAATTCTCGGCAAATGCGGATAAACAAATCGACAAACTTGAAATGGTGAGCAAGGCCAAATAAGCCACTGCAAAGCTGCAGCCATAGCGCCATAAAATATCTTGTTCTTTTAAAATAACGAGTCCATCACTGTTCAGGACAATTAAATCTCCTGATCCGAACATCCATTTTCCAACGATCAGTGCTAAAAAACCAAGCCACACGGTGAGAATCAGTGTATAAACTGCTCCCGCAATAAATTTCGAAAGGACAATTTGAGATCGAGAAATGGGTTTCGTGGCCATCATTCGAATGGTTCCCATTGCTGCTTCACCTGAGATTAAATCACCTGTCACCAAACTCACCAACAAAGGAATATGAACGATGAGCATTTGTAGTATGATAAAAGCGATTAAATTTCCATTGAGGATATTTCCATTGAAGGACAAGGTTTGTTCGAACGAAGCGGTTACGAAAGAAATAAAAGATTTTCCATCTGCCTTCATGGCAAACAAGATAATTAAAATCAAGAGTGTTAATGCACCAATTCCTAGGTAACTTCTCGGTTTAGCCAGTATCTTGATGAATTCGTTGTAGGTGTTTTTCAGCAACATTAGGATTGGATTATTTTCATGAAAAAATCTTCTAGTTTTCGTTTTGGCTCCAATGCATGAACCATCAGTCCATGCTGCACCATGGCTTCATTCATTCGTGGCACTTTATGCTTCTCTATTTGAATTTCCAAGATGCGCTCATTGATTTTTTTAAACGAGGATTCTCGAAATTGATCCGTTAAAATTCGTTGTGCTTTGTCCAAATCATCCACTTCCATTTGCACCACCATTTCTTGCGTATTCAGCAAGTCCGTCACATTTCCTTCTACAATTGATTGTCCTTTATTGATGATCACCATGCGATTGGAGATTAATTCAATTTCTGACAACTGGTGAGAAGATAAAATCACCGTTTTATTTTGCTCCGTTTTTAACCGTAGGATCAGGTTTCGAATTTCAACAATTCCTTGCGGATCCAGTCCCGTTGTTGGTTCGTCCAAAACAATTAATTCTGGTTGATGTAACAGTGTTTGAGCAATACCTAGTCGTTGTTTCATTCCATGAGAAAATCCACTCACCTTATCCTTGCCCCTTCCGTTTAAACCCACAAAATCAAGCATTTCGGCAATGGCTCTTTTGGAAACATCAGTACCTGAAATACGCGCGAAGATTTCTAGGTTTTTTTCCGCGGATAAATACCGGTAAAAATCTGGCTTCTCGATGATGCTGCCTACTTTCGATAATAGTTCGTTCCGGTGAGTTTTTAAATCCTTACCAAAAAGACTAATTTGTCCAGCATTTGGCTGAATCAGCGAGAGCATACATCGAATGGTCGTGCTTTTTCCCGCACCGTTTGGACCTAAAAAACCAAAAACGTCTCCTTTGTTGACCGTAAACGACACATCCTTTACTGCCTGAAATTGACCAAAACTTTTCGAAAGGTGATCGATTTTGATGATTTCTGTATTTTCCATTTCCTAAAGTTACGTATTGATTTAACTTGAACTATCCTTTTTTGGAAAACAACGCATCGATTTTTTTCGTGCGAAAATCGAATATTTGTTTCAACTTTGGTTGAACGATGATGGGATGAACAAACTTCCCAAGTAAGCCGAATGGCAATTCGTAACTCACAATATCGGTCATTTCCACTCCGCCTTCCACTTCCTTGAAATGATGTTCATGGTGCCAAATTTTATATGGCCCCTTGCGTTGTTCATCCACAAAGAAATGTCCTTCTTTTACTGTTTTTATTTCGGTTACCCATGACATTGGAATTCCGAATAAAGGAGTTACCGTATATTCAATCATCATCCCCTCATACATTTTTTCAGGAAGTTCCGTTTTGATGATAAATCCCATTTCTGGAGGAGTGATTTCCTTTAAATTTTGAGGTGCTGAAAAATATGCCCAACATTCGGCTAAACTTGCCGGAATGAATTGTGTTGACTTTAGTTGATACATATGACATCAACACTTTATCTGCATAAAAGTTCTCTAGCAATCCATCTATTTTTGAAATAAATCCTTTTTCGGTTTTGGACCCAAGCTCACTTCTAACAAGCCTCCTTTTGTTAGTTGATCATGTGTAAGTATTGGTTCTTTTAATGGCACTCCATCAAGGGTAATAGACTGAATAAATATATTTTTAGGTGATTGATGTTGAACCTTAATTTCAAATTTGTTTCCATTTGATAAATTCAAAATCGCATGTTGAACACTCGGACTCGTAACGGAGTAATTTGGTGATCCCGGTGCTACTGGATAAAATCCAAGTGCTGTAAAAATATACCATGCGCTCATTTGACCACAATCATCATTACCTCCTAGCCCATCTGGCTTTGCCTTGTACTGCAAAGGTAAAATCATGCGAGTAGTCGCTTGTGCTTTCCAGGGTTGACTCGTGAAATTATACAAATAAGGCACATGATGTGAAGGTTCGTTACCATGTACATAATTACCGATGATTCCGTCACGCATAATGTCTTCTGTCTCTGCAAAATAACGATCAGGCAATTCCATGGAAAATAACGAATCAAGGTGTTCAACAAATTGCTTTTCCCCTCCCATCATCGAAATGAGTTTTATGGGATTTTGTGGAACGTATAAGGAGTAGTTCCATGCATTTCCTTCTATAAATCCTTGTCCATGCGTACTTAATACATCAAATTCTTTTTTAAAACTACCATTCGCCAAGCGTGGACGCATGAATCCAATGATAGGATCGAATTGATTTTGATAATATTCCGACCGTTTTTGATACATTGAAAAAATTGAATCTGAATTTAAATGCTTGGCCATCTGAGCGATACACCAATCATCATAAGCATATTCCAAGGTTTTCGAAACAGAATTTCCACTTAAATCTTCTGGAACGTATTTGTAATCCAAATATGCTCCAAGTCCTTCATAAAATCGTTGATTTGACGTTGTCACTGCTGCATTCAATGCACGTGCATAATCAAATCCTCGGTTGCCTTTCACCATGGCATCCGCAATAACGGAAACGCTGTGATATCCAATCATACACCAGTTCTCATTGGCGTAATGCGACCAAACCGGCAACATGTGATGAACACTTTGATCATAATGTGCCAGCATGGATTGAATCATGTCCGCATTCGTTTCTGGAAAAACTAAATTCAAGAATGGATGTTGGGCACGATAAGTGTCCCACAATGAAAAAGTGGTATAGTTTACGAATCCATCTGCCCGATGAATGCGTTGATCCAAACCTCGATATTCTCCATTTATGTCCATGAATAACGTTGGACCTAACATTGCGTGGTACATGGAAGTGTAAAAATTGATTTTCTCCTCAGAACTGGTAAATTCTGCCTGAATCACATTTAATCGCTCGTTCCAATTTGTTTTTGCCTCATGAACGTATTTGTCAAAATCCCAATGAGGACATTCCATTTTCAAATTTAACAAAGCACCATCCACACTTACGGAGGACAAGGAAACTTTCATGGAAACTTCACTGACATTCCCAAACGAAAAAACGCCTTTAATACCTTCGCCTGCAGCTTCTGGAAAATCATGTTCCTGATCAAATTTGCGCCAAAATCCATTGTAGGAAGATGGTTTTTCATTACGGAATTGATAGGAAGTAATAGGTTTGGAAAAGGAAATAGCGAAATAAACAATGCGCGTTCTTGCCCATCCATTTGTCTGACGATACCCTGTGATTAAGGTATCATTTTCCACCCGAACAAAACACCAAACATTTTTATCTGGATGCTGATAAATCCCATGTATTAAATCCAACAGAATAAAATTATCAGCAGGCTCCGTAAATTGGTATCGATGGACTCCTACCCGATTGGTGGTGGTTAATTCTACTTTCGTTTTTGGTTCATCCAAAAATACAGCATAATGACCGGGTGTTGCTGATTCATTTTTATGGTTGAAGCGCGAGCGATAGCCACTTTCCGGTTTGTCCTTTGTTCCCGGATTCCATTGAATCTTACCGTGAATAGGAACAACTAATAAATCTCCCAAATCAGAATGTCCTGTCCCACTAAAATGTGTATGAGAAAATCCAACAATTGTCGAGTCTTGATATTGATATCCAGCACAATACCGATAGACATCCTTTTGGTATTTCCCATCCTTTAACATCGGAATCGTATCAGTATCCGGACTTAATTGTATGGACCCAAAGGGGACTGTTGCCCCTGGAAAGGTATGTCCAGCATTCTGTGTTCCAATAAATGGATTGACAAATGGTGTCAAATCTAGATTTTGAGCCAGAATTGAATTTGAAACAACAAGTATAAATAGAAGAATTGTTCTCATGTGATAAAAATACAAAAAACAAAAAAGGACAGATAAAATACCTGTCCTTGATCGTTCAATTTAGATGTAATTCTATATATTTTCGATGATCATCGCTGAGGCTCCACCTCCACCGTTACAAATTCCGGCTCCTCCGATTTTTGCATTGTTTTGTTTCAATACGTTGATCAAGGTAACAATTATACGTGATCCTGAGTTCCCAAGTGGATGTCCGAGTGCCACAGCACCACCATTTACATCAACTTTTGATGGATCAATTCCAAGAATCTTGGTATTGGCGATTCCAACAACTGCAAATGCTTCATTTAATTCCCAGAAATCAACATCAGAAACTTGCATGTTTACTTTTGCTAATGCTTTTGGAATCGCTAATGATGGAGCAGTTGTGAACCATTCCGGCTCTTGCGCTGCATCTGCGTAACTCACAATTTTCGCAATTGGTGTTAGTCCAAATTTCGCAACCGCTTCTTCAGAAGCCAAAATCAAGGCAGAAGCTCCATCATTTAAAGTGGATGCATTCGCTGCAGTAATGGTTCCTTCTTTGTCGAATGCTGGACGCAAAGATGGGATTTTATCTAAAAATACATTTTTATATTCTTCGTCTTCAGAAATCATGATTGGATCTCCTTTTCGTTGCGGAACTGCAACTGGAACGATTTCATTGTTGAATTTTCCAGCACTCCATGCATTCGCTGCTTTTGTGTATGATTCTACCGCAAATTGATCTTGATCTTCACGTGTAATTTGATGTTCCTTTGCACACAATTCTGCACAATTTCCCATCGGTACTTTGCTGTAAACATCCAATAAACCATCTTTGGTAATTCCATCCAACAGTTGAATGTTTCCAAATTTGACCCCATTTCGTCCTTCTAAATAATGAGGTACTTGAGACATATTCTCCATTCCACCAGCAACAACAACATGGTTATCTCCAGCTAAAATCGATTGTGCTCCAAGCATAATGGCTTTCATTCCTGAAGCACACACTTTGTTTACAGTTGTACAAGGTACATTTTTACCCAAACCAGCACCTAATGCCGCTTGTCTTGCTGGTGCTTGTCCAACTCCTGCTTGCAACACATTCCCCATAAATACTTCATCAATGATGCTTGCATCTACGTTTCCTTTTTCTAATGCTCCTTTGATGGCAACTGATCCTAGTTGTGTCGCAGGAATGCTTGATAAGCCACCCATGAATGCTCCCATTGGAGTTCTTGCAGCAGCAACGATATAAACTGTTTTTGACATATACTTGAAAATTTGCACGAATTTACGGATTCCTTTTTTGAATTCAATTTATACCGAAAAGAAATCACGAGAATTCAGGAAATGTCCTTAATTTTGAAGGCATGCATTTATTAACTGACTATTCATTTTGGTGGCTTCTCCCAATCGGGATTATCTCCTTCGTTTTGACTTATTTCTACTATCAAAAAGTCAGCTGGTTGAATGATTTAGCTCGTTGGAAAAGAAACTTGATTCAATCCTTGCGTTTTTCGTCCCTATTTTTAATTGGTGTGTTATTGCTGGGAATCGTATTCGAAGCCACGCATTTCAGAGATGAAAAACCGATTTTTTTAACCTTGGTGGACAATTCCGCTTCGATGAAGAACTTCAAAGATAGTTCAAGTATCGCAAGTACTTTAGAAAAGTATCGAGCTGAATTAAAGGAACGTTACGGAAATCAATTTGAATTGGTTGAATGGACCATTGGAAGCGAACAAGGAAACAAGAAAGTTACGTTTGACGAAAAAAGCAGTAACCATGAACTTGGATTCGATGCCATCAATACTCAATTTTACAACCGTAACATTGGTGGCGTGGCGTTTATATCAGACGGAAATTATAACGTTGGATCCAATCCGAGTTATGCGGCGGAAAAATTAAATTTAACACCCATTTTTTCATTAGCCGTTGGAGATACGACACCAAAGAGAGATCAGTTCATTAAAAATGTTTCTGCCAATGACCTCGCTTATTTGAATAATGACTTCCCTGTTGAAGTGGATGTAGAATCGTTCAAATTGAATGGCAAAAGTGCTGTAGTGAGTATCCTGCACAATGGAAAAACAGTTGGAAGTCAGACAATCACCTACGGTAGTCAGAAAAAGGATTTCAAACAACTCAATTTTCAGTTGAAAGCGGATAAGATCGGAATGCAATCATACACAGTGCTTGTTTCGAATCTTTCAGGTGAATATTCGATTAAAAATAACCGACGCAATTTTTACATCGAAGTAGTTGATGCGAGAAGTAAAATACTTTTGTTATCTGCTGCTCCGCATCCCGATATGAGTGCCTTCAAAGATGTGTTGGAACGAAACGAAAATTATGAAGTCAAAAGTTTACTGCTAAAAGATTGGGATCAAAGCCTCAATAAAGTTGACCTCGTGATTTGGCATGAACCTGGGATTCAATTTGACCAAGCTCAACACGAACGATTGAAATCTGCTGGCATTCCTGTTTTGTACATCCTTGGACAACAAACAAACGCTGCTGAAATCGCCAAACTTTCCATTGGATTGAAATCCAATAGTTCGAGTCAAACAGAGGAGTTAGAACCAACATTCAATACCGGTTTTAATTCATTTGAACTAAGTGAAGAGTGTCGTTCTGCGATTGCTTTCTTTCCTCCCTTGACTGCCAAATTTGGTGGAATCAAAGTTGACCCGAGTGCAGAAATCCTGTTGTTTCAACGAATTGGTCAAATTAAAAAGAATGATCCATTGTTGTTTTTCTCTAAAGGTGACAAGGTGAAAAATGGTGTCATTTTTGGCGAAGGGATTTGGCGTTGGAGATTGAATGATTTTATTCGTCACCAAAACCATGATGTATTCAATGAGTTCATTGGAAAAATCGCCAATTATTTAATGGTGAAAAACCAAGGAATGGGACTTCGTGTTCAATTACCGAAACGCATGAATAGCGAAGAGGAATTGATTGTTACAGCTTCGTTTTACAACGCTTCCATGGAGCCCATTACTAGTCCGAAAATTGAATTCATCCTACTGAGTGATAAAGGAAAAATGTACAAATCTCAATTTGCAGTTGCGGGAAGTGTGTATAAATTGAATCAAGGAAAATTAAATCCTGGTAAGTACACTTGGAAAGCGAGTACGACCTACAATGGAAAAAAACAAGTGAAAACGGGTGTATTTATCGTGGAAGAAATTCAATTGGAAAAACTAGAATCCTTTGCAAATCACAACAATTTAAAACAGTTATCCAAACAATCTAACGGATCCTTTCATGTATTTTCCGCTTATCGCAAAATGTTAGATGAACTGGCAAAGCGAAATGATATTGCTACCGTTACCTACGAGGATCATACTTTCGATGATTTTTTGGACTATACCCTTATTTTCTTCCTACTTTTCTCTTTACTCGCTGCGGAATGGTTCTTGAGAAGGTATTTCGGATCGTATTAAATGCCATTATGAAAACGCAACTATTTTTTCTATTCTTTTTCATTTATTCTGCGCTCTCTGCTCAGTCGTTTAAAGACGGAGATATTATTTTTCAATCCTCTCCATCTAGACAAAGTGCTGCCATCGAAGAAGCGACAAACTCAACTTTTTCACATTGTGGAATCATTTTTTATGAAAATGGAACTGCTTACGTGTATGAAGCAATTCAACCGGTTGGAAAAAGACGATTAGATGATTGGATAGAAAGTGGTATAAATGGCGCTTATCAAGTAAAACGATTGATTGACACTACACGCTTGACGGAAAAATCAATCCAAGCCATGAAAGCATATACCATCCTTCAGTTTGGAAAAAATTACGATGGAAAATTCGCTTGGTCGGATAAAGAAATGTATTGTTCCGAATTAGTGTACAAATGCTATAAAAATGCACTTCAATTGGAACTTGCAAAACCAAAGGCTTTGAGAGAATTCAACATTGACGGACCGATCGTGCGTAAAATTATGAAGGAAAGATATGGTGATCAAATTCCTTACGACGAACCGATGATTTCCCCAGAACAGTTGTCAAATTCTAGCCTATTGCGCTCAGTCAACTAAAAAAAGCGCTAATTTTAGGCCATGATTTTAAATTTTCAATGCAAACACTTTAATGAATTGAGCGTTGTCGAATTTCACGATATCGTAGCAGTTCGACTAAAGACTTTTGTAGTGGAACAGAATTGCATTTATCAGGATTTAGATGGGAAGGATAAAAAATGCTACCATTTAATCTGTCGTGATGGACAAGGAAACATCGTTGCTACTGCACGAATTTTACCCCCCGGAATTTCATACGGTGAAGTGTCCATTGGTCGCGTTGTGATTCAAGAAGAACTTCGTGGAAACGGTCAAGGTCACGAATTGATGAGTCGCTGCATGTCCTTCTGTGAAAAGGAATTCGGAAGAGTACCTGTGCGCATTTCCGCGCAAAAACACTTGGAACGATTCTACAATGGTCATTTATTTTTCTCAACTGGAAAAGAATACGATGAGGATGGAATTCCTCACGTGGAAATGTTATATACACCCCTTAATTAAAACAAATGCTACAAAAAAGTTTACTAGCGATCTCAAGTATGATGTTGATTGCTTCTTGTTCAAAGAAGGAAGTTGCCATGAGTGGGAAAAATTTCTCCACCATCAGCGTTGATTATTTGGATAAATCCATTAAGCCTGATAATGATTTTTTCCTCTTCTCTAATGGAAATTGGATTAAAAACAATGAGATCCCGGCTTCCGAATCTCGTTGGGGAAGTTTCAATGAATTGGATCAAGAAAATAAAAAGAAATTAACAGCAATTTTAGAAGACGCAAAGGCTAATCAAGGGGTGAAAGGTTCCCAAAATCAGTTATTAGGAGCTTATTATGCGTCGTTTATGAATATGGAGCGACGTAATCAACTTGGACTTTCTGGAATCAAAAGTGAACTTAATCGCATTGACTCCATTAACCGTAAAGATTTTATTGTACAATTGATCGCAAGTCATCACAAAGACGGAATCGGATCTGCTTTTAGCTTTGGCGTTGGTCAAGACATGAAAAATGTCAAAGTGAACGCCGCACACATGGGGCAAGGTGGTATTGGACTTCCAAACAAAGACTATTATTTATCCGAAAACAAAAAGGATATTTTAGAGGCCTACAAAAATCACATTGCTAAATCCTTCATGTTGCTTGGACAAGAAGCTGAAAATGCACAGAAAATCGGAGAGGACATCGTCCGTTTTGAGAAAAAATTGGCAGAATCAATGATGAGTCCGGCTGAGATGCGTATTCCAGAAAAAACATACAACAAGAAAAGCACGAAAGAGACGATCGATTTATTAGGTTCATTTGATTTACGTTATTATTTCAATGCTGTAGGATGTCAAATTCCCGACACAATCATTGTTAGCAATCCATCTTATCTTAAAAAAGTGGCTGAATTATTAGAACAGGAACCATTGAACGTATGGAAAAACTACTTAAAATGGAATGTGGTAAATCATTATGCCGGGAATTTGAATGGTGAGTTTGTGGCCCTAAATTTCGCGTTCTACGGAACAAAATTGAGCGGTAAAAAAGTACAAAAACCAATGAATGAAAAAGCCATTGACGAAATCACGAACATCGAAATTGGTGAATTATTAGGAAAAGCTTTCGTTGAAAGACACTTCTCAAAAGCTGCTCAAGCACGTGTCAATGAAATGGTTGATAATTTACTCGCGGTTTTCAAAGAACGCATTAAAGGACTTGAATGGATGTCGGATGCAACAAAAGCAGAAGCCTTAAATAAACTATCTTCAATCGGAAGAAAATTAGGATTTCCGGACAAATGGGAAGATTATTCCAGTTTGAATTTTAGTTCGGATGACTATTTGGCGAATGTCAAAGAAATGAATCGCTATAGCGTGCGTAAAAACTTTGCCGATTTGAAGAAACCGGTAGATAAGGACAAATGGGGAATGCCTGCTCACATGGTTAACGCATATTACCATCCACTTTTGAATGAAATCGCCTTCCCGGCTGGAATTATGCAAGCGCCATTCTTTGACGAAAAAGCAGAAGACGCGGTGAATTATGGTCGAATTGGGATGGTGATCGGACATGAATTCACCCATGGATTTGATGACATGGGGTCTAAATTCGCTGCCGATGGCTCCTTCAAAAACTGGTGGACAGAAGACGATTTAAAATTATTTGAAGAAAAAACAAAGGTACTTGGTGAAACATTTGCTGCTTTTTGTCCAATGGAAGGACAGTGTGTAAATCCTGATCTAACGATGGGTGAAAACATCGCAGACCTTGGTGGACTTACCATGGCATTTTATGCCTACAAACGAACAGCAGAATACAAAGCGAATGAAGTTCGTGAAGGATTTACACCAGCGCAACGATTTTTCATTGCGTATGCACAGCTTTGGAAAATCAAATACACAGATGAAGAAATGAAAAACCGAATTGCAAACGACCCACATTCCCCGGGAATGTATCGCGTCAACGGTCCTTTGAAGAATTGCCCAGAGTTCTTTGAAGCGTTCAACGTGAAAGAAGGAAGTCCAATGAGAAATGACGGAAAAAAAGTCGCTCGTATTTGGTAATTTAACCGATCTCAACAAAAAAGGCTCTTCACATGAAGAGCCTTTTTTTATGCTTAAAAATGGTGTTTACTCATCATAATGCATGTAACGAATCGCGCAATTGAGTAAAATATTTGTTCGATCGCCATCGTTCAATCTTTTGGAAGACGCGTAATCAACATACAACTTCTCTAAACTATCGATGTAACAATCGTAGCAAAGGTCCTTTGCAGAACCAACCGTTCCCAATGCAGAAGAAAATTTCTCCACATCTTTCTTCGCTTCTTCACGATCCGAATCGTTCCATTTTCCTAATTCACTTTTCGATGTACACGAAATTAGGACAACACTTGTCAGTAGAATCATTACGTATTTCATAGTTCAGCAATTTTAGTTTTAAAGGCTTCGTAAGTTAAGGTTTCTTGTGTTCCAGTCTGCATATTTTTCAAGGTAAGACTTCCTGATTTCAGTTCCTCTTCTCCAAGTAATACAACGTATTGAACAGCACGATCATTCGCATATTTCATTTGTTTTTGAATTTTAGCAGCACTTGGATAAACCTCACAGCCAATATTCATTTCACGTATTTCTCTAGCGAGTGAAAGACATTTCGTTACTTCCGACTCACCAAAATGTAAGAATAAAACTTTCAATCCTTGTGTAATTTCAGCTGGAAATAAATCCAACTCTGTCATGACATCGTAAATGCGATCAGCACCAAAAGAAATACCCACACCGGAAAGTCCTTTTAAACCAAATAAACCAGTTAAATCGTCGTAGCGACCGCCACCACAAATTGATCCCATATTGACGTTATTCGCTTTGACTTCAAAAATGGCGCCTGTGTAATAATTTAATCCACGAGCCAAAGTTAAGTCAAACTCTAAGTCAGCTCTTTTAAGACCCATTGAATCAATCATTTCCATTACATATTCTAACTCTTCAATTCCCTTCATTCCAACTTCTGACTCACTCAAATAGGAGCGCATAAGTGTCAGTTTATCTTGATTATTTCCAGCAAATTGAAACAATGGTTTGATTTTCTCAATAGCTGAGTCACGAATGCCTTTTTGAGAAAGTTCATTGAGTACTCCCTCCTCGCCTATTTTGTCCAGTTTATCGATGGCAACGGTCAGATCAACAATGCGATCAGCTTCACCACAGACTTCAGCTATTCCACTTAGAATTTTGCGGTTATTGATTTTAATGGTAAAAGAAGGAATATTCAGATGTGTCAATACATCGTCAAAAATCTGAACCAATTCCACTTCACATAAAAGGGAATCAGAACCTACCACATCGGCATCACATTGAAAAAATTCTTGATAACGTCCATGTTGCGGACGATCGGCTCTCCAAACTGCTTGAATTTGATAACGTTTAAATGGAAAGGAAAGTTCATTTTGATGTTGAACTACAAAACGCGCAAAGGGAACGGTTAAATCGTAGCGCAGCGCTTTTTCCGCCAACGAAGAGGCGAATTTCGGCAAGTTATCTTGAGCAAGCGCTTCTAAATCAGCCTTCTTCATTTTATCACCCGAGTTCAAAATACGAAAAATAAGACGATCCCCTTCTTCTCCATATTTCCCCATTAAGGTGGATGAAAGCTCAAAACTTGGCGTTTCGATCGGTGCAAAACCGTAGCGTTTAAAAACCGTTTTAATGGACTCAAACAAATACGTTCGTTTCGCCACTTCATTCGGTAAAAAATCCCTTGTTCCTTTTGCTATTGCTGGTTTTTGAGCCATATTGCTTTTTTCATGTAAATTCAACATCCATTCCATTCATTCGTTTGAATAAATTAGAATTTCGATTTCAAAGTTAAGTTCTTTAATTGATTTGAGCGTAATGGATTTTCTGGTGTTTGAATTCGAAAGTGAAAAAAATGTCAAAAAATCTCCAATGAAGATGTAATATTTTTAAGTCAAATTCGTTTGAGTTAGTCAACTATGAAACTAAAAGAAACCTTTGATTTTGTCAATGGCCAACTCCCATCCAAGGGAAGCGTGTTATTATCAGAACCTTTTCTCCAAGACCCACATTTTGAAAGATCAGTCGTGTTGATTTGTGAACACTCTGATGCGGAATCATTTGGATTTGTCTTAAACCACAAATCAGCTGTTCAATTAAAAGATCTTTTGGACATAGCACCAGCAAATATTCCCGTATTTATCGGCGGACCCGTAGCAAATAATAGTTTGTTTTATTTACACACATTTGCAGACATTGAATCGAGCGAAGAAATCTTACCAGGTTTGTTTTTCGGAGGAGACATCACAGAGATACTTGAGCGGATTTCCAAAGAGAAAAACATGTTCAAAAACATTCGTTTTTTCATTGGGTATTCAGGCTGGAGCAAAGGACAATTGGTGCAGGAAATCGAAGAACGAGCATGGATAAGCGTAGATAACATTACCATGCAAACACTCTTATCAATACCTTCGAATCAACTCTGGAAAAAATGCCTATCCGTTCAAGGGAATCAATTCCAAACCTTTTCGATTTTCCCCAAAAACATCAGTGATAATTAAGGACTTGATTTCAAGCAAGATGGAATGAACTGAAAAAAATCAGCTTTCCATCTTAAAACCATTGATTCCAATTGATTTATTACTATCTTTGCACCCTCAAAAGAGAAAGTTGTGTCCTGATCACAGCGTATTTTTGTTTCATCCTTTCGGAAAATCAGGATTTCTGAAATACAAATTTGAAAGCCACATGGCAAAAAATCTAGAAATGCAGGGAGCTGCAGATTTTGATTGGGAATCGTTACAATTAGACGGTTACACTCAAATCCAACGTTCAGAATTATCTGATCGTTACGAAAAAACCTTAACTTCTATCAACGAGAAAGAAGTTATCCAAGGTACAGTTGCAATGTTAAACAAGAAAGAGGTAATCGTAAACATCGGTTACAAATCTGAAGGTGTAATTGCAGCAAACGAATTCCGTTACAATCCAGATTTAAAAGTTGGAGATGTAGTAGATGTATATGTTGAATGTCGCGAGGACAAAACAGGTCAATTGATCGTTTCTCACCGCACAGCTCGTATGCACAGCGCATGGATTCGTGTGAACGACGTATTACGTACAGGTGAAATCATCACTGGTTATGTTAAATGTCGTACAAAAGGTGGATTAATCGTTGATGTATTTGGTATTGAAGCATTCTTACCAGGTTCTCAAATCGATGTGAAACCGATTCGTGATTATGATGTTTACGTAGGTAAAAACATGGAGTTCAAAGTAGTTAAAATCAACGAAGAATTCCGTAATGTAGTTGTATCTCACAAAGCATTGATCGAAGCAGAGTTAGAAGAACAGAAGAAACAAATCATCTCTGGATTAGAGAAAGGACAAGTATTAGAAGGTATTGTGAAAAACATTACTTCTTATGGTGTGTTCATCGACTTAGGTGGTGTAGATGGATTGATTCACATTACAGACCTTTCTTGGGGACGCGTTACGCATCCTGAAGAGATGTTGGAATTGGATCAAAAAATCAATGTGGTTATCCTTGACTTCGATGATGACAAAAAACGCATCGCTTTAGGATTGAAACAATTACAACCACATCCATGGGATTCATTAGATGCAAATATCGCTGTTGGTGACAAAGTAACTGGTAAAGTTGTTGTCATGGCTGACTACGGTGCATTTATTGAAATCGCTCCAGGAGTAGAAGGATTGATTCACGTTTCTGAAATGAGCTGGTCTCAACACTTACGTTCTGCGCAAGACTTCATGAAAATTGGAGATAGCGTAGAAGCAGTGGTATTGACATTGGATCGTGAAGAGCGTAAAATGTCTTTAGGTATCAAACAATTGATGCCTGATCCATGGAACGATATCGAAGTGAAATATGCAGTTGGATCTCGCCACCAAGCGAAAGTTCGTAACTTCACAAACTTCGGTGTATTCGTTGAGTTAGAAGAAGGAGTTGATGGATTAATCCACATTTCTGATCTTTCTTGGCAAAAGAAAATCAAACATCCATCTGAATTCTGTAAAGTAGGTGAAGAGATGGAAGTTGTTGTATTAGAAATCGATCGTGATAACCGTCGTATTTCTTTAGGACACAAACAATTGGAAGAAAACCCATGGGAAGTATTTGAAACAATCTTCGGAGAAGGTTCTGTACACCAAGGTACTATCATCGAAACAAAAGACAAAGCAGGAATCGTTTCTCTTCCTTACGGTGTTGAAGGTATTTGTCCTGCTAAACACTTGAAAAAAGAAGATGGATCAAACGCGAAAATGGAAGAAGTTCTTGACTTTAAAGTGATTGAATTCAACAAAGACGCGAAGAAAATCGTTCTTTCACATACACGTATGTTTGAAGAAGGTGAAGACAAACCAACAACAACGAAAGCTGGTAAAAAATCAGCAGGTGGTGGAAACTCAACTGATCAAGCAGTGAAAGCAATCAACCAAAACACAGAGAAATCTACATTAGGTGACCTAGGTGGATTGGCTGAATTAAAACAAAAAATGGAGAAAGGCGAATAAGCTTTTTCTATGAAAATAAGAAAGGGAGGTTCGCCTCCCTTTTTTTATGTCCAAAAACGTGAAAAAGGTGTTAATAAACTTAATACATTCCTTCATCGTATTCCGCATATCAACTAAATAAATACGTAAATTTGTTCGGCTGAAAACATGAATATAACAGAACTTTCAGGGACAGTAAAGGATATTTTCGCGGCTTACCTCGAACAGAATGGTCACAGAAAAACTCCAGAGCGCTTTGCTATTCTAGCAGAGATATACCAATATGAAGGACATTTTGACATTGAATCGCTCTACATCAAAATGAAAAACCATAACTACCGTGTTTCTCGAGCAACCCTTTACAACACCATCGAACTTTTATTAGCGTGTAATTTAGTGCGAAAACACCAATTCGGTAAAAACATTGCACAATTCGAAAAATCCCATGGATCCAAACAACATGACCATGTGATTTGTACCGATACAGGTGAAGTGATCGAATTTTGTGATCCGCGCATTCAACAAATAAAAGCGACAATCGAAGAACTTTTTGATGTAAAAGTGCAACACCATTCTCTTTATTTCTACGGCATTAAAAACCAATCAAATTCTTAAGATGAAGGTAACACAACTGGTACATGCAGATTTTTCTATTCTTTCTTTCGAAGGAAAACTCATGTCGGATGCAGATTTAACAGATGCGCAAGAAATCTTGAACAAATTATCCAACTGGAAAGTTGTTCTTGACTTATCGAATTTGGCCTATGTAAACTCTTCTGGAATTGCCTTTTTTGTGAAAGTGCTAACCAGATCTCGCTTAAATCAAGGAGACGTCGTCATGTTACAAGTGAACGATCAATTAATGAAAATTTTTGAACTGACTAAAATCAATCAAGTATTTCAATTGGCAAATACAATGACAGAGGTCGAAGCATACTTTAAAAAATAACCATGAAGGTAGATGTACTATTAGGATTGCAATGGGGCGATGAAGGAAAAGGAAAGATTGTTGATGTTTTAACGCCTCAATATGATATTATTGCTCGTTTTCAAGGTGGACCAAATGCGGGACACACACTTGAATTCGAAGGGATTAAACATGTTTTACACACGATTCCTTCTGGTATTTTTCATCCAAATGTTATTAATCTTGTTGGAAATGGCGTGGTGATTGATCCCGTTATTTTTAAAGGAGAACTTGATAAATTAGCTCCGTTTAACATCGATTTTGAAAACCGTTTATTGCTTTCTAAAAAAGCTCATTTAATTCTACCAACTCATCGTTTACTTGACGCTGCCTCAGAAACAGCCAAAGGGAAAAACAAAATCGGATCCACCTTAAAAGGTATTGGTCCAACTTACATGGACAAAACAGGAAGAAATGGACTACGTGTTGGTGACATTTTCTCTCCTAATTTCCAAGAAAAATATGACATCCTCGTTGAGAAACACGTGGGAATGTTGAAACATTACGAAGGATTCGAATACGATTTAGCTTCTTTGGAACAACCTTGGTTGGAAGCGGTTGAATCCTTGAAGAAATTAAAAGCAGTTGACAGCGAACATTACTTGAATCAAGCCTTAATGTCAGGAAAACGTGTCCTTGCTGAAGGTGCGCAAGGAACGATGCTTGATATCGACTTCGGAACATATCCTTTTGTTACTTCTTCCAATACAGTTACCGCTGGAACATGTACCGGACTTGGAATTGCACCAACACGCATTGGAAAAGTAATCGGGATTTTCAAAGCCTATTGTACACGTGTCGGAAGTGGCCCCTTCCCTACTGAATTAGATGATGAAGTTGGAGAAGAAATCCGCAAAGAAGGACGTGAGTTTGGCGCAACAACTGGTCGTCCACGTCGTTGTGGCTGGATTGATTTGGTTCAAATGCGCTACGCCATTATGATCAATGGAGTGACAGAACTTTCCATGATGAAAGCAGATGTATTAAGCATCTTTGATAAAATTCATGTGTGCACACACTACCTAGTTAATGGTGAGAAAGTAGTTGATTTTCCATTTGACGTAAGTGATTTAGATTTCACACCCGTTTATGAAGAATTACCAGGATGGAACTGCGATTTAACCGAACTATCGGATTATTCAAGTGCTCCTGATGCTTTGAAACAATATGTTTCTTACCTAGAAGCACAATTAAATGTGCCGATTAACGTTGTATCTGTTGGTCCAGACAGAAAACAAACATTAGCCAATCACTAAATGAAAAAATTTCCATTCATACAAATTGCGCTCTTCTTGAGCGCATTTTTTTTGGGTGGAATCCTTCATGCGCAAAAAAAGACCCTAGAACTTCTTCCAGGTTCTGAAAAAATCTATTTTGATAAAGCTTCTGGACGTCATCGACTCGTTGGAACAGTGAGTTTTGCCTATCATGGTAATACCATGTATTGTGATTCAGCACATTACCAGGACAAAGAAAAAATCGTACATGCTTATGGCAATGTTCACATTCGTAAAGGAGACGTGAACCTATACTGTGACTCGTTATTTTACGATGAAGCAAATAAATACGCAAAACTTTGGGGAGATGTAAAGGTGCGCGATCAAGCCTACAAATTAAGTTCTGATTCCTTGGATTACGACGCAAAAAAAGGTCGGGCAATTTACCGAAATAATGGTAAAATCGAATCCATTCTATCCAATGAGCGCATTACCAGTAAATTGGGTTATTTCTACCCAAATAATGGAAGCTTCTTTTTTAGTGGGAAAGTAAACTACGTAAAAAACGATTTAAAAGTAGATACGGACACCCTGCAATTTGCGTATGAGCAACAAAAGCTCTATTTTTTTGGTCCAACAAACATTCAAAATGATAGTATTGTCATCCACTGTAAAAAAGGATGGTATCATGTAGAAACAGAGGAAGGTGTACTTTACAAACAAGCAGAAGTCATTCAAGAAACCAGCATTATCAGAGGTGACACCTTGTTTTTGAATACGAAATTGAATAATTACGAAGGACGCGGAAATGTTTTCTACAAAGATTTCTCCCAAAATATGGCGTTTATGGGGAATCAAGCGAAATCGAGTAACACCTTGCACCAAACTTTCCTAACGGGAAACACGTTGGCATTTAAAGTTTATGACGGCGACACGCTTTATGTTCATGCCGATAGTTTGATCTTGCGCAAAGACAGTTTGAATCGAACAACTGAAATGCTCGCACATCGAAATGTACGCATGTATAATAAAGGCATTCAAGGGATTTGTGATTCGGCTTATTATCTACCAAAAACGGAAGAATTATTTTTAAAAAGTCATCCAAAAATTTGGGCTGAAAATGCCGAATTAAAAGGAACGACCATGAAAATATCCATGCAAGACAGTAGCCTGAAGGAAATTGTCATTCTTGATCAAGCTAGTGCCGTCATGGAAATTGACTCAGGACAATACTACAATCAGCTTGCCGGAAGGACAATCACCGCTTATTTCGAACATAATGAATTAGTTAAAGCAGATGTCAAGGGGAATGCGTGGACCATTTTCTATCCAGAGGAAGAAAAAAAGACGGATAGCAGTTTAGTGAAAATACGAAAAGGGATGAATCGCTTGTACGCATCGGATTTACTCGTCGAATTAGATAGTGGTGAAGTAAAATCGATTACCTATTATGACAAACCTGATGGTATTTTTTACCCCATGAATCAAATCAAAACGGAGGAACAGTTTATCAAAGGATTTTCATGGAATCCGTTATTGAGACCGAAAGACCCCTACTCGATTCGAAAAGATTATTGAATTTCTTCCCCATCCGCTGAGTCCCAACGAGTAACACGCTGAACTCCTTCTACTTCTTCAAATTTCCGGGTTAATTGTTCCAATTGTGCCGTATCATACACCAAAACTTTGATTCTACCTTCGAAGACTCCATCGTTCGTTTCAAAGGAAATACTTTTCATGTTGACGTGATTTTGCTTCGAAATAATCTCTGTCAGACGATTCACCATTCCTAACTGGTCAATTCCTACGATACGAATCGCCGCAATTCGTTCAATCAATTGTTCACCTTCCCATTTCGCTTTCAAACAACGATAGGCCAATTTCGACATCAGATGAACCGCATTTGGACAGGTAAATCGATGGATTTTAATCCCGTTATTAATGGTAATGAAACCAAAAATTTTATCACCCGGAATTGGATTACAACAACGTGCCAGTTGGTAATCAAAGCCTTTAAAATCTTCGCCAATAATGATGGTGTCTTTATCGGTATTGATGCCTTCAAATGTTCCTTCTTCCGGACCACTATTGATTTTCTTCGATTGGATTTTTCGCTGAGATTGAAGCATACCACCAATCACTTCTAATTCACGAAGTTTCGACAAATCGACTTTTCCTTTGGCAATTCTGAAATACAATTCTGTAATGGTAGAAACGTGAAAATGATTCGTTAAATATTGAATATTTTCGGTACACATCCGAACATTGAACTGTTTGAATTTACGTTCCAAAATTTCTTTACCGTCAGAAGCAATTTGTTTTCTTTCCTCGTTGAGAGAGGATTTAATTTTTTGCTTGGCACGAGCGGATACCACAAAACGCAACCATTCATCGTTCGGTTTTTGTTTTTTGGAGGTTAAAATCTCCAATTGATCGCCATTTTGCAATTGATAACTCAAGGGCATCAATCGATTATTCACTTTGGCACCAATACAATGGTTCCCAATTTCCGTATGAATGTCGTAGGCAAAATCTAAAATCGTTGAACCAGTTGGCAATACACGAAGTTCACCTTTTGGCGTGAAGACATAAATTTCATCGTTGAATAAATTCAATTTAAAATCATTCACAAAATCGAGGGCATTCATATCCGGACTATCCAGTAAATCACGAATTTCCGCAATCCATCGGTCAAATTTATTTTCGTCCGTTTTCGATTCTTTGTATTTGTAGTGTGCCGCAAGTCCATGTTCTGCAATATCATCCATTCGTTTGGAACGAATTTGCACTTCCACCCAGCGTCCTTGCGGAGACATGACAGTAGTATGTAAAGATTCGTAACCATTTGCACGAGGAGTGGAAATCCAATCGCGTAATCGGTCCGGACTCGGCTGATAAAAATCAGTTACAATACTATAGATGCGCCAGCAATCCGCTTTTTCCATTTCAAAGGGCGTATCCACAATGATGCGCAAAGCAAAAAGGTCAAACACTTCTTCAAACGGTACATTTTTCGCTTGCATTTTTCGCCAAATGGAAAAAATAGATTTCGGTCTCGCTTTGATTTCAAAGTGATAGCCTTGTCGTTCTAACTCTTCCTTAATTGGGGATACGAATCGACGAATAAATCGATTTCGAACATCTTGCGTACTTTTTAATTTGGCATCTATTTCTTTGAAAACTTCCGGCTCACAATATTTCATTGATAGGTCTTCCAATTCCGTTTTGATGGGATACAAACCTAAACGATGAGCCAGTGGCGCATAGAGAAATCGGGTTTCCGAAGCGATTTTCAATTGTTTTTCCACCTTCATACTTGAAAGTGTGCGCATATTATGTAGTCGATCCGCCAATTTAATGAGCACCACGCGAAAATCATCCGAAATGGTTAAAATCATTTTACGGAAATTTTCTGCTTGAATGGAAGTATTTTCGTCAAAAACTTCTGGAATCTTTGTCAACCCATCAATAATGGCACGAACTTTTGATCCAAAAATATCTTCAATATCCTGCAAAGTGATATACGTATCCTCGACAGTATCATGCAACAAAGCACAAGCCACAGCAGTTGGTTCCAAGCCCATTTCTTCGGCACAAATACGAGCCACAGCAATTGGATGATAAATATACGGCTCTCCCGATTTTCGACGCATTTCTTTGTGCGCTTCCAGGGCCATATCAAAGGCCTTACGAATCATCTTTGTCTCTTCCCGACTTCGATCCTTCATGGCTCTCAACAAACCTTTGAACGCATTCAAAATTTCGATGCGTTCTAATTCCAAATCAATCGGGCTTGAGTTGTATTCTTGCATTTACTTCGCTGGTAAAATTTTAGCTGAAACTTCACCGAAACCGATACGAACCTGTTCATTCTGACAGAATCCTCTCATCGTTACGGTATCTCCATCTTGAATAAAGCGTCTTTCCGTTCCATCGTTCATTGGTAGCGGCTTCGTTCCTTTCCAAGCCAATTCCAACATCGACCCAAAAGAATCCGGTGTTGAACCTGAAATCGTTCCAGAACCCATCAAATCACCACAACGAACATTGCAACCATTCACCGTATGATGAGCTAATTGTTGCGACATGTTCCAATACATGTATTTGAAGTTGGAATCACAAATGATCTTTTCTGTCGAATTTTCAGGCGTTAATCCTACTTGCAATTGAATATCATAAGATTTTTTTCCTTCGAAAGCCAAGTAAGAAAGTACCGCTGGATCTTGCTCAGGCGTATGAACCGCGAAAGGTTGCAAGGCATCAAGGGTAACAATCCAACAAGAAATGGAGGAAGCAAAATTCTTCGCTAAGAAGGGTCCAAGCGGAACATATTCCCATTTTTGGATATCTCTTGCAGACCAATCATTGAACAAACAAAGTCCAAAAATATAGTCTTCCGCTTCCGAAGTTGAAATAGAATCACCTAGTGGTTTTCCATCATAGGTAATGAATCCCATTTCTAATTCAAAGTCCACTTGACGTGATGCGGCATAAATTGGTGGCTCATGATCATCTGGTTTAATTTGTCCTTTCGGTCGATGAATATCCTGACCAGATATAATCACAGAAGAAGAGCGTCCATGATAACCAACCGGAATCCATAGCCAATTTGGTAATAAGGCATTTGCAGGATCGCGAAACATGATCCCGACATTTGTCGCATGTTCTTTGCTGGAATAGAAATCTGTATAGTCGCCAATTTGAACAGGCATACACATGTCCACTTCATTCACAGGTAACAAAGCACTTTGAATTGTTTCGTCAGAAGAAAGTGTCGCATTCTCCTCGGAAAAAAGAGTTGAAATCGCTTGACGAAGACGTCGTGTAGCTTCCTTCCCTTTTTTCATCATTGGATTCAAGAATTCTTGTGAAAAATCTTCAACCGAAAAGCCTGTATCTGCAAATTTTCCGGTGCGTGCAATCATTGCTAAATCAATGACTGTATCTCCGATGCGCGTTGCGACACGGGGTGCTGAATCTTTCGATTTAATGATACCGAAAGGTAGATTTTGAATCGGGAAATCGGATCCTTCTGGAACAGAAATCCACGAACGTAAATTTGGATTATTTGCTGCAATCATTTTATATACCATTAAACATTGAAACGGAAGTGCATGATATCACCATCTTCCACGATGTACTCTTTCCCTTCTACTTTGAATTTACCCGCATCTTTCACCGCGCTTTCTGAACCGTAGGTAATATAATCGTTGTATTTCATTACTTCAGCGCGAATAAACCCTTTTTCAAAGTCTGTATGAATCACTCCTGCTGCTTGCGGAGCGGTCATTCCTTTGCGAATCGTCCAAGCACGAACTTCTTTAACTCCTGCTGTAAAATATGTTTGTAAATTCAATAAATGGTACGCTTGACGAATTAAGCGATTGACACCAGGTTCCTCCAAACCTAGTTCATCCAAAAACATTTGTCTTTCGTCGTAGGTTTCTAATTCCGTAATATCTGCTTCAATTTTCGCCCCAATGATCAATACATCTGCATTTTCATTGGCCACAGCTGCTTTCACAGCGTCCACATGTGCATTTCCTGTTTTAACCGATGCCTCGTCCACATTACACACATACATCACTGGTTTAGAAGTGATTAAATTAAATTTATGAATGATATCAAATTCCTCCTGCGTAAAGTCTAGTCCACGGATTGAAAGTCCTTTTTCCAAGCCTTCTTTGATTTTATGCGCTAGTTCATTCTCTTTCACGGCATCTTTATCACCAGATTTAATGACACGCGCCAAACTTTGTATTTTTTTCTCGATTGAATCTAAATCTTTCAATTGTAATTCAATATCGATGATTTCTTTGTCACGAATTGGATTCACACTTCCATCCACATGGACAATATTGCCATCGTCAAAACAACGTAACACATGCAAAATCGCATCCGTTTCACGAATATTTGCTAAAAATTGATTTCCAAGTCCCTCACCTTTTGATGCACCTTTCACCAATCCAGCGATATCCACAATTTCCATTGTTGTTGGCATTACGCGCTCTGGATTTACAATTGTTTCTAACTTTTCCAAACGTGGATCAGGAACAGAAATCGTTCCTAAATTTGGTTCAATCGTACAGAAAGGAAAATTCGCAGATTGCGCCTTTGCATTTGATAAACAATTAAATAAAGTTGATTTTCCAACATTCGGCAAGCCGACAATTCCACATTTTAAAGCCATTCTTTCGTCATTTTTGAAAGCAAAGATACAAAGAATCTCCCCTTTATTTGTGAAGCATTCCACTTGATTTTATTCAGTCAAATCAATCCCATAGTTTTTGGTTATTTTTATGGCAAAATTTATCGATGAAACCATTTCTTTTTTTCTTTTTACTCGGAATCCATTCCTTCCTTTTTGGACAAGATTCCTCCATGATTCGATCCATATACGATGAGGCATTATTACGTGGGAAATCCTACGAAGACTTAAGGGAATTATGTAAAAATATAGGCCCAAGACTGAGTGGGTCCTCAGAAGCACAAATGGCCGTTGAATGGAGTCAAGCAAAAATGAACGCCTATGGTTTTGACCGAGTATATTTGCAGGAAATCAAGGTTCCGCACTGGGAACGAGGGACAAAAGAGAGCGCGTGGTTTCGATCAGCAGACGGACAATTCATCAAAGTTCATTTACTGGCATTAGGTGGTTCAATTGGAACGAATGGAATCATGGAAGGCGAAGTCATTGAATTTAAGAATTTAGACGAGTTAAAAAAAGCGAAAGCATCCAAGGTAAAAGACAAAATCGTTTTTCTGAATCAAGCGATGGACGCCACTCAAATTCAAACTTTTAAAGCATACGGAGCGTGTTATGCCATTCGTGGAAATGGCGCAATAGAAGCAGGTAAACTCGGTGCAAAAGCGGTTATCATTCGTTCACTCGGATTACCTGAGGACGTTCACCCGCACACAGGATCGATGCATTACGAAGATTCCATTGCACGTATTCCTGCAGGTGCACTGGCAACGGCAGACGCCACAGCTTTGTCGCATGCACTAGCAAAAGGAAAAGTACAATTTATCTTTGAAATGGATTGTCGTGTTTTCCCTGATGCCATTTCTTATAACGTGATAGGCGAAATTAGCGGCAGCGAGAAACCAGAAGAAATCATTGTTTTCGGCGGACATTTGGATTCATGGGATGCTGGTGAAGGTGCGCATGATGATGGCGCTGGAGTGATTCATTGCTTGGAAGCTTTACGTATTTTGAAAGAATTAAACTACAAGCCAAAACATACATTAAGAGTGGTTTTCTTTATGAATGAAGAAAATGGAAACATGGGTGGAAAATCGTATGCATCGATCGTAAAGTCTGCAGGAGAAAAACACATCGCTGCATTGGAGTCTGATCGTGGCGGATTTGTTCCTCGAGGATTTGGTGTCGATGGAACGGATGCACAAGTGGATTTTTTACAATCCTTCGCACCCAATTTTAAACAGTACGATTTACATGTTTTTGAAAAAGGATATGGCGGTGTTGATATTGGACCGTTAAAGGAACACTATCCAGGAATTCCGTTATTTGGATTTGTTCCAGATTCACAGCGCTATTTTGATTACCATCATGCCCCGAGCGATGTCTTCGAAAGTGTCAACAAGCGCGAACTTGAACTAGGAGCGGCAGCCATTTCTAGTTTCATTTATTTACTCGATCAAAGACTGAAGTAATTTGTTACTTTGTTTTTTGATCGAGTAAATAAATGAAACTAGAAATGGCTGCCGCTCCTAGTTCAAGTTCGCGCTTGTTGACACTTTCGAAG
>JBJTMU010000088.1:0-5573 GCA_046070685.1 Flavobacteriales bacterium | reverse complement strand
TTTGGGGTCAAGCCAAAAGAACGAAGAACTAAATCGAAAAGATGAGTAGCATTCGCTCATATCGATAAAACAATTTAGACCGAAGTCAGATTTATTTATGAGTTAAATGCAATCGCCCTTTAAAAATCATTTCCCTAAAACAAGGATAAATGCAGGGAAATGCACCCATGTCTGAGCACAGCAGTCTGTCGACCTGCAAGGCGACAGCTCACTGCGTTTGCGAGTTTGGGTAAATGACTGGAATGTTCCGTCGTTTTAGCAATTATTTTTACAGGCTTGACTTTTTGGTTCTTTGGGGTCAAGCCAAAAGAACGAAGAATTAAATCGAAAACGATAAGTAGCATTCATTCATATCTATAAAACAAATTAGACCGAAGTCAGATTTTCTTTATGAGTTAAATGCAATCGCCCTTTAAAAATCATTTCCCTAAAACAAGGATAAATGCAGGGAAATGCACCCATGTCTGAGCACAGCAGTCTGGCGTCCTGCAAGGCGACAGTTCACTGCGTTTGCGAGTTTGGGTAAATGACTGGAATGTTCCGTCGTTTTAGCAAATTGTTTTTACAGGCTTGACTTTTTGGTTCTTTGGGGTCAAGCCAAAAGAACGAAGAATCTAAATCAGAAAAAAAATGAACGATAACCACAAAAAAAGGGGCTTGAAATTCAAGCCCCTTTTTTCATATAATCTAAATCCTTATTTGATTTTGTATGTCACTCCAACATGCAAACCAATAGACGCTGCATGCGAAGTTTCGTAAGTTGGATAAACCACTTTATTCGTTAAATCAACTCCGACAGCATCAACACCCGCCGCATCTGTAATACCATATTGTAAACGTGCGCCAATATTTAATATTAACGGTAAGTTATCGCTCAAACTAATTTTTGTTCCGAATCCAACTACAGCCGTAGTATAACCATTGTATTTGCCGGAAACATCTGAAGATGATGTTGTAAGTGAATTTGTATAGGTTGCACTTTTCACCCCATTTGTTGAGATACCAAGTTCAGCATAACCACCAGTTTGACCACCAAATTTCACTAAAATTGGAATCGAAAATGTTTTTAAAGCAACATTTGAAGTATAAGCAGTAGAACCAATTGTTCCTTGGTAACCTGTATTGAAGGACCCTGACAATAATTCAACTGTTAAGCCAATTTTACCATAATTTGCATTCAATGCCAATCCGTAATTTGAACCTGTTGCCATTTTATAATCTTGAACTGCACCCAAGTTTGAGATGTTATTATTGAACATCTCTGTCGCACTGTACGCCCCTTTTAATCCTGCGTCAAATGTTAAATCCTGAGCTTTTGCTGAAAACGCCATGGCAAATAATCCCATGCTAAGTACTAATTTTTTCATCGCTTGTTGTTTTAAAGTTTGGCTCGTTTACGCAAAGAAAAAAAATAGGTTGCGAATTTTAGTTTTAGAATTTACGGGTAAAGGGTTTTTCCTTTCGCATACGAATGATCAACAAAATGGGAATGAACACATAGGGAAGATTCAAAGGTAAAAATCGTCCCAAATTTTGACAGCGCCATTCAGGTTCACCAAAAAATTCCACACCAAAAACGATCACCCCGGTAATCACACTGATCATTGTTCCATACATCACCGCAGGTAACTGAATCCCATTTTTACCTTTAATGAACGCATAGACGAGCAGTAAATAAAACGGACCATATACAAAAGCGGAAAGACCCGTAACAAAACGCATCCAAACCGGAGGATGCAAGAAAAGTGGGTCGCAACCGATGGCATAATCATAATTTGCCTTCATCAAAAAATTGTCTTTGTTGGCAGTTAAATCACCAAAAACAGTAGGCATCATGTCGCTGATCATACTGGTAATAAAGAACAGCGAGAAAAATACGATAAAGAAATAATCGAATTTTCGTTGGTTTAGAGGTAGGTTTTGCATGGACTAAAAATAGAAAAAAAGGGGAAATCAATACTTTTTTCTACTTAAAAAAACGATTTTCCATCCAAATCCGGGAAATTCCCTGGTGATATTCCCATCCATTTCAGCATGGTTGGAAGTAAATCGACGTGCTTCGTGTCAGTTTGCCAGATGGTCTGATGCACATCAGGTGTTCGCACAATGGACCAAACATACCTCGTTTGGGGTAAGTCATCTTGTCCACCATGACCCGTTCCTTCACCGCCATGATCTGTGGTCAATACAACCATCCATTTTTCTTGATAAAGGTTTTCTCTTTGCCGAATGATGTCCATTAATTCTTTCACGTAAGCATCTGTTTGTTCGATAGCAGAAA
Source organism: Flavobacteriales bacterium (assembly GCA_046070685.1). Lineage (GTDB taxonomy): Bacteria > Bacteroidota > Bacteroidia > Flavobacteriales_D > Crocinitomicaceae > UBA952. The sequence continues at coordinate 3,292 of JBJTMU010000088.1, read as the reverse complement.
TATAAGACGGAACATCGGGAGAGAATCCGTCCGTGTGACCTGCATGATCGGGATCATCGAAGTGAAGCACCATTATATCTGGACAGCAAGACAATAATTTTTCTTTGCATCCTTGAAATAACAACAGGTCTGAGGTATAACGTTGGGAAAAATCTTCCTTTGCGGTAATTTTGAGAAAATCATCCCAATTACTTAGTGTCGCCACGCTGATGTCTTTTTTCATTTCCTTGGCGAGTGTAAATAGATCCGGATAATGTTGATAATGGTTCTGTTTAAATGAATTTTCGGTCAAACCATGTTTTTCAGGCCAGACACCGTGGAGGATACTCGACCACCCAGGAACACTTACGGTGTAAGGACCGCGATCAGAATGATACGACACATAACTTTCTTGCATCAAGGAATCAATTGCCGGGGTATTGGCGAATTGTAGGGCATCAGTTCGGACACCATCGATGCCAATGAACAACACTTTTTGCGTCGGCTCTGTTCCCAACTTACAGGATGTTCGAATTTCTTTCCGAACAGAAAAGTGATCAGCGCAGGAACAAGTCCCCAGGAGGATTATACCTACATATAAAAGTGTCAAACGATTCAGCATCACAGTAACTTAATTGATACAATAACGACGAAGGTATTCAATTCGTTGGAATACAGCAGGCTCTAAACAAAAAATGCACCGTGGAGGTGCATTTTTAATGAGGGTTGTTTAGATTAATTTTTAATCACTTTCACCACCTTGGTGCGTGAATCGGAGTTTACCTCGATAAAATATACCCCAGATTTAAACGCTGACAAGGAATGGGTTTTTTCGTTGACGTCGAAGGATTTTAATATTTTACCATTGATGTCATAAATATAAATGGACTGAAGTTGATTCATTCCTGAAATAATGAATACGTCATTGATTGGGTTTGGAAATACGATGACATTACTATTCGTGAATTCATTTAGCCCTGTGAATTCCATTGATAAATTTAAGGTTATGACGCTATCGCAGCCGGCTGCATTCACCAATGTATCCGTGTAAACACCGCTTTGCGTATATGTTTGATTGTTTACTGGCCAAGTGTAGGTGTCAGTTGCATTCTGGTTTTGAGACGAAGAAGAATTACCGTTGGATACCATAAACGTATCAACTACGCATGATCCAACTCCATTTGCAATATACAATATGTTTGGTGTTGAAGAAGGATTAATGATACTTGAGTTACCTATTTGTCCATTACTCCACAAATAATTCGTCCCGCAAGAATTGTTAATTATAACCTTTTCAATTACAATAGAATAAAATCCAGAGTTATCTCCAAGGCAACAATCATATGCGCCAAAATCTTGAGGATTACCATCTCCCATAATATAGAAATAATAGATGTGATTTGGGTTATAACCATCAGGCTCCGGTCTGAAAGACATCAATGTTCCATATTGATTTCCATTAAACCTCCATTGAATATTTTCTATTGGGACAAGTGGATAATTACTATATGCCCCATCCGCTTGATTACCTGCGCCTCCGCCATATGAGACAGCATTATTGACACTTAGACGATATAATTGCCCTTGTTCTAAATTTGTGGAAGAAATTGATGTATTATTTAGCGGCAAGGTAAGACTCCCAATCGTTTGAAAAGTGGTGTCACATATCATGCTTGGTAAAGTTATTTGAACGGGTAATTCATTACAAACAGTTGTATCAGAAATTTGGATGTTCACCGCAGGTAGAAAATTGACATAAATTGAATCATGAACAAAAGGAGAACATTTAAGTTTTAGGAAGAGATATTTCTGTGTACCTGTGCAAGGATCAGGAAATTGACCTGATTGATATTGAATATTTTGCATTCCGATTAAGCTTCTTGAAACAATAGAAGTCACATCCATATTACACCATCCCGCTGAGGGACTTGAACAAGTTGTATTAGGATTGCCCCAGAGTGCATTTTCAATACCTGTAATCAAATATCCACTCGGAACATTTAACATAGAAGTATAATTATTTGTAACATCGAAGGAATTGCAAATTAGAGTATCATTTACTCCACCAGGATTTGCCGAAAATACATGATACCATCCGGAAGAATTCACTGTCATTGTGGGTGAAATAACAATTTCTCCTTCTCCTTGTTTCATCCAAACATTCATAACTGAAGGATTTTGTAAATTAATTGTAAAAGAGGATTGTCCGCAAATCGTCATACTATCGAGTTGTATTTGAGATTCAACATTCCATGTAATAAAAATGAGGGCAAATAAAATTATTGTTTTCATAATCGTTTTTTGTTAAATAATTTTTCCAGTTCTTGCCATTGCTGAGAAAAGGTCTTTCCAACGAAAAGTGGCTCAAACCATTGATGTTGTGCATCATTTTTACACCCGCATTCACGCATTTGGAAAATAGGGTGCGAATTTTCATTTACTCGGTTTCGGGATGTGATGCCAAACCATAAATCCAATTCAATTGAAGACATTCCCGCACCTAAAATAATTACTGGATTATTCAAAAGCGCTTGATACCACGTGGAATCCATGTCACCTTTTCTTTTCAATTGCATGTGATGATTTCTAATTGCAATGGTTGTTTCCAAAATATGAGCATACTTATGGTGACCCAATACCATACTTTTATTATTAGAAATCACACCATGAGGATGCCAAAATCTGATATTTTGGCTATTTCCGAATGAAATATCTCTGTGCCGAGTTGATAAAAATGCGTAAGAATCTTGAGATCTTTTTTTGAAGCTAGAAACATTCGTGAATTTACCCAACTTCACGTTTTTTCTGTTTTTTAACAGTCGCTCAGGGATCTCATCAAAATTTAAAGAAATTACGTCGGAAACAAATTTGGGATTGAAAATCCATGATGTATAACTATCATAATGATTATTCAATACGTACAATTGTTCTTTTACGATTTCTTTTTTAATCTTTTTTAGTAGGCGATTTTCCGTTTGGTTAGAATCCTCAATTGGTGTTTTTTCAGCTTCGATAATTTTTTCAAAATCCAAGTGGTAATCTCCAGTATGTTTAATTTGAGGACTTAGCGATTCTAAAAGCAAATTCCATGAACTCAATATTGAGTCCTTTTTATAAAATTGATAATGAAAACCTGAACCTATAATTAAGGTGAATTTAACATCATTTTTAGTCAATATTTCCTTTACTTTTGCATTTATCATTTTTACTCCCTTCTTTGAAAAATACTTTTTTGCCATATATATCAAAAGTATTTCAAGGCCTTGGTTGAAACCGGATTTTTTAGGTGAAAACGCGTTATCACCTATTTATG
>JBJTMU010000087.1:0-5291 GCA_046070685.1 Flavobacteriales bacterium | reverse complement strand
TGTTAATTCAATTTTCTGTCCATTTCTCTTGACCATTTTTTGATGATGGTCGATGTGTAAATCACCGATATCTTGCGTTTTTGCACTAACGAGTGCATTTCCTTTCCTACGTTCCAAGGCTTGAATGCGCAGCCAGAGTTCTTCAAGTAAAAATGGTTTCACAAGGTAATCATCTGCGCCAAATTGATAAGCCTCACTTTTCTCTTCAATCTCACCGTAAGCAGTAGTCATGATGATCATGGCTTCGGGGAGTTTATGACGAATCAGCTTACATAACTCTAGACCATTAATCTTGGGAACATTGATGTCCAGTAAAAATAAATCGAAGGACTCGTTTCTGATTTTTTTTAGGAATAAATCACCGTCGTAAACGTGATCGCATTGCACCTCTTTGTGACGAAGAAATTCTGAAATTTCTTTCGTTAAAATGGGATCGTCTTCTAATAACAGAATCTTCATAGTCAATCATCCAACGGAAGACAATGTGGTGTTGATTTTAAAACAGTATGCGTTCGTGAATTGAACAGTGTACCGAATTATTTAATCAAAAGCACTAACCATCCACCTAGTGTACCTACCAAAGATAGCACTAAAACCAACACTTGTATCGGCGTGATGTTTAACTTTTTCCCTTCACCTTCTTTGGATAAAGAAAGTACCATCAAACGTAAGTATAAATAGGCACCAATCAGAGAAGCAATGATGGCTAAAATAACGTATGGCAAATAGTTTGCGAAGGCTCCTGAAAGCAACAAATATTTCCCAAAGAATCCAGTAAATGGTGGAATTCCAGACATGGAAAGTAGTGAAATGACCAAGGTAATTCCGATCAATGGATTCGCATAGCCGATTCCTTTCCAATTTGTAAGGTCATCCGTTTCTTTTTCAACGATCATATTGATGGTAACCAAGGAAATGGTTGAACAGGCATATCCAATCATGATTACCCATAAAGAAGCTTCACCTAATTGTTCATTCAAAACGGCAAACAAGGCAAATCCGGTATTTGCGATACTTGAATAGGCCATCATACGACGGAAAGATGTTTGTTTTAATGCGGAAATATAGCCTAAGAACAAGGAAACAACAATCGCAAACAAAATGAGTCCAGACATGAAAGGAATCATTGTTTCAAACGTGAAGTTGAATAAATGAACGAAAGCAAACAAAGCAGCTAATTTCACAACAGAAGCCATGTAGGCCATCACTGCATTTGATGAACCTTGGTAAACATCAGGACCCCAGAAATGGAAGGGAACAGCACCAACTTTGAATAAAAAGGCTGCCATCATCATAATGACTCCGATGGTTAACATAGGAGATTGATTCAATCCCATGTTTACGGCCATGTGAATTTCATTCATGTTAAAGGAACCTGTTGCTCCGTAGATCAATGCAATTCCAAACAACATAATAGCTGTGGCAAACGAACCTGTAAAGAAGTACTTCACAGAAGCTTCAGATGCCAATGAATTTCCTTTTTGAATACCGACTAAAACGTAGATTGGAATCGATAAAATTTCTAATCCAAGGAAGAACATAAACAAATTGTTGAATCCAATCAAGCAAAGTGCACCTGTTAAGGAGAACAGGATCAATCCATAGTAATCTGCCGTATGTTCTTTGTCCTCTTTGTAAAAAACGTAGCCAAGTAACACAGATAATGTTGTTAAGCCAATAGCTAGTAATGCGAACATTTGCTGTGTTCTTGAAAAGGACAAGCCATCGTATGAGCTGAATATCGATGTATAATCATTCAGGTAGAACATTGAAAGGAAAGCACCAACGAGCCCCATGCAGATAACGAAAAGTGTTAATTCCGTTTTCTTCAACATTCCAACAAATAGGCCCAATAGACCTGTGACAAATATGATAATTAGTGCGTCCATCTTATTTTGTAAGTGTTAAGTCTCCAGACATCATTTCTTGTGTGAATTTGATGCTCGGTTTAATAAAATCCATAATCATTTGTGGGTACAATCCAATTCCAACGGCAGCGATGGTTAATAAGGCAAAAACCAAACATTCATTCCATGTTAGATCAGCAAAAGTAGAAACTTTCGTTGGTCCGAACATCGATCCTTGGTAAGCTCGAAGCATGTAAACGGCACCGAAAACCAAAGTTGATGCAGCTGTAAGACCAATCACCCAATGTGCTGTAAACAATTCTTTGATGAGGATAAATTCCCCAATAAATCCAGCGGTAAAAGGAACAGAAACAGAAATGAAAGTCATTACGGCAAACCAAAATCCAAAGTGAGGTGCCACTTTCGCAATACCACCTAAATCCTCGATGTTTCGTGTTTGAAGTCGTTCTTCGATGATACCGGCACATAAGAACAACGCAACAGCTACAATACTGTGGTTAATGATTTGTACCATGGAGGCCTCGATAGCGGACATTGAAAACAACATGATACCTGCCGCGATCAATCCCAAGTGACTAATGGATGCATAGGCAAACAACGTTTTTAAGTCTTTTTGTTTCATGGCAATGATTGCTCCATAAACAATGCCAATTCCACCAAGTGTGATGACAGGCCATTTCAAATAAACCAATCCTTCAAATCCAATTGGAATCATCCATTTGATCATTCCGAACAAGGCCATTTTCAACATCAACGCAGAAAGCAACATGGTTCCAGCCATTGGCGCATTCGTGTAAGTTGGAGCTTGCCAAGTATGGAACGGAAATAAAGGGATTTTTACAGCGAACGCGAATAAAATTCCTCCGGCAATGAATGCAGCTTCTACAGCATGACCTTGAAAGTTTGCTTGTACCAATGAGAAGTAAGAATAATTTGGCGAAAAGTAACCCAATGCGATAAATGACACCAACATCATGAGGGATCCAAGCAAGGTGTACAAGAAGAATTTAAATAATGCACGATTATTGTCTTGTTTTCCAAACCAATACAGGATAAGAAAAATAGGAATCAAGGTTAATTCCCAGAAGGTGTAGAAAAGAATACCATCAAGCGATGTAAACAATCCGAGTAAGGCAAATTGCATCAGAAGTGTTAAACCTGTAAAGCGTGCATTGGTCGAAATTTCTCTGTTCCAATTGGCTAAGAAAATGATGCTAATCACTGCATTTGTGAGTAGAATCATCACCATCGCTAATCCATCATAGCCCATTTTAAAGGTCAATCCCAAAGGAAATACTTCTGCGGGATTAGATATAAGTACATAGTTTTCTGGATCGAAATTCATCAAGTGAATAAGAGATACAGCTAGGACACTTAAGCTAGCCAATAATCCAAATGGACGAACCCATTTAGTTGGGATAAAAAAGGCAATGATCCCAAGAATAAGAGGTAAAAAGATTAGTTCCAAAATGTAGATTTTATAATGTAATAACTAATGAATCCGATGATACCCATTACCATCCAGAATAAATAACTTGACAAGAATCCTGATTGCCATTTACGTGTGTAATTCCCACTTGATTCAATGGCGCTGGTCAAACGGAAAATTCCATTATTTAAAATGCGTTGTTCGAATTGACTTGCTAGGGTAGTGGATAACCATAAAATCGGTTGAACGAAAATGGTTTGGTACACTTCATCGATGTATAATTTGTTACTCGATAATTTTTCCCACGCATTCATTTCTGCATCTTCTTTGGCAACTGCCTGTTTTTTTACATAGGTCGTGTAGGCCCATGCTAGTACGATTAAGGCAACTGCGCTGGCAATGCACATTAACATGATGGATTGTGAACCATCCATGTGTTCAGCTTTGATTTGATTTAATCCGTAGGTTGTGCTTTCAAGGAAGTGAGACATCCAATGTCCTGCATCGTGCAAGAAAATACCAGGTAAATTCAAGAGTCCACCAAAAACGGATAATACTGCCAAAACCATTAATGGAATGGTCATGTTCATTGGACTTTCGTGCACGTGTGCTTTTAATTCGGCTCCACCTCTAAACGTACCGTGGAAAACCAAGAAATAAAGACGGAACATGTACACCGCGGTCATTGTTACGGCAATCATCAATATGCCATATACAATTGGACTCGACATCCATGCGTGCGCTAATATTTCATCTTTGGAATAAAATCCGGAAAGGAATGGAAATCCAGCAATGGCCAATGTTCCAATTAAGAAAGTAATGTGAGTAATCGGGGTTAATTTCGATAAGCCACCCATTTTACGAATGTCTTGTTCATCTGACATCGCGTGAATCACACTTCCAGACCCTAAGAACAATAAAGCTTTAAAGAACGCATGAGTCGTCACGTGAAATAAGGCAACAGTATAGGCTCCCATTCCAAGAGCCACGAACATCAATCCTAATTGCGATACGGTTGAATAGGCCAATACTTTTTTGATGTCATTTTGACGCATGGCGATGAATGCCGCAACAACTGTTGTCGCGATTCCAATCACCAAGATAATATCCTTCGTGGTAGGTGCTAATTCAAACAAGAAATTAGATCTTACTGTCAAATAGATACCAGCCGTTACCATCGTTGCAGCGTGGATTAATGCAGACACTGGAGTTGGACCAGCCATGGCATCCGGAAGCCATGTAAACAAAGGAATTTGTGCACTTTTTCCAGTTGCCGCTAAAAACAAACACAAGGTAATTGCACCAGCAATTCCGGTGTACATTTCTGGACTAGCAGCTATCAATTTGCCAATCTCGACAAATTCCAAGGTGTGGAACTTGTTTAAGATCATGAAGAGCGCAAACAACAATCCTGCATCTCCAATTCGATTCATGATGAATGCCTTTCTTGCCGCCAAACTATTCGCGATTCCTTTTTCGGTATCGTTGTAATGGAATCCAATCAATAAATAGGAACAAATTCCAACGCCTTCCCAACCAAAGAACAATACGAAATAATTGCTTCCAAGTACCAACAGGAGCATGGAGAAAATAAACAAATTCAAATACGTAAAGAATTTGTGGTACCCCTCATCGTGACTCATATATCCCATTGAAAACAAATGAATCAATGAACCAATTCCAGTGATAATCAACGTCATCCAAATCGATAAGGAATCAATTTGAAAATTAGCATCCAACGCGAAATCATCAAATTTCGCTACTTGAAATAAATGAACAATTTGTATTTTGTCGATCCCTGAAAAGAGGGTCAATCCGAGCAAAAACGAAACAAATACCATGATTGTTGCTAGGGATCCAACCAATAATTTTGGTAATTTTTTTCCAAGCATTCCATTGATTGCTGCACCAATTAATGGCAAAGAGATCAAGGTCAATAATAACATATCTTTTCCCATTTTCTTAACCGTTTAATTTGTTGAACATTTCAATAT
>JBJTMU010000086.1:0-11737 GCA_046070685.1 Flavobacteriales bacterium | reverse complement strand
GACTCGCTCTAATCCATTGGGTGAGCCATGAGCTTGGTTCTGAATTGATCCATGAATAATCAGTCTTTTGCATGAAAAACTGTCCATAAATTCCTTTGGTTTTCCAATAAAGTTGCAAGTCAAATTCACCTGGGTTTCCTTTGTTTTCAATCGGAATCACCTGCGCTTTTACGTGGAGGCAATCGTCCAACTGTGGCAAATCGGTTCCTTTCAAATAAAAACGCACCAATGTTGATTGATTTTCACCCGTTAACTTCCATTGAATCTCACCAATTCCTTTGGACCACGGATGACCTTTTTGAATTTCGAGTACTTTCATTTTAAACATGGACTTCCCGGAATGAAAGGGCCATTTATCCCAGCCTGAAAGTTGAAATTGTTGCAAAGTAGCTAAAAATCCGAGTCCGCTAAATAACACCAAAACCCGCAATTGTTTTGCCATGATTTCGTGCTTGTTATGGGTCAATAAAATTTGAGCGATACTCAGTAAAAGTCCACAACAAAGAAAAAAAAAGTCAGCGTAGGGGAGTAGTTTTTCCGCCATCAGGATGCCGAAACAAAAATAGGAGCAAAGATAAACAAAGGGATAGCGCGAAAAGGCTGGACGAAAATCCGGCGAATGTTTAGGCATAGTAGGTCAGTTTAGTTCAGGTAAAACTTTCCTTCCATTCCAAAAATGATTTCTTGATGATTGAGTTTACGTAAAAGCTCATTTGCTTCTGCTTCGCTGATTTTCAAATGAGAAGCTATTTCGATGCACGTTGCCGGTTTTTCCAAGAAGTCCATGATTTGTCGTTCCATTGAATCTGCCGGAATCTTGTTTTTTCGACAAACATCGCAGGTGCCACATGGTTCAGAAGATTGTCCGAAATAGGCGAGTACTTGTTGCGTTCGACACGTTTCCACTAAACAAAACGAAATCATCGCTTCTGATTTTGCGATGGCGACATCTCTTCTTTCTTTATAAATACTCGGTTTTAATGAAATGTAACTATCCGGAAGTCGTTCACAGATATAAGTAACAGTTGGCAAACTGCTGCGTAAATTCAAATCGATGATACCGTTGTGCTGCATAAACTCTAATTGTTGAGTTAAACGTTCAGAATTTATTTTTAGTCTTTTGCAGATCTCATCTTCATGAATCGCATGGAGATAATCGAAAATTCCTGGGTACGATCGGGTTAAAAGTGTGGATAATGGGTGCAGTGATTCGTGTTGAATTTGAAAGTTGTACAATTCGCGATTATTGACGATGAACCGCAGTTTTGTTGGATGGTATGTTCCTTCCGAAAACAATAAATTTTCGTTGAGTTCTAATAATTTCAATGAATGAAATGTGGTTTCGTAATCCAATTTGTACACTTGACACATTTTTTTCAAATCCAGCGGATAAGTCTCATTTTTTCCAGACCCAATGGCAATTTTCAAGAAATTTGAAATGGCACGATAGGTTTTGAGCACGTCTTCTTTCGATGGAAATTTCTTTCCAACAGCAGTGCGTAAATTTTCCAAATCCTTTTCATCGTAAAACATCCATGCTTTTGCTGTTTCACCATCTCTTCCGCCACGTCCCGCTTCTTGAAAATAGGCTTCCAATGAACTCGGGATTTCATAGTGTAAAACGAAGCGAACATTTGGTTTGTCAATCCCCATTCCAAACGCATTCGTCGCCACCATGATGCGTCGTTTTTCAGTCATCCAATCAGATAACATTTGTTCACGTTCCTTTTTGGTGAGTCCACCATGATAAATACCACACGAAACACCATTTGCTAATAAGATTTTCGCCATTTCTTTCACCGATCTTCTCGTTTGACAATAGATGATTCCTACGTCTTTCGATTCTTGACAATGTGCCAAAATGACTTCTATTTTATTGCTTGTTTTTCGAACTTGATAGTGCAAATTTTCGCGCACAAAAGAAGCTTCGTGTACTTGCACTTTTTTCAATTCGAGTTGATCGATGATGTCTTGTTTTACGCGCTCAGTTGCCGTTGCTGTTAATGCAATGAGTGGAACATCTGGATGAAAAGTGCGCAGGGTTTTTAACTGCAAGAAACTTGGGCGGAAGTCATGTCCCCATTCAGAAATACAATGCGCTTCATCCACCACAATTAGTCCAATGGACATTTGCTTAAAACGTTCGATGAATAATGCAGATTGACACCTTTCAGGAGAAGTATAAAGAAAATCTAGTCCACCGAAACGCGCATTGTCAAGGATGTAATCAATTTCCTTGTAACTCATTCCAGAGGTGATGGCTTTGGCGCGAAGTCCACGCCTGTTCAAGTTTTCCACTTGATCTTGCATCAATGCGATTAAGGGCGAAATAACCAAGGTAAGTCCGGAACGAATGAGTCCTGGGACTTGAAAACAAATGGATTTCCCTCCTCCTGTTGGAAGTAAGGCTAAAACATCTTTTCCCGCGATGACATCTTCGACAATTGCTTTTTGGTTCGACCTAAATTGATCGAATCCCCAAAACTGTTTTAAGACATTTTCACTTTGATACACCATCTTTCCTAATAGTGCAAAAGTACGAGAAAAGTCTTGTGAATAAAATTAGTTGTGAGGGCGAAATAGAAGCCGTATATTCGCGCTACAAATCAACAAGTATGTCAACTACATCTCTTTCTTTTTCAGTTGAAAAAACGACTCAATCTACTCTTTCTCAAGTAGATTGGAACAATCTTCCATTTGGTAAGATTTTCTCAGATCACATGTTCATAATGGAATATGCTGATGGTCAATGGCAAGAAGGTAAAATTATGCCGTTTCAACCGATTCCAATGCATCCTGCCATGTCTGCTTTGCATTATGGACAATCTATTTTTGAAGGATTAAAAGCCTACAAGAATAAGGACAATGAGGTGATTTTATTTCGTCCGGATATGAATGCGAAGCGTTTTGCTGAATCTGCAGCGCGTATGTGTATGCCGGAAGTTCCTGAAGAAATTTTTATTGAAGCAGTGAAACAATTAGTTGCGGTGGACAAAGATTGGGTGACTGATCGACCAGGTTATTCCTTGTATATCCGTCCATTCTTATTTGCAACGGATGAATTAGTTGGAATTAAACCATCTGATACCTACAAATTCATGGTCATTACTTCACCTGTTGGTGCGTATTACGCAGAGCCAGTGCGTGTGAAAATCGAAGAGCATTACACACGTGCCGCTATGGGTGGTGTTGGACGTGCGAAGGCAGCTGGAAACTATGGAGCTTCCTTATATCCTGCTAAACAATGTCAGATGCAAGGATTTCATCAATTAGTATGGACTGACGCAAAAGAACATTTGTACATTGAGGAATCTGGTACGATGAACATTATCTTCCAAATTGGGGGAAAATTAATCACTCCGTCAGAGGATTCAGATACCATTTTACGTGGAATTACGAAGCGTTCGGTTCTTGAATTAGCCGCGAGTTGGGGTGTTGAAATCGAAGAGCGTCGCGTTTCGGTTGAAGAAATTGTGACTGCAGCAAAAAATGGCACATTAGAGGATGCTTTTGGTGCAGGAACAGCAGCAACGATTGCGCAGATTATTGTCATTGGTTACCGTGATGAAATCCTAGAATTGCCTGCTTTCGAAACAAGAACTTTATCGAATCGCATCAAGCAACACATGGATGATTTGAAAGCGGGGAAAGAACCTGATGACTTCCATTGGAATGTGCGCGTTTAATTCTTTTGTGGAAAATCAACAGGAATTGCGTCTCAGTTAAATCATGAGATTAATCTTATTTATTGTCTTTAGTTGTTCTTGCTTTATCGCTAGGACACAAATACTTCGTTTGACTTTTTTAGACAAGCGGAGTGGCGATTTGATTTCAAATGTTGGAATTACGATGTCGCCATTTTTAGGCGGTGATTCCATTGTTTATCGAACGTCAGTCAATGGTATTGCTACGTATGATTTAAGTCAAATTGCAGTGGGTAAAACCTTGGATTTCGAGTTTCGTCATGCGATTTATCAGACATCCAATTTAACTTTTTACTTCAAAGAGCGCCAAGATACCATTCGAATGGATGTGTACTTAAATCCGATGCGCATTCAGACCTCAAAAGAAGTGATTGTCAAATCGGTGGGAGTTCCAGACACTGTTTTTGGTTCGAAACGATTGAGCGTGGCAGATTTTGAAATACAGGCGAATGGGGATGTCATTATTTTAGCCTATCCAAAGCAATTGCAGAAGGGAAGTGAATTATTGCTTTTTGATGGAGCAACAACGAAATCAAGTGAATTACTGTCTGATGAGGCATTAGAGTTAAAACGTGATTTTCGTGGAAACACACATGTGATTTGTAAAGAACATGTGTACGGAGTTTATTCAGATGGTGATCAACTGGAGTTGGGGAGAATTCCGAAGGATTATTATTTCAAGTATATTGAACCCATCGTGGATACGAATACTTCCAAGATCTTCTTTTCTGATTTCAGTAAAGTTTATCCAGCATTTGACTATTATGTCTATGATCAACTCGATTCTTCGTACAAGTCCATCGTGAATATTAAGGATGATTTAATGATGGAATTATATCGTTCCGAATACAAATGGATGGATGTTCGAACTAAACTTTGGGCAAAGAATAAGGAACTAGAAACAGGGATTGATGCCGAAATTTACATTGGAGCGAATTATTTCACGCAGTCTATTTACTACAAAGAAGTGTACGCGCCAATGTTTCAGCGCAATGACTCCATTATCATTTTTAATTATCCAAAAGATGTATTGTTGATTTATTCCATCGATGGAATTCGAATTGATTCCATTCCATTGTATCACCATTATCAAGCAAAAGAAACAGGATGGAAAAGACAAGTGTTGCAAGATCGTGTCACCGGATCGATTTATACGACCTATGAAAAAGATGGATATTGTTACCTCGGATTGGTCAATATAAAAACAGGTGAGATCAGCGAGAAAGTAAAATTAAGTTTCCGTTATGTCGATAAAATACGTGTTCACAATAATTATGTGTATTACGTTTATCGTCCATTCGAATCCATTCAGAAGAAATTCTTGTATAAAGAAAAACTACCTTATCAATTCAAAGGAATAGAGAAAACCTACGGTACTAAAATTTCGATTGAAACGGGAAGGTGATCACTGTATCCACCCAAATATTTATCTCCAGCGTACGTTCGGAATGGAACTTTATTTCCTTTGTACTCTGTAATTAGATACGGGAAAGAGGATATTTTCCCAGAATTTTCTTTCATGTGAACAGCACCGTTTTGCATGCCTTTGGAAACATAAATATGATCCAAAACTCCCCATTCCTCTTTGTAATTATAAGATCCACCAAATTCACCTGATTGAGGCGTGATAACTGGAATCAATCGTTGTTGAATGATTTGTGGTGCTTTGTCCTGCGGATGATCATTTAAATCTCCTAAGTAAACGATTTTAGCGTTTGGATTCACTGTTAAAATGGAATCGATGAAATGAGCTCCGGCTTCCGCTGCTTTGATGCGTTTCGGCTCACTTGTATCTGTTCCGGAACGTCTGCTTGGCCAATGATTGACCATCACGTAAATTTCGTCTTTTTTGCATTTGAATTTTGCCCAAATAATATCTCGGGTTAGGGGAGTGGTGTCACCCGGAAGAATAAAGCGAATGTGACCAGATTCTTTTAATGAAAGTATTTTTTTGTCATAGATCATTCCGACATCGATGCCACGTAAATCGGGACTTTCGTAATGAACGATTCCGTAATTTGAAAAGTCTTTTTTAATCAAATCGCTTAAAACTGATTTATTTTCAATTTCACTGAATCCAACCACCATTGGACGATTGAGGTCAGTCATTACTTGACGAATATGGGATAATTTTTCCGTGTATCGTTGACTGTTCCATTGGGCTTTAGACGAAGGTAAAAACTCAGCATCATCATTAGGTCCATCAATGGTATCGAAAAGATTTTCTGTGTTATAAAATGCAATCAATCTCGATTGTTGCGCAAAACCGAGTTGAATTGAAAAGAGTAGTACGAGTAAACTATTGAATTTCATATATTTTGTATTAATTACCAACTTCCACCGGAGCCTCCTCCGCCAAAACTTCCGCCACCGAATCCTCCGAAACCACCGCCAGAACTTCCGCCACCGAATCCACCTCCATAGCCTCCGCCGAATCCGCCAACAAAGAATCCACCACGACCAAATGTCGTACCATTGCCTCCTCGACCACCTTTTCGTATGAGCAAGATGACAATGATTAGCACGAAAATAAAGCCGAAAATGGAACTTGTGAGATCGTTTTTATTATTGGCTTTTCGGTATGATTTTTCATTGATTTCACCTTTGGCCATTTTTTCTAACACGATGATGGCGTTTTTTATGCCGGTAAAATAGTCTCCAGACTTAAAATTTGGAATCAGTTCATGGTCAACGATTTCCCCGCAAGCCACATCAGTAATGGCTCCTTCCAAACCTCTTCCTGGTGAGATAAACACCTGATGTCCGCCGTTTTCTTCTGTTGGTTTTACCAAGATAACAATCCCATTGTCTTTATCTGCTTTACCGACACCCCATTTTTCACCAAGCTTAGAAGCGAAATGCCATGGCTCATCTCCGCCAAGATCATCGATAATTACGACGGTAATTTCATTGCTTGTCTCTTGTTCAAATTGGTCCAATAATGTTTCCAGTTCTTGTCCTTCACTTTCGCTGATAACATCAGTCTGCGACAAGTTATTGAAAAACCTTGGTGGATTGGGTGCATCAGGAATTTGACTCCAAGCGAAGAATGTCGTACAACAAATGAGTAGAAGTACACGTATTTTTCTCATGCTTCGGTACTGATTTCGTTCGACAATTCGTTTGTGTCATTTTCGAGGTGAGGAAAATACGTTTTTAATTGAATACCAGCTTCCGAAATCGCAGCAATGAGTCCATCGGCAAAACGATTATCTTGAAAACAGGCAATCATTTTTTCTTTGGTACTCATCCAGAAATCAGCAGGAACAACTTGATCGATGCCCTGGTCTCCAATGATGGCTAATTTGCGATCTTTGAACGAGACATAAATCAGCACGCCATTTCTCAATTCGGTTCGATGCATGCCTAGTTTTTCAAAAACAGCAATCGCACGCTTTACCGGATCCGACGAACATTTTTGATCAATGTGTACACGGATTTCTCCAGAAGTCTGTTGCTCTGCCGCTTGAATAGCTGCGACGATTAAATCGTTTTCTGCTTGATTGATCATTCCAATTCGAAATCAGGTGCGTTTTCACTTCCTGAATTTGCTTTGAATCCTTCTTTCTTACCGAACTCTTCACGATTTAACAACATGCTTGCAAAAAAGCTACGAATATGCGTGTTGTACGTTTTGACAGCGCCATTGTATTCATCACGTGCATAATTGATTCTGTTTTCAGTTCCCGCAAGGTCTCTTCCAAAAGATTTGAAAAGTTCCGTGGAAGTTAATTCTGGATAAGCTTCATACGCTAAATTAATGGCTGTATTGATTTTTTTACCCATCAACTCCATGTCTTGTGGTGTTTTTGCATTCACAATTCCAGCTCTTGCTTGCGTCACTTGTGTCAAGATTTCACGTTCGTTCTTCGCTCCAGCTTTCACTTGTTTCACCAAGGCAGGAATCAAGTCTGCACGTCGTTGGTATGCGGATTGAACGTTTGACCATTTTTCATCCACTGTTTCTTGGTATCCAACAGCATTGTTAAAAAGACTTCGGTAGCCTAAGAAGGAAAAAAGCAGGATCGCTCCAATACTCGCTAATACAATGTAAATCGGTTTCATATTTGTTTTTTTTGTTGTTTATTTTCTTTGATTCGTCAATTTATGTTCCAAGTTTATCAAAGTGACATTTTGGCATAAAGTCAATCTGTGTTTATCGGATTAATTGATCCATGTTTCATCCGGAATAAAGTTACGAATTTAGTTTTTCAATCAATTACATTTTCTGATCTCATTGACTTTTCTGTAAATTACAGTTGCTGTTCAATGGAAGCCTAAGAAAGACTAAAAAATGTATTAAAGTCGTCTAATGGTATTTGTCAAAATAATTGTGGTTTCATCTGTTTAGTGTCGTCCTAAAATGGCATATAACGTTTTTGCATGCAGGCGATGTCCCGAGAGGAACGATTCGGGATAGCG
Organism: Flavobacteriales bacterium; assembly: GCA_046070685.1. Classification (GTDB taxonomy): domain Bacteria; phylum Bacteroidota; class Bacteroidia; order Flavobacteriales_D; family Crocinitomicaceae; genus UBA952. The sequence continues at coordinate 3,611 of JBJTMU010000086.1, read as the reverse complement.
CTTGTACGCTTTTAGCCGTAGTTTGCTTAAGTTTATAATAATTCAATTTCAAATGACAATTCTGATGAGTCATTTTCAAATTCCTTTTCTAACTTAATATCAAGTCTATTAAATGAACCTTTAAATGGTTCATCAAACGCACTAGTCATTTTAATAATATCAAATTTGTCTTGTTGATTAGCATATGCTTCGGAAATTGGAATTGAAAAATTTCCTCCAAAAGGTCCATGAAGCCAATTACAAAGCAGTGTCGAAACGTCTTTTGAGTTTGAATATTTGATCTTTTTAATTAGAACCAATTTGAATTCTGAGTTTGATTCAAAATATTCACTAGGGCTGTAATTATTTAGGGTGATTTTATGTTTCATATTAACTGAAATGGAATTTATTTCTGTCGAATTGCAGATAACGTATTGCGGCTACCCGAAGGTGGCGATTTCATAGCACTTCACTGTCAACCAAGCACAAACTTTGATAGAAGCATTGCACTTGATTTAACCACTGATCCGCCACTTTTGGGTAGGTGCTGTTAGCGATTCGGTTTTCTTTACCAACAAGTTTGATGTATCCTCACTTATTTTCCATTTAAAAATGTTAGTAGTCCGACACCCAAATCGTCTTTACCCAAAACTTTGGAAGGATTTTGAAGTTTAACGTTTTTTTCTCCTAAAACGTCTTCGTCTATTGTAAAGGTTATTTCGCTTGATTCTTTGTCCTCGACATGGCGTGCCGAACCTTTTAAAGTAAGCCAGATTCGAATGAACTGAACCCTGCCCCGTGTTACCTGCTCGCTTTATCCTTTCTTCAAAGTTTTCCCAAGTACATTTAATGATTTTGACAACTCAATAAACGATGGCAAAAGTGAAGTTAATTCTGCTTTGTCCTTTGTTGATAACACAGCTGTCACGATTGTTGATTTGCACTCAATAACTAGAATAAGCTCGTGTCTTCCTGACGGATACTCATAGACAATTGTCAAGTAGTTTCCTGTCAAGTATTCGTTTTCTTTGATGTTATCAAATTTTTGATTTAACGTGTCTATTTTAACCCCTTTGAACTTGTCGAAAATATAATCATTGTTTCCCTTTACCCAGCCATTTAATTCAGGTTGACTATTGTAGTCAATTCCATAAACGTACGCATACGTTTCCTTGCTAACACGATTCTTGTCAGGTTTTATAAAAAATGGCAATTGGTCGTTTTGAGCTTGATGCCATCCTTTAGGTATGTCGACAATAATTGTGTGTTTCTGTCCAACAACCATTTTCGATTGTCCGAATGTTTTACCAGCAAACAGGATTGTCAAGAATACGAAGAAAAGTTTTTTCATTATGTTGTTTGTTTTTAGCGTGAAGATTACGTTTTACAGCCTTTGTATTGTTTATTGATTGTTACAACATCATCCATTCTACAAGAAGGTAAATTTTATTTTGATAAGTAAAAACTATCATAATTTAATATTGCAAATTTTCTATTCTTTTATCATTGCAAAACCAGGAGTTGTTATTTAGTATGTAATCAATGGAGAATGTATCTATACTCGTAGGTTTTATCTTTTCTTCATCATTAATTTTGAAATTTTCAAGCCGATAATGGTAAGTTAAAATATTGTCGTTGATGTGTTTAGTCGAAACGAGCGTCGTTAAAAATGTATCAAATTGTAAAGAATAATTATCAGTAATACCATTCAAATTATTTTGAGGCATTACATTTTTGAATTAATATGTTTTAGCGCTACAAAATCCTGATCCTGTGCCGCAAACATCTAACATAAAATAGTTTCCCATTTGATTAAAACCAGTAAAATAATTTGTCCAACAACAAGAATAATTTCCATGGAAGTATCGTTCTTTTGCAACTAATTTATAGGCATTATTCTTCACACATTGTAATTCAATTAACACATGTGTTTCAAATTCAAACTTATGTTGTAAATCTAGTAAACAGATTATGTAATTACCTGTTTCTTTTGATTTAAAATATTTTCCGATGGTATCAACATCCTTCATTAAGTCCCAACCTTTGTCGGTTTTTCTTGACATTTTTACTTGGTCAAGAATATCGATTCCCGCTCTTTTCGTGATATATCCAAAATCGTTGGTGAATGCTAGTTCAATTCGTATGCTATTCTTGTTAATTATTTTTTTAACGGGCATATTTGAACAGAATAATGCCAATATGGACGGTGCAAGGATATAAAAGATAAACTGTTTCATGTATTGTGTTTCTCTTTTCTATTAATGTGCATTTTCAGTTTTACTTACGAAAGTCTCGTTTTTTTAAATTCCATCATTAATCATTTTCCATTTACCCATGTACTAAGTATCAATCGCTGTTAATGCTTAGGTTTTGGTGAAAAAAAGTTGGTTCACTGTTTCTTTGGGAAAGGATCTTTTTTCAGGAACATGTTTAATATACCAAGGAAAATTCCTGTGACGATTGCCGTAACGAATGCTTTTCCTAGTAGTTTTGTCATGTTTTCTAGATGCGAGAAGTCTAAGTCGAACAAACCGTAAACCGTGGTTCCGACGAAAAGTCCGGCAGAAATGGGGAAAAAGATTTTTTTAAAATAATGAAGTCGATTCATGGTGATCTTGTTTAGGTTCGGTTTTTATTTAAAGTTTCATTGCTGAAATTAGAAATAATTATCCTTTTTAGTATCCTAATTGAGTTAATCTTTGTTTAATTTTTGTGGCGTTTGTATAAGTTGCTTTTGATCTTGTCCCTTCGTCATTCGTTCCATCAAACTCAAATGGAAAATGTTTATCAAGATCAAGCTTGATTAATTGATCGTTTAGGTGTTCAATATTTTGTTGGTCGTAAAAATTTGTTTGATAAAAGAATCCTGAAATAGGAGCTGCATGCATGTTTTGATCCCAAGAGCAGAGTACGATTAATTCTTTTTCCTCGTCTTTGTCAGCATTCGAGAAAAATACGGAAGCTATCTCTGCAACAGCACCCTCCTCTTCATAGGAATCGATGTACACCTTTTTGTATTCGTCATCACTTGTTTGAAAAAGTACATATCCCTCAAGATTGGTAATGGAATGTTGATTTTCAGATTGCACGACAATTTCTTCGGTGCTTAAAAAAGCGATAATAACGGTTTGGGAATTCCATTTGGTTTCTAAAACTTTTCCAGTCACTGTCGCTTTATCAGAAGACATGGTTCTTTCTACGAAATCAAACGCAGATTCATTGAGTTTTCGATTGAAGCTTTGACTAAATGATTGACCTGCAATTGATAGCCAAATTGTGAAAAGTAGTAGTTGTTTCATTTTTACATAAAATTACAAGAACTTTTCAACGTTTTTGCAATGCCTTGTCCGCGATATTTTGGATTAACTCCAACCATTCTAATATAAGACCAGTCATTCTTAAACAGGTCAGTTGGGTTACCGCTTGGAATAATGTAAGCAACCCCAATTATTTTGTCGCTGGCAAGACATATGAAGCACTTTGCAATTTTAAGAATGTCAATGAATCTTTGTTTGTCTTGATGATTACGGCTAAATAACAACTCCTGGTTTTGCAATGATAAAAGAATAGAAAATTTGCAATATTAAATTATGATAGTTTTTACTTATCAAAATAAAATTTACCTTCTTGTA
>JBJTMU010000085.1:0-6398 GCA_046070685.1 Flavobacteriales bacterium | reverse complement strand
GACAAAGACAGAATTATACGCGTCTATTGTTAATCAAAGTGGTATTCTATTCGCATGCATGGATGATGAAGTTTTAATGAATGCCTGTAAAAATTATCCTTTACCATTAATCACCTATGGAAGTCATCCGGATGCATTGATCGTTGGCGAATTAAATCAATTGGATCCATTCGTTCATTTCTCTTGGCACAATCACCATTACCATTCTCCTATACTCGATACGCATTTGGTCGGGAAATATAATTTCAATAATTTTTTAGCTGCGATTGCATTTGGAAATGTATTCAGTGTTTCGACGGAAGATATCAATGACGCTATTTCCAATTACATTCCTCAAAACAATCGAAGTCAAGTTACAAAAACAGCGAACAACACCATTATCGTGGATTGTTACAACGCGAATCCATCAAGTATGAAATCCGCATTGGAATCCTTCAAAGAGATTCAAACTCAAGAAAAAATAGCTATTCTAGGAGATATGCTTGAGCTTGGAGAAGAGAGTGAAAAAGAACATCAGTTGGTCTTAGATTACTGTCGAGAAAATCAGCTTTCTTTTGTGACCATTGGTCCGATTTTCAAACAATTAAATCCAACTGGTTTTAGCAACCAGGAAGCGTTTCGTTCGAATTGGACAGAAAATCCAATCAAGGATCATTTTATATTATTGAAAGGATCCCGTGGAATTGCCCTTGAGAAATTAATGGATCTGTTTTAGTTAGGATCCGTACATCATTAAGAAAGCTTTTAAGAATGGATCTAACCCTCCATCCATCACAGCGTCCACATCGCCTGTTTCAATTCCAGTCCGAACATCCTTCACCAATTTGTATGGATGCATGACATAGTTTCGAATTTGACTCCCCCACTCTATTTTCTTTTTACCGGCTTCAATTTCACTACGTTTTTCCATTCGTTCACGCAATTCCAACTCATACAATTGTGAACGTAATAACTGCATGGCTTTTTCTTTGTTAGCCAATTGAGAGCGAGACTCAGAGTTTTCAATGATGATTCCTGAAGGAGCGTGTCGTAATCGTACCGCCGTTTCAACTTTATTGACATTTTGTCCACCCGCTCCACCAGAACGGAATGTTTCCCATGAAATATCGGCTGGATTAATATTAATTTCGATGTTGTCATCTACCAAAGGATAGACATATACCGATACGAACGAAGTATGTCGTTTCGCATTTGAATCAAAAGGCGAAATACGCACCAAACGATGAACCCCATTTTCTCCTTTTAAATATCCAAAAGCAAATTCACCTTCTAATTCTAAGGTAACTGTTTTCACCCCAGCGACATCACCTTCTTGAAAATTCAATTCAGTAATTTTATATCCTTTCTTTTGTCCCCACATGAGGTACATGCGCATCAACATCGAAGCCCAATCACAGCTTTCCGTCCCACCAGCACCTGCTGTTATTTGCAACACCGCGCTTAAAGAATCTTCCTCACCAGATAACATATTTTTCAACTCAAGCTCTTCAATTTCTGCCTGAATCACTTGAAATTGCTGATCCAATTCTGCCTCAGTTGACATACCTTCTTTCACAAATTCCATGACAACTTCTAAATCTGAGACAGCGGATTGAACGCGATCAAAAGTTTCGACCCAAAATTTCAATCCGCGAATTGATTTCATCTGAGCTTCCGCTTTTTTAGGATCATCCCAAAAAGAAGGATCCTGCGTTTTTAATTCCTCTTCTTTTAATTGCATGCGCTTTTCTGCAATTTTCAAATAGGTTTGAATGCTGTCTAAGCGTTTTAATAAGTCTTTATACTGATCAATCGTCATGATGCAAAGGTAATTATAAAGTCTTTTCCAAAGGCTTGAAACAAATCAACAAAATTGCTACATTTGTAGAAATCAAAATTGTCATGAATATTCCATCAGAATTAAAGTACACAAAAGACCACGAATGGGTGAAAATCGACGGAGATGTTGCCATTGTAGGGATTACAGAATTTGCTCAAAGTGAATTGGGAGATATCGTTTACGTAGAAATCGAAACCATTGGTGAAACATTAAATCAAGAAGAGGTTTTTGGAAGTGTTGAAGCAGTTAAAACTGTTTCCGACTTATTCATGCCAGTTAGCGGTGAAATTCTTGAGTTCAATGAGGCGTTGGAAGCGAATCCAGAATTAGTTAATTCAGATCCATACGGAGAAGGATGGATGATTAAAGTGAAATTAACGGACGCTTCTCAATATGGCGATCTTTTAGATAGTGAAGCATACAAAGGATTAATTCATTAATTAACTCCTTTTAAATAAATTAAAAACCGCTCCAAAGGCGGTTTTTTTTATGGCCAACAACTTTCACATTTTTCCGCTTCGATTTTACCTTCTAACGCATCATCTAGTTGATAAAACAGGTCCATATTCGTTAACTTTTCCAGTTCGTTTATGGTCATCGCAAAATGCATCAGTGGCAAAGATGATCCTTCATTTGGTAAGACATACGCAATCGCCTTGGATTTTGGTCCTTTGTAATCGAGCATTGCCTTGTAGTAATACTTCGGAACACTCACTTTATTTTCACCTATTGTGTTAAGATTTGGTTCTAAAATTGGACCAGTGACAATCAGTAAAGAATCCATATCAATCGCCCATTCCCTCACTTGTTCTTCTAATTTTTTCCAAATGCCCCGATTAAAACTAGGTACTTGCGGACTTATATTGCTATAAAAGAAAGATTCTTCCATCGCTTGTTCGGACCAGCGCATATCAGCAGCTGGAGCAAGGTGTCCACGGTCATAGCCACTTTGCGCATAATCTGCATTTGTTGCTGTCCCGGTTTTCACCAAAGGATCAACAACAAAATGATCGGAACGTTCAAAACTTCCCAATGCTTCTTTTTTTGTTAAGCAGTAGGCAATCCATTTAGATTGCTCATGAGTTTCATCATAAACAAAAGCATAACCTAAGTGATGTAAATAGATTTCACCTTCTTTCAACAATGGTGTTTCCAAGGGAAGATGCGCACCTGGGACATCCACATGGAAATTACTGAACATAAAAAACGCCAGTATCATCAGAAAAACCTTTGATACTGGCGTATATGAATTCAATCGCATGTTAAGCGTCGATTTTAGCGTATTTAGCGTTTTTCTCAATGAATTCGCGACGAGGTGGAACATCATCTCCCATCAACATAGAGAATATTTGATCACATTCAGCTGCGTTTTCAATGGTTACTTGACGAAGCGTTCTACTTTCCGGATTCATGGTTGTTTCCCAAAGTTGTTCCGCGTTCATCTCTCCAAGACCTTTGTAACGTTGCACATTTACAGAAGATTCAGAACCACCACCTTTTAAATCACTAATCAATCGATCACGTTGGTCTTCATTCCAAGCGTATTCAGATTTAGTTCCTTTTTTCACTTGGTATAAAGGAGGCGTAGCGATATAAATGTATCCGTTTTCGATAAGTTCTTTCATGTAACGGAAGAAGAACGTTAAAATAAGTGTCTCAATGTGAGAACCATCCACATCGGCATCACACATGATGATGATTTTATGGTAACGTAATTTTTCTAAATTCAAGGCTTTGGAATCTTCCTCGGTACCGATTCTTACTCCTAGAGCCGTGTAAATATTTTTGATCTCCTCGTTTTCAAAGATTTTATGTTGCATGGCTTTTTCCACGTTCAAGATTTTCCCTCGAAGTGGCATGATTGCTTGAAAGTGACGGTCGCGACCTTGTTTAGCCGTTCCACCCGCCGAATCTCCCTCGACAAAGTAAATCTCACACGCAGCAGGATCTTTCTCTGAACAGTCAGCCAATTTTCCTGGTAATCCAGATCCAGATAATACATTTTTGCGTTGAACCATTTCACGTGCTTTTCTAGCTGCGTGACGAGCTCTTGCCGCCAAAATCACTTTTTCTACGATTAATTTTGCCTCAGATGGATGTTCTTCCAAATAAGCGGAAAGCATTTCAGATACCGCTTGACTCACAGGAGCTGTTACTTCGCGGTTTCCTAATTTGGTTTTTGTTTGACCTTCAAACTGTGGCTCTTGTACTTTTACTGAAACGACAGCGGTCAATCCTTCACGGAAGTCATCTCCATCAATTTCAATTTTTTCCTTCGCCAACATCCCTGAATCTGTCGCGTATTTTTTCAAGGTATTTGTTAAACCACGACGGAATCCAGATAAGTGCGTCCCACCTTCATGCGTATTGATATTATTCACATAAGCTTGGATATTTTCTGTGTAGGACGTGTTGTACGTCAAAGCTACCTCAACTGGAATGTTTTCACGTTCTCCTTCAAAGTAAATTACATCAGAAATCAAGGCTTCGCGGTTGCGATCTAAATACTGCGCAAATTCTTTCAATCCACCTTCAGAATGATATGTAGTCGTTGGATGGTTTCCATCATCATCCGACACGCGATTATCCGTTAATGAAATGGTAATCCCTTTATTTAAGAACGCCAATTCGCGCATTCTAGCCGCCAAGGTATCGAAGTTATAGTTCGTGTCCTCGAAAATAGAATTATCCGGTTTAAATGTTTGCTTCGTTCCCGTGATGTCAGAAGTTCCAATTTCACGAACGGCATACAACGGTTTTCCGATTGAATATTCTTGTTCGAATATTTTGCCTTCTCTGTGAACCTCCGTGCGCATGTGAATGGACAATGCATTTACACAAGATACACCTACACCGTGTAATCCACCAGAAACTTTATAGGTGTCTTTATCAAACTTACCACCGGCGTGCAAAACGGTCATTACAACCTCCAAAGCAGATTTCTTCTCTTTGGTATGCATAGCCGTTGGAATACCACGTCCATTATCGACAACGGTAATGGAATTATCCTCATTTATACTTACTTCAATTTTATTACAATAACCCGCCAACGCTTCATCGATCGAGTTATCGACCACTTCATACACGAGGTGATGTAATCCTTTTACACCAACATCACCGATATACATTGCCGGACGTTTACGTACCGCTTCAAGTCCTTCTAATACCTGAATGTTATCTGCAGAATAATTATCCCTTCTTTCTTCTTCAGCCATATCTATTTTATTTCGTTTGAATCACTTTTTTCAAGTCAAACAAAAATAAGAAAAAGCGCTGCCATTCGAAGGCTTGGAAAGGCTTTCGAGGATTGAACTTATCAACAAAATTTCAACGATTTGAACTATTTTTCAATCCAAGATGTAATGGAAGCATCATCTGGTTGAATTCGAGGTGAAATCACTTTCACAAGGTGTCCACTTTCGTCAATCAAATACTTTTGGAAATTCCATTCCACCTTGTTGTCTTCTAATCCATTTTTTGCCTTTTCGGTCAAAAAATGATAGACTGGATGCATGTCCTTTCCTTTTACTGAAATTTTTGACATCATCGGAAAAGTAACGCCATAGTTCATTTTACAAAAACTTTGAATTTCCTCATTTGTCCCTGGCTCCTGAGACATAAAGTCATTTGCTGGAAATCCAACGATGATGAAATTTTTTCCTTTGTATTTTTCATACAAAGCCTCCAACTTCTCATACTGCGGAGTTAATCCACATTTCGATGCAGTATTCACAATCATGATCTTCTTCCCTTTCAGACTGGCAAAATCAAAAGTACCACCGTTAATATCCTTTACCTTAAATTGGTAAATGGTTTCTTGTTCTGAGCTATTCATCATGACAACGATCGATAGGAGTAAAAAAATTGTTTTCATTCGTTCATTTTGATTAAAACATTTCATTCGAAAGATAGTTCGAAATTCTGGAACATTTTTTGATTTTTTACGAATAAAAAAAAATGAAGTGGTCCTTTTTTATTGTTTATCTGTTGATGTGGAACTTTTCGCATGGACAAAAATTATCAGGGACTTGGCAAGGCATTATAAATACAGTTGATGTAAAAAATGAACTCAGCGTTAATGGCTCATGGATTTACCTCGACATGAGCATCGTTAAAGGGATGATTGACGGAAAAATACGTCACGAAACGCTCGATCAATTCTACATTTATGAAGTTGTTGGTAGAACACTTGAAAACGGGCACCTAGAAATCACAGAAACAAAACTCGGCATCAAATCAAAACTGATTGTTCCTCAAGAAAAACAACAATTCGACTTTTACTATGACGCTAAAAAAGGCTATCTTATTGGAGAGACGAAGGATAAAAAATCCACTTTAACGCTTTACAAAGCAGCGATTAATATTCTTGAAAAAACGCCCAATATATTATCCAGTCATCAACTAGAAAAATTCCAACAAGAACTTGCAGATGGACTTTCATCGCCGGAAAAAAGACTGGAAGAATTGCGCTCGTTTAAATTCGAACCGATTTATTTTGATTACGATAAGGATCAGATTCAAGCGCAATATGAAGCTTACCTCATCGAAATGATTCGGATGGTTAAAAGTCATTCTGATT
>JBJTMU010000084.1:0-8388 GCA_046070685.1 Flavobacteriales bacterium | reverse complement strand
TTTTTTCGAATTTTGGCATTTTTTGGCCAAGATTTTTTTTTGATAATACTAAGACTTTGGAATCGTACTACCTTTTTAGGGAGACTTTAGTATATAGCAATAGAGGATACGGGAGGTATTCCTCCATCTCCGGCCCGCAGGGAACCCTGCCACTTAACATTTGATATTTATTCCTGATCGGCTCTGATCACTTATGATCTTTAGCTAAAGTTGTGTGGCAAAATCCCTGTGATTTCATCATCGTTTGTATCAATAAATTAGGTGTATCAAACTAATCTTAGTAGAATGCTCCGGTATGTTAAATAATGCGCTTACATTAGCCATAGAACAATTCAAAGGATTTAAATGATACATTTATGATAAATGCAGTAATCTACAGCCGCGTTTCCAGCTTAGGAAATCGTCAGGATACCGTTCGACAAACAAATGAACTTACAGATTATGCCACTCGAATGGGGTATAATTTGGTTGGGGTCTATGAAGAGAAAATCAGTGGCTTCAAAAAGAATGAAGATCGACCTGTGCTGTCTCAGATGTTAAAGGATATTGATAGATGCAAGATTGATAAGGTCCTTACATGGGAGTTGTCAAGGATTGGAAGGAATGTCATTCAGGGTCTGTCATTTGTTGAAGAGCTAAACACAAGGAAGGTATCCCTGTTCATTAAGAACTACAACCTTGAAACCTTGTATGAGGACAAGTCAATCAATCCGTTGACCATGTTCATGATTCAGATTCTTGCCAGTGTAGCCTCAATGGAAGCAGAAACGACCAAGTCACGTTTTCAATCGGGTTACCGCAACTACATTAACAACGGTGGTAAGGTTGGAAGAAAGCCAGGTCATACAATATCAGATGAAGACCTACTCAAGAAGTATTCGGAAGTGGTCAAGCTGTTAAAGCGTGGGCTAAGTGTAAGACAAGTGGCCAAGCTGACAGAGAATACGTCTACCACAACGGTGATGAAAGTGAAAGCAACGGCCTGTCGTTTACAAATAATTTAGATAACAGGTCTTACTTCACGAATGGGTCAATATCCCACATCTAATTTTTACTCTAATCCAAGAAGTATATTTTTAAAAAATCTATTCCAGTTCCTTCAAAACTAAAAAATGGCCTCTATTAATCCAATTCGCAATTTTTAAAGTATATATAGGTCGATCACGGCAGATCAGAATAGATTTACACCGAAAATATTTGACTTTTTTTTACTTCCGATTTCGCATTCTCGTTTTTTTTCCGCATATTTTTTAATAGACGAAATTTTCCTAGTTGAAAATATAGTTCAACCATTGGTTATCCCATTTAGTTTGACTCATTCTTCATAACCCTCATTAATGGGAGGGGTTAAAGAAGTATGTCTCAAACAATCCAAATCACAAGGAGTGATTTGGTAAAATTTTAATTTTTTTACAAAATAGAATTATGACTAATACCAATTTTCCTGAGCTGTCAATTTCAGGGATTACCTATCAGGACTTATGTCCTATGTTACAAAGTCGGATTGAAACCGTAGAAGACTTTGCAAGAATTGCAACGGTTGTGAACTTCGAAAAGAACGGAGGAGAAGAGGCTAAAAATCTTAAATTAGTAAAGCTTGTGCAAGATGGTAAGATGACGCCTGAACGAGCGGTTAAGTTAATGGAGTCATTCCATCTTGCAAAAAAAGACCAAGGAACAAATGCGTTAACTGAAGCATTGGACCATGTTCACCATTTTGGAAAGGGTTTTAACCTGTATAATAAGGATTCGCGCAATCTTTCTGAAATTCCTACAGAATCGGTACAATCAGTGGTGTTGTCACCACCCTATGGTTTGGGACAAAGAGTCTATCCAACTGGAGTAATGACCGCAGAACAACTTGGATCAGAATCATCTTCGGACGACTACGTTAAAAATTCTGTTAACGACTACTACTCAGAAATTTACCGAGTGTTGAAAAACGAAGGAAGTCTGTTCATTAACATCATGGATACCTACAAAGGGACAAGTTGTTTGGTGCCACACAAATTAGTGGTGGAGATGGTTGACGCAGGATGGTACCTTGTAGGTGATTGGACGTGGAAAAAATCGAACGCCAAGCCTCTCGGTAAAATCAAGAGATTATAACCGACTACCGAACGAATCCTACATTTTGTAAAGGATCCAAAAAACTACTACTTCCGTGAGTTCATTCATTGGAAACAGGGAGAATTGTTCGGTATTCAACGTGGATGTAATGACGCAAAATCGGGAGATAAGAAGGATAAAGTTAAATGGTCATTAAAGAAGCCAATCAAACGATTCAAGGACTTTTTGGACGAACAGGAAGTACAAGGTGTTATCGAAGGTGCGTCTTTTAACTGGTCAGAGCTCCGTAAAATTGATCCCAACTTTACCCATTTGGCGCCATTTCCAGCCTATCTACCCATCTTGCCAATCCTAATGACTTCTAAAATTGGTGATACTGTACTTGACATCTTTTCAGGTACGGGTACAACAGCCGAAGTAGCGTTACAGCTAGGTCGAAATGCCATTGGATATGATACCGATCCTGTATCGATAGAGTTCTCCAAAAAACGATTGGACCTTGTGGAACTAAACCTGCCATCTATTGACGAAATCACAGATTTTGAAAACGAATACATGACAGCAGCTTAAATAATTTATCCCCACATCACCATTTCAAGGTGACGTAGATCAATCCCTACTTCATGACCTTACAATCCCCATTCTTTATGGGTAAGGGATTCTTTGTGTCAAAAGTTTTGAAATAGGTCACTTTGGTGGTGCTGTGGTTAACATTTTAAATAAAAAAAACATGACACATTTTATCGAAATATCGCCAGAATACATGGCCGCAATTGAAGCTGAAATTACGCAATCAGCTACCAAAGCTACAGATGATTCTCTAGCTAATTATACTACACTTCGTTTACACGAACAACTTGGAGGAATTCAATTCGTTGAAATTGAACATGATGGGTACTACATTTTTCCAGTTGAGGATGAACCTGGTGATGATAACGAATTAACTCCAGACCCGTATCCATTCATTATGGACCCATCGGATGATGATGATCTTCCATTTTAGTCATGACGATTATCACACCAACTTCAGTGGATATAAAAGCTATGGTGGCGGGACTAAATGTCTCGCCAACCAAAGCGAAGGGACTTGAAATGCGAACCAATTATTTTTTATCACAGGTAATGACTACCAACGAAAATTGGAAGCTAAACAAGGAAAATAACTTCTACCGTAATATCTGTTCAAAGACGATGAAACAAATTATCGGTGATGATTACTATGGTATACTGGAATTACTTACTGGTGGAGACGACCCTGTGGTAGAGTCAGATGAATCGTATTCCAACTTTTCATCTTATGACCAATACTGCAAGGGTTACAGGTTAACACACCGTTATAATACTGGGGAATACGTATACCGTGAACTGCCACGTAAATTTTCGGATAAGATCATAAAGTACCTACCTGAAGATGCGGAAACGGTAAGAATGACTGAACGTTACAACTTCCTTTTGGAACAGTATCAGAAACATCCTTTAACAGTGAATCCTACCATCTACACATACCTATCCAACTTTGGACATCTACTATTAGAACGAGTGGATGAAGACAACAAGTACCAAAAGAACATGATTTACAACCTCATTGGACGTTGGTTATACCACGTTGAAAAGATTGAACACGGTGATCTTAATCCAATGGTAGCCGGTACTAATCATAGGTTGAATTCTGTTTTCACTAACATACCTAAAAGGTTAAGAGGATTTATTGAATGTGAAGGTAAACCATTATACTCTGTTGACCTAAGTGCCAGTCAACCCTACATCCTAAGTAAGGTATTAGATAGTAGATTCTTTCTTGATACTAATGATGGATTTAACCTATTCTCGATCTATAAGGAGGTATATAAATTTCTTATTGATAATGGTTATCTAATATCTATTCCTTCATATTCTAATTCAGGTATGTATCCCTTTATGTGGAGTGTTTTTTTCACCCCTAAAGAAGTAGATTCCATTCTAGATTACCAACAGATTCCGTTCCTAAACGACTACTACAGGTACGTGATTTCCAAAGGGTTCAACTATCAGTTAACTGAACAGGAACTCATTGAAAAACGAACTGAATTCAAAAAGTCGACCATGTATATCCTGTTTGACGACCATAGGGGTCACAGGATAGTTAACCAACAAGTCCGACTGTTCAAACATGTTTACTCCGGTGTTAACAAGTGGTTGGAGTTATCACACAAGGTGATTGGGAAAAGGGAATTCTCTTTGGTCATGCAACGGTGCGAAAGCTGGTTACTGTTACACAATGTGTGTCGGTTATTTTTGGACCAACACCCTGATATTCCCCTTTATACCATTCATGATGGTCTATTCACTTATGAAGAATACACTCAAGACCTTTCCAGTTTGATTCTAACGGTTTGTAGTGAATTCGTTGGTGTGGAACCTGGTTTGAAAATTGAACCTCCCAGAATGGAAATATCCCCACGCCAGCAAGATGTCGATCAAGAGTGGGCCGAAATCAAACCTATCAATTCAAAGGAACGATATGAAAAAATTAGGGGCGGTGTATTTTCTGCCAATATTGAGTTGGGTAAAATTTTTATGACATCATTAAATAATCAAATAACAAATGCGGCGTAGACATCACTTATAATCTACATTTGCGCCGTTTTTCAACAAGCTATTATGAGAAACTTCATTTACGATTACACTAAGTACCTGACCGTTAAGATGACATGTGACTATCTTAATATATCACGTTCCACTTTGGGGGAATGGATGAAGAATGGGAAGATACCATTTTCAAAGATTGGTCGGTCACCTCGATTCGACAGAGATGAACTTGACCAATGGATTAAAACAGGAGCAAGAACACCTTTGGACTTACCTCCATTACCAAAATTAAACAGAAAAGTACGCTATGGCAACAATTAATCTTCGATTAGATAAGAGAGGGAATAGACCTGATAAGCATGGACGATTTAACCTATCGGTTATCGTTCAACACCAAGGGGAAGTATTGTACCTGAATGTTGATAAGTTGACGGAACAACAGTATAACCATGTTTTTGTCAAGCGGTCGTTGGATGAAAAAAGTAAAGAATACCGCCAACGATGTGATGAGTTTTTAGAGAAGGCCGAGAAGGTATTCGAGAGAGTAATACCATTTGATAGACAACAATTTAGAGAGGAGTTCTTTAAGGAAGAGGTAATTGAACCGGTCATTAAGGTTACACCAACCGAAATGACCTATTACCAAATGGCTGAATTTTTCAGAGAGAACAAGCGGCTAAAACCTGCGTCGAAAAATAGAATGAAGACCGCAAGAAACCAATTAGAAAAATTCAAGCCGGGGTTATCCTACAAGGATATTACCGTTAACTTCCTACATGATTTTGAATACGAGGTATCTAAACGTGGGGGTTCACCTGCAACGATTTCGGGGTACATGACTGATATTCGTACAGTTATTAACTACCACAGAAACATCACCAAATTTATACCTCAAGAGTACGAATATCCATTTGGTGCTGGTGGATATGGTATTAGAACCTATTTTCCTTCCAAGGTGGTATTAAGAGCGGAGGAAATCCAAGCAATTGCTGAACTAAATGAGTTTGAGACAAAGGAACAAGAATGGGCTCGTGATATTTGGTTGTTCTTGTACCGTTGTAATGGGATCAATTTTGTGGACCTATTGGCGATGAGATGGGACCATATTCAAGGTGGTTGCTTTAGGTTCTACAGGACGAAAACAAAGACGACTAGACGAAGTAATATCAAACCTATTGTTGCTCCAATTACGGACAAACTACAAGAGGTATTGGATAAAATTGGTGTTAAGGATAGTCCATTTATTATCGGAAAGATGAAGGATGGATATACTGACACAACCTTAGCAAACAAGTCTCATAAGCTGTGTGGTGAAATTAACAAGGAGCTGAGGTATATAACAAAGAAATTGGACTTGTCTTTAAACCTTGTATTAGATATTGCTCGTGACTCTTTCGCTACCACATTGAATCGGAATGGACGTTCAATAAATCATATTGCGGAACACTTAGGTCACGCTACTACTGTTGTAACGCAACACTATGTCGGTCAGTTAACGGTGGAGCAGTCAAAGGAGATTAATAGTTGTTTGTATTGATGCGCCAAGAATCACGCCAAGAATGTCAGACAAAGGTGGACAAAGTCGGACATTTCAAATTATTTAGTTTTTATTTTCGACCAAATCAGTGTTTAAACCCTGTATGGTAACATATCATTTTGACCCTTAAAAATCTGTTAATCATGGGGTCCCTGGTTCGAGCCCAGGAGAGGGAGCACAAATCAAAAAGAGGTCATTTCGACCTCTTTTTTTGTTTAATAACCACTTCAATTTTGTTGAATAGGTCACATAATGTGGTTGCATCTTTTTTAGTAGATTTGCGTATGCCTGTTAAACATTTATTGAAACGAGATTCTGAAGTTCAAATTAAAGCGACCCTTCGCGTCTTTGATGGAGAGGAGAAGCTTTTTGGCCCCGGTAAGCTAGAATTACTCCAATTTATACGAGAAACAGGTTCTATCACTCAAGCCGCAAAAAAAATGGGCCTGTCTTACAAGAAGGCTTGGGATATGGTTAATTCGCTCAATCAACTTTGTAACTGTCCCATTGTTCAAGCCCAAACAGGTGGAGTAAAAGGCGGAAAAACGGTAATAACTCCTGAAGGAATAGAATTAATGGAAGCTTATCGTGTATTGCAAAGCAACTTTCAGAAATTTTTAGAGGAACAAATGCCGCTATTTTTGAGTAAATAGACACATCGTTGTATATTTGAATATATAACGAGATTATGCGGATTCTATTTTTACTTGTTTGCTTCCCCTTTTCAGTCTTTTCCCAAGTAGACACCACGAGTAAGTATCTACAAGAAGTCGTTGTCAGCTCTTCGCGGATTAGTGAACAATTGCTCTATTCTCCTATTAGTATTTATAAATTGGGGAAACCCTATTTCCAACGTAGTGGTCAGGCTTCCTTTTTTGATGCATTAGAAAATGCTCAAGGGGTCCAACTCATCACGCCAAGTCTCGGATTTAAAGTATTAAATGCTCGGGGCTTTGCGAACACCACCAATGTTCGGTTCTCTCAATTAGTGGATGGAATGGATATGCAATCGCCTCACATAGGTGGCCCTATTGGAAATGCTTTAGGACCTACCGATTTGGATATAGAACAAGTGGAAATCGTGACTGGAATTGCATCCACTTTGTATGGGATGAATACAGTAAATGGATTAGCTAATTTAATGACGAAATCAGCTTTTGATTCACCGGGGTTTTCATATCAGCAAAAAGCGGGGTTCTCAACTAAATTATATGCCGAATCTACCTTTCGTTATGCCCTTAATATAGCACCTAAATGGGCAGTTAAAATAAATGCATCTTTTGTTCAAGGGAATGATTGGGAAGCAAATAATGTGACGGACTTGAACCCTTTGGCAAATAGCAGTACAAACTTATTTGGTGCTGATAATCCTGGTCGAGATTTAGTCAACATGTATGGCAACGAGTCCTCTAATCGCAAGACAATTACACTTCAAGGAAAATCCTATGTAGTCTCGAGGACCGGCTATTTGGAAAAGGATGTAGTGGATTATTCGATTCAAAATACGAAAGGAGATGTTGGAATTTCTTATCGGATTTCACCTAAATCCCTGTTGAATTATACCTACCATGTTGCTTTATTAGACAATGTATACCAACGGTCTAATCGCTTTCGTCTTCAGGATTATTTACTTCAACAACATGCAATCCAGTATCAATCCCCGGTATTTTCATTCAAAATTTATACGAATACGGAGAATACAGGAAACTCGTATAACCTACGTTCGATGGCGGAGAATATAGACAGGAATTTTAAATCAGATATGCTGTGGTATGCGGATTATGCCAAAGCATTTACTTCTTCTACCACCTCTGGTGCAAGTATTCCGGAGGCACTGAATCAAGCGCGCGCTGCAGCAGATTTCGGACGATTCCAACCCGGAACGGCTGTCTATCAAGATGTTTTGGCGAAACTCCAGCAAATTAATAATTGGGATTTAGGAGCTGCATTAAAGGTTCAGGCTCGTTTAGTTCACGCCGAGGCACAGTGGAACATAAGTCAACGTAAATGGCTTCAGGCACTTAAATTGGAGCTTTTAGTGGGAGCAGACCGAAGAACATATCTCATTGGTTCTGATGGTAATTACTTTGTTAATCCCGAAAAAGGGAATGAAACAGGGGATATTCTTTATTCGAAGACAGGGGCATATGCGTCGTTTTCGAAGAAACTTTGGGATGAAAAATTACGCTTGGGTTTTGTGTTTCGAGTAGACA
>JBJTMU010000083.1:0-11628 GCA_046070685.1 Flavobacteriales bacterium | reverse complement strand
CCCTTTAAAAATCATTTCCCTAAAACAAGGATAAATGCAGGGAAATGCACCCATGTCTGAGCACAGCAGTCTGGCGTCCTGCAAGGCGACAGTTCACTGCGTTTGCGAGTTTGGGTAAATGACTGGAATATTCCGTCTTTTTAGCAAATTGTTTTTATAGGCTTGACTTTTTGGTTCTTTGGGGTCAAGCCAAAAGAACGAAGAATTAAATCGAAAACGATAAGTAGCATTCATTCATTTCTATAAAACAATTTAGACCGAAGTCAGATTTTCTTTACGGGTTACAAGCAATCGCCCTTTAAAAATCATTTCCCTAAAACAAGGATAAATGCAAGGAAATGCACCCATGTCTGAGCACAGCAGTCTGTCGACCTACAAGGCGACAGCTCACTGCGTTTGCGAGTTTGGGTAAATGACTGAAATGTTCCGTCGTTTTAGCAAATTGTTTTTACAGGCTTGACTTTTTGGTTCTTTGGGGTCAAGCCAAAAGAACGAAGAATATGTATCTGAGTATAATGGTTTTATCTAATGTCCAAAAAAATCTATTACGAAAGCACAAATTGAACGCTAGTTTTTTTTTCATTCTCCTTCTGATTTTCGCTCTTATGTTTACAACAGATTTTATAAAAAGCTCTACCATTTTGATTCTTTGGGGTCAATCCAAAAGAACGAAGAAAATAATTTGGTAGTTAGGTGTTTTATTGATTTTCTAAATCAAAAAACTACCATCGATCAGAAATTGAGTGTCTAATTATTTAGTGCTCCTTGTGCAATCCATCGCTTGATAGCCTTTACCTGACATGAATCAGGTCCATTGGATGGTAGGGGAGGCATGATAATTCCGGTGGTGTCGTGTATTAAGGTATGAACGAGTTGTCCAGATAGTGCGAATGGTAAAATCTCACTGTACGTGTCAAAATTAACACCGCCTGCACCAGGATTACTGTGACAAGGCATGCAATAGTCCGAAAGAATTGGGTAGATTTCTTGTTGGAATGAAACAGAATCACTGATGACACATGGAATAACTTCCACTGTTGATGGAGAAACGTGCTCTTTTTCACAGGAGCAAAAAGCCACAAAGCCGAGAATGATCAAGCATTTTTTCATATGCAAGATTACTCAGTTCATGTAATGCAGATGTGATGTCAAGGTTAAATCAATTTTAAGAAGTTGTTCATATTGGGTTAATTAGCTTATTTTTATTTAAAATTTACCGAATGCGTCTCTTCCTATTTCTCTTCTTTTTAAGTTCTTGTCAACTTTGGGCACAGCGCTATCAACTGATAGATGCACAAGCAAAAGATCCGGTTCCATTTGGGAAAGTGATGCCGGAAAAGGAAGCTCCCCGTTTAACGGATATCGATGGTTTCTTTACTGTTTTGGATTCGAATCAATGGGTGAGAATTCGTGCGACTGGTTTTTATGATACAAGCGTTGTACTCAATCAACTGTCTGACGGAAAAATCTACCTCAAAAGCAAAGCGCAAAATGTACAAGAAGTAGTGGTGAAACCTGGTGTTAATCCAGCCGAACGTATCATGGCACAGGTCATTGCGAATCGCATGAAAAACCATCCCTTCGAAAACGATGGATTCATCTCCTCACAATACAGCAAATTTGTGTTTGATTTGGATGATGCATCGCGAAAAATTCTAGAGGATACCGTCGTAGCGCCAACGGATACCAATATTTTTGAGATGAAGAAATTCTTTCAAAAACAACATATTTTTTTAATCGAAACAGCGTCCAAACATTACTTTGATCCTCCTTACAAGGAAAAAGAAATCGTTGAAGCGTACAAGGTTTCTGGTTTTACGGACCCCATGTTCTCGACCTTTGCTCAGTCCATGCAATCGTTTCACTTCTACGATAATCAAGTGGAATTACTTGGGGTTCAATATGTAAATCCAATTGCTTTTGGTGGAATTAATCGCTATTTATTTGTGCTGGAGGATACAACAATCAATGGGAACGATACGACATTTACTATTTTCTTTCGTCCAAGAAAGGGGAAGGACTTTGATGGAATGACTGGATATTTGTACATCAATACAAATGGTTACGCCATTGAAAAAGTGACTGCCGCGCCTTACATGGAAGTGAACAAGGGATCAGCGATTCGAATAACACAAGAATACGCGTTCATCGATCAAAAGAAATGGTTTCCAATGAAATTGTCCACGGAGGTTCAAATGGTTTTTGCAGCCATCAATATCTCCAAAGGAAAAACGGCATTTGTCACAGGTAGGGGGGCTACGTACATGGAATCCGTACAATTTAATCCGCCGGAACTGGAAAAAGTGAAGTTTAATAATATTGCTGTTCAAACAACTATTGGTTCGGAACGTGTCAAAGATCAAGAATGGGATAGTTTGCGTCCCTATGCGCTGACAGATAAAGAGAAAAATACGTACATTCAAAATGATAGTCTTTCGAAAGAAGAGCATTTGGATAAATACTTGAAAATCGTGAAGGTGCTTTCGTCGGGTAAAATTCCGCTCGGATACATGAATATCGATGCAACAAAATTATTTGCGGTTAATGGTTTCGAGAAAACGCGACTTGGATTGGGAATTGAAAATTCTGATCGTGTGCTTCCTTGGGTGACAGCCAATGCCTCGGTAGCGTATGGATTTGGTGATAAAAAAGTAAAATATGGTGGGTTTTTAGAATTTCATTTGGATCCATCGACCAAGACGAACTTGAAGTTATTTTATTCGAATGATGTCGCGGAAGTTGGAGGGAATGTTGCATACAAGACGAATATGTTCTATTCTCAAGATGCAGGACGAATGATTTTTGTCAATAACATGGTTTACCAAAAGAAGGCGGGAATTCAACTTTCGACCATTGTTCGGGCAAATAAACACTTCACCTTGGAATTAAATTACCAGCAAAATCAATTCACGAATGGATACCAATTTAATCAGCAATCTTCGTGTACTGCTTTTATGAGTTCCCTATTTTTCTCTTGGGCCATCCGTGAAAAAGGAATTATTTTGGGTGATGTTTTCGTGCCGAAGCCAGCAAGGTTTCCAAAATTGCAAATCAAAGTCGAAAAAGCTTGGAAGATTCCTACCTTCGATCTTACTTCCTTGGATTTTCTACGTGTGCAATTCAATGTGTTTCATGTCACAACTATACCAGGAAATGGTCGCTTTACCTGGAATGTACGTGCTGCATGGACAAATGTTCCAACGCCATTGTTGTATCAACAAGCGGTGAATGCTTCTTACGTTAAACGGTCGATTTCGATCCCGAATACCTTCGAAACGGTTGGTGTGACAGAATTCTATCATCAACAACAGGTCAATGTTTTTTTACGTTACATCTGGAATGCACAGCGAACCAAAGCGAAATGGAACGAACCACAATTCGGACTGCACTATGCTTTTGGTTATGGAACGATGAATTCGCAACAGTTTCACACGATGTCATTTAATACGATGTCCAAAGGATTCCACGAGGCAGGAGTGCTGTTGAATGGATTATACGTAAGCGGGAAATCCAGCATGGGAATTGGTGTTTTTACACGCTTTGGCGCATACGCGAACACAGGAAATTGGAAATTAAATGTCTATCCGAAAATATCTTTTGGATATGTGTTTTAGTCGAACAAGGTAGGCATTCCGGTTGAAGGTGGTGTTGACTTCGGTGCACTTGGTTTTTTCGGCACAACTGCGGAAACTATCGTTGGCTTGGTGATGGTTTCAAGGGGTGAGGCGGTCACTTCTTTTTCTTCAGTAGGCAGGGCTGATTTCAATTTCAACAAGCGAGATTTGATGCTTTCCAATCGACGAAGAATGGCTGAGTGATCAACAGATGTTGAAATAACCGTGCTTTCGGCAATAGGTGTTGATTTTGATTTTAACGCTTTTTTTGCACCATCCAAGGTATAACCTTCGATCTTTACAAAATGATATATGCGATTAATTTTTTCAATTTCTTTTACCGAAAATAAACGATTTCCTTTCGCGTTTTTTTTTGAAATTTCGAATTTAAATTCTTTCTCCCAAAATCTTAGTAATGAAGCGTTTACATTGAGTAATTCCGCTACTTCACCAATGGAATAATAGAGCTTGCTAAGTTGTTGAATATCAATTAAAGGCACCTTGTTACTTGAATTTGTTTTCGAAAATAGTTATAATTTTGCAATCGAAAGATGAAAAAGAGCTATCTACATACATT
The DNA here is from genome assembly GCA_046070685.1 of Flavobacteriales bacterium. GTDB lineage: Bacteria > Bacteroidota > Bacteroidia > Flavobacteriales_D > Crocinitomicaceae > UBA952. Next base: position 7,437 of record JBJTMU010000083.1, on the reverse strand, counting down.
TTTCGTGCTTTTTGTCTTGTTGATCACGCGTTTTGGATATTCTCAAACGGTGTCAAACGATTCCTCATCTAAGTCTGGAATCGACACGACGTACAAAGTTCGACCGGTAAATCCCAAAGCGGATGCGATTATTTCCTATGCCAAAACTTTTCTTGGTGTGCCTTATCGTTATGGGGGAACCACTCCATCAGGATTTGATTGTTCTGGATTCATCAATTATATTTTCGGGAATTTTGGTTTTTCGCTCGTCCGAACAAGTTACGGTTTAGCGGAGCTTGGAGAAACGGTCAAGCTTTCGGAGGTGCAACCAGGAGATTTAATGTTTTTCAAAGGAAGCAATGTCAACTCTTCTGTAGTTGGACACGTAGCTTTGGTCATTGAGGTGACACCTTCAAACATCAAATTTATTCATTCAGCCAATGGTGGTGTTCGGATTGATAATTTCAAGACCGAGTACTACATTCGTCGTTATGTCAAAACAAAGCGCTTAGATTACGGTGGATAATTCCCAAACAATTCCACGGCTTAATCGTTACCTTTGTTAAAATCGATCGGGATGCACATTGAAAAACTAAGTGAAAGAAGAAATTGGTTGTTTATCATCCTCGCAGGATTGTTTATTACCAATGCAGTTACGGCTGAATTAATCAGTAATAAACTCATTCAAATCCCTATTCAATTTGAATTATTCGGTCAGAATTTTGGCCCATTTGCCACCATTATTGGTATCTTACCTTGGCCGGTCGTTTTTCTGTTGACGGATTTAATGAATGAATTTTATGGCCAAAAAGCCGTTCGTAAACTTTCCTGGATTACTGCTGGACTCATTGCGTATTGTTTCTTTATTGTGGGGATTTCTCTTTGGATTCCTGCCTACGAGATCAAAGGTTCTGACCTAGCGGATAATGCCTCTTATGTCAAAGTTTTTGGTCAATCTCAGATGATCATTGTTGGAAGCATTTGTGCCTTTCTTGTTTCACAACTTTTAGATGCTTTTCTTTTTGATAAAATCAAACATAAAACGGGAAATCGCTTTATTTGGTTAAGAAGTACAGGGAGTACCGTTATTTCTCAATTGATCGATTCATACATTGTGCTTTACGTCGGATTCGTATTGCCAGGTAAAATGAGTTTGGGAACGTACATGTCCGTTGCACCTACAAATTACCTGTTGAAATTACTGATTGCCATCGGCTTAACACCTTTGATTTATCTTGGGCATTACATATTGAGAAAATACCTGAATTCTCACGAGGAACCGATCGCTAAACAGCGCGATTGACACGACTTTTTCGAACTTGAAAAATCAATACAAGGAGTGCTAATCCTGCAGAACAAGCACCGATCGTGAAAGCCTTGTAAACACCACTAGGACCATTGTCGTACACCAATAAAGTAATCAAGGAGCCAGAAATAATACCAAACTCAAGGGCGAGAAATAATGTTCCTGCGCCAACACCTCTGCGATCTTCGTGGGATAAATCAGCCGTCCAAGCGAAAAGCGTAGGACTAGAAATACCTGTAGCAAATCCAAAAACAATGGCAGCAATTATGTATCCTTGACTTGAATTCACGGTAGCAATCAAAAGCATACTTATAATGAGGATGAAAACGCCGATTAGCAGGGTTTGAGGGCGACCAATTTTATCGGAAAAAGAACTGGTGAACAGTCGGACAATCATTGTAGAAAGCACATAAAAACCAAAGAAAAATCCTTTGTTTTCAATGTGAAGCATGCCTGAAATATCCGGTGTGACAACAAAAATAATTCCAGAACAAATGGCCGTTAAATACATGACAAATGCAGCTGGTAGCACGTTCGGTTCAAAAACATCTTTCCACGTGATGTTCAAATGACGTAGCTTCATTTTTTCACGATTCACCAAGGTTTCTTGTGCAAATCCAATCATCATAAAAGAAAGGCAAGTGATGAAAGCTGCGGATAAAAAAAGTACGTTAAAACCAAATGCTTGATAAATCCAAGAACCAAGAGATTGACCAACGCCAATTCCCAAAGAAATAAACGTCCCCCAAATCCCCATCGCACTTCCTCTTGCTTGATTTGGTATGACATCCGTCAACAATGCTGTGGCGCCAGTTGGGGCAAATCCTGCACTGAATCCATGTAAAAAACGAAGCAACAAAAAGAATAAGATCGAATCAACAAACGAATAACATAAGCAAATGATGAAGGAACAAATGACCCCTGCATACATTACCCATTTCCGTCCGACAATATCCGATATTTTTCCAGAAAATGGACGTGAAAGTCCTGCGGAAACGGAAAAAAGAAGAATGATAAAGCCTTTGTATTTCTCACCACCTAAATTCGTCATGAAATGATTGAGTTCAGGCATGATCAAGTTGAATCCTGTCATGAAAAAGAACATCGCAAAACATACGATCCAAAAATTGCGACTATACCTTGTTTTCATGGCGCAAAATTACGCTTTTATCGAGCGCGAACTTTTTTTCTTTTGCATTGTTTTCAATCGTATGAAACTTACTTGGATTTTTGCTCTATTCTTCTTGGTGAATGCGTGTGCGCAACCATCGGATCACACCTCTGTGCAGGTGAAAAACGCCACGAATCCCATCAATTGGAACGGAAGGGCTTTGCCTGAAAATGTGTGTTCAGTCATTCGCGATGGAGCAACCGAAGCACCGTTCACAGGTAAATATTGGGATCATCATGATAAAGGAACCTACACCTGTGTTGGTTGTGGAGTACCCTTGTTTTCCAGCGAAACAAAATACGAGTCGGGGAGTGGATGGCCCAGTTTTTACGATGTGCTCAGTAAAGGAAAAGTGAAAAAAGTACGAGATCTAAGTGGTGGAATGGATCGCATCGAAATCCGTTGCGCTAATTGTGATGCCCATCTTGGACATTTATTCGATGATGGACCAAATCCTACAGGAAAACGTTATTGTATTAATTCTTTGTCCATGGACTTTGAACCGATTTCTTATATTTACACAAACAAAAATGGTATGAAAAAAGCGACATTTGGTGCGGGGTGTTTTTGGTGCATTGAGGCCTGTTTTAAAGATGTGAAAGGAATCATTTCCGTCGTTCCGGGATATGCTGGTGGTAAAACATTGAATCCGAGCTACGAAGAAGTGTGTACGGGAACAACAGGACATGCGGAAGTGGCTCAAATTGAATATGATCCAACTGTGATTTCGTACGATGAACTACTTGAGATCTTTTGGTTTGTGCACGATCCAACTCAATTAAATCGACAAGGAAACGATGTTGGTACACAATATCGTTCAGTCATTTTTTACCATGATCTGGAACAAAAAGAATTGGCAATGGCCTACAAAGAGAAGTTGAGTAAAGAAAAAGTTTGGGATCAGCCTATAGTGACAGAAATCGAACCCATTCACAATTATTTCGAGGCGGAAAAATACCATCATGACTATTTTGAGAACAATCCTCAAAATATGTATTGTCAAGCCGTTGTTCGTCCGAAAGTGGAGAAATTCAGAAAGGTATTCAAAGAGAAACTAGCACATTAAGTTTACGCTTCCGGAGCCAATCGAAGGACAATCCCGTGAATGTCTTCGCTTAATTGAATTTGACATCCCAAGCGGCTATTACCTTTGACAAAGAACGCTTGATCTAACATATCTAATTCCGCATCGCTCTGTTCAGGAAGTGCTGTGTCCGATTCTAAATAACATTGGCACGTCGCACACATGGCCATTCCACCACATTCTCCTAGCACGGGAAGTTCGTATGCTTTGCATAATTCCATGATATTCATGTTCATGTCTGTTGGACCAACCAACTCATGTGCTTCACCTTCACGGTCGATGATGGTTACGGTAATCTCATTCATATGATCAATTGTAAATTCTAACTAAATTACTTCCGTTGAATTGAACGGCATATTGACGCAATCCAAAGGCACTATTCGAAACGGGAGATCCGTCGTACAAGGAAAACGTGGCATTATTGCACGTGTCCTTTAAGATTAAAAAATTCTGTGCAGTTGGGAATAGAGGAGTGGCACAAGTACCATCTGGATCAACGGGTGAATGCCGGTCAAACGCTACAAATTCATCAATTCCTCTGCGATAAACAATGATTCCTTTCGATCCACCATTCACGTATGACCAACCTCCAACACCTTGAAGTGCATTGTAACTAGGTAATTGAATGTCAATCGTAATGTCAAAAGGGACATACGGAATTGGATTTTGTTTCCCCTTGCTACATTTGCTCGAAGTCAAAAGAATGAAACAAGAAAGAAAAAGAAGGATTCTCATAGAGCAAATATAAGGAAATCTTGGTCTTATAGTTCACTCATTTTAAGTTCCCAATCAGCCATAAAAAGTTCCAATTGTTGTTTGGCATTTTCGTAATCTTCAAGCACTTCAGAATGTGATTGATGTTCATCGAATGTCAAAGTGGCAATATGAGCCTCCAAATCTTCAATGCGTTTTTCGGATTCCGATATTTTTCGTTCAATTTGCTGAACTTCTTTTTCCAGCTTGACATTATTCGGTTTTTTTTCTTGAATCGGTTTCTCTGACTTACTTGTTTTTTCCTTTTCCAAAGTAACCACTTGCTCAGAAGGTAAATCTTTTCGAGACATTTTATATTGTAAATACTCGTTGAGCGTAAAATGGTGGATTTTCAAGTTTTTGTTTTCGATGTCCCAAATACGGTTACAAAGTCCCTCCAAAAATTCTCGGTCGTGAGAAACGACAATAAATGTCCCTTCGTAGGATTGAAGAGCGCGTTTTAATACATCTTTACTTTGTAAGTCGAGGTGATTCGTTGGCTCATCCAGAATCAAGAAATTCGATGGACTCAATAACAAAACACATAGGGCTAGTCGGGTACGTTCACCCCCAGAAAGCACACTTACTTTTTTCTCTACAACCTCACCTGTAAATAAAAAGGTACCAAGAATAGAGCGTAAATCTTTGCGAATGTCACCAACAGCAATATCATCCACTGTTTCGTAGATCGTTTTGGAAGGATCTAATTTTTCCGCTTGATCTTGTGCAAAGTAAGCAACATTGACATTATGTCCGTATAGTACTTCTCCTTCATAGTCAATTTCCTTGGTGATGGATTTTAGTAGAGTGGATTTACCGACGCCATTTGGACCCAATAAAGCAATTTTTTCACCGCGTCCAACGGTAATATTGACATGTTCGAATAAAGTTCGGTCTCCATAGCTTTTGCAGAGATCGTTCATTTCAAGTACCCATTTTCCAGGCTGAACACTTAATGGAAAGGTTAGTTTGATTTTGGATACCACATCTTTTTCAATCTCAATGCGTTCCGTTTTCTCCAGTTTTTTCATCAAAGACTGAGCGAAAGAAGCTTTACTACTTTTTGCACGGAATTTTTCGATCAATTGCTCCGTCTGTTTAATCTGCTTGTCCTGCTGTTTTTTTGACTGTTCCATGCGCTCCAATTCTTCGGCGCGCATCAACTTATACTTGGAATAGGCATAAGGAAAATCCAATACACGTCCCATGCTTATTTCTAAGGTGCGTTTCGTGACGTTATCTAAAAATAAACGGTCGTGTGAAATCAGAATAACAGCCCCTTCGAAGCGTTGAAGGTAATTTTCTAACCAACTAATAGAAATGATATCAAGGTGGTTGGTCGGCTCATCGAGAAGTAAAATATCAGGATTGTTGACAAGGATGCGAGCTAATTCGGCACGCATTTTCCAACCACCGGAGCACGCTTGAATTAATTTCTGTTGATCGACATCTGAAAAACCGAGTCCATCAAGGGTAGATTTTATCTTTTCTTCCCACTGAAATCCTTCCAATACTTGAAATTCATGATTCAATTCACTCAATTCATCTAATATACCAAGGTAATAATCCGATTCATAGTCTGTCCGAGTAACCAATTCATGATTGATAAAATCAAGACGCTCACGAATTCGATTCAATTCTTGGTTCGATAGAAATAAGTAATTATAAACCGTTTCCTTCGATTTGATAACGATATCTTGTGTCAAGTAACCGTATTTCAATCCTTTAGGTTGATGAATGGCGCCCTCGCTTGGAGAAATGTGTCCTGACAATAATTTCAACATAGTTGACTTTCCTGCGCCATTTTTTCCGACGAGTCCAATTTTGTCACCACGATTGATTTGCAAGCTAACTTGTTCAAATAAATAACCCTGAGGTAAGAAGTATCCTAGTTTTTCGAGTTGAATCATGCCGCAAAGTTACTCTAAAGCTTTGGTACTCGAATAAGAAGGCATGGTTTTTGACAGTTTTTTTTCAGAAATACAACATAATTTCAAAAATGTTGTTATATTTATTAAGAATTAACAAAAGAGATAATGGGAAGACCGCCAACAAAACCAGCGCGTTTGAGAAATGGATTTTATATAGAAGTTAAATCACAAGGTTCAAGTGCAATTTTAATTCGTAGAGATACGAAAGAACAAATGCTGATCGCCGCAGAAGATTATTCCAGAACAAAGGATGTAACCATCAAAGGTGAAATGCTAAATGATAAGTGGATCACTGAAAAATAATCAAGTATTGAATTACGAATGAGTTCGAATCATCATCATTTGAGTTACCGTTTTCCTTTTTGGTTAACGGTAATTTTTTTGTTGTTAATTTTTATCCCTTTGGCCATATTGTCAGATTTCATGATCGTGGCCAAGATTTCGGGTGTACTTTGTTTAGTGATGGTCTTGCTTGCGATGAAATATTGGTTTTCGATAGCTAAGAAAAAATCAGGCGTGCGTGATCGAGTTGTTTTGACAAAAAACGACTTGTTTGAATTGGAGCGAATATTTCCAGCAATGAAGTCATGGAACAAAGGAGATCTACGCATTTTGAAGGATCGAATAGGTGTGCTTTTAGCAAATGTTGAATTTCGAAAAAATGCAACAGAAGGATGTAGTCGAGACGAGGCTATTTTAATGGCCTTTCAATTGTCGGTTTACGACTGGGGAAATGACCACGTAAAAAGAGAAAATATATACCTATATATAGGAGCGGAAAAAAAGCTGCAAATTCACGATGTAACGAACGACGTTTTACAAACGACATTAACGCTTGGATTTGCTAATTCGTTTTCATCCATTCACGCGATGAAATCCCACTATCAGTCCTTAAATCCAACACAGGACTAAAAAGCTTGATTTTTTTTATTCGTTTAAACTGCCAATTATCAAGGGTTTAGTGATAGGGAGAAAAAAAAATCAAAAAAAACTTTAAAAAAAGTGTTGCGCATCCAAAAAGAGTACATATCTTTGCACCCCACAACGGAACAAACAACGGTTAGTTCAAACGGGAAAAAGTCTTAAAAAGTTAATTAGAACGGGAGTTCTACTAACGACAGAAGAAGTTCTTTGAAGTATTGAGAAATAAGGAAACAGCGTTTTTAAGAAAAGAACATATAAACATACTCGAGCTCTTATGAAAATTCAAAGT
>JBJTMU010000082.1:0-3452 GCA_046070685.1 Flavobacteriales bacterium | reverse complement strand
ACTTTGAATTTTCATAAGAGCTCGAGTATGTTTATATGTTCTTTTCTTAAAAACGCTGTTTCCTTATTTCTCAATACTTCAAAGAACTTCTTCTGTCGTTAGTAGAACTCCCGTTCTAATTAACTTTTTAAGACTTTTTCCGCCAGATGAACCGTTGTTTATCTCAGTTGCGGGGTGCAAAGATATGTACTCTTTTTGGATCTGCAACACTTTTTTCAAAGTTTTTTTATTTTTTTTTGTTTTTAGACCCGAAGAATTCTAACGGATGATGATTGAAAAGGTTACTTTTTTCAAAAAAATAATTGTAACTCACTGATTTAATGGGTTGTTTTTGTTAACCTACATTTAAATGCGATTTGTTGACTTGATCAATTATTTTTTTTTGACGCAAACAAATTTGTATTACTTTTGTTAACCATTTGGTTAAACCATGAAGTTAAAAGATCAAAATACAGAAACTGTCATACTTGAATCAGCAAGATTGATTTTCATGGAAAAAGGACTATACGGTGCGCGGATGCAGGATATCGCAAATCAAGCAGGTATAAATAAAGCTCTATTACATTACTACTTTCGAAATAAGGAGCGATTGTTCGATGAAGTATTTGGAGGAGCTCTTTCAAGATACTTTCAAAACATGGATATCATTTCAGATGAATCGATACCTATTATAGAGCGAATACTTACTTATTCAAATCGATTTGTTGGATTCCTGTCAGAGTATCCTCAAATGTCCATTTTTCTCATTAAAGAAATCAGTAGCAACCAAGCTTTATTCCATTTAAAGGTAAAAGGGATTAAGAAAAATCAAAAATACTCCTTACTAACACTATTAAATCAAGGTATGCTCAAAGGTGAAATATCGACTGTAGATCCAGTCATCTTTCTGATGAATTTACATTCTCTTTGTGCATATCCATTTGTTGCCGCTCCAATATTTCAGGCTATTTGTCAAAATAATGGTATTGAATGGTCAGATTCTCAACACGAAAAATTACTTCAATCCATTCATGAATTTATTCGTTTTAAATTAAGTAAACACTCTTTATGAAAAGAACAACAATCCTTTTACTTTTGATAATTCTTCGTTTTCAAGGCTATGCCCAGAAGGTTATTCTATTGGACTCATGCGTGGCATGGGCAAAATCCAACTATCCACTTTTGAAACAAAATCAACTATTTGATGAAGTTTCTTCCTTAAACATTCACGCGATCAATGAAGCATGGTTACCGAAGCTCAATATGAATGTACAGGGTGTTTATCAGTCGGAAGTTGTTCAGTTCAATATCCCCGGTATGACCACACATTTCCCTCATGACTCTTACATTGGGTCTCTTTCAATTGAACAAACCATTTTCGATGGCGGTCTCGCGAAAAAACAACGTGAAATCGAGGGGTCCAATTTATCCATTGAAAAACAGAAGAATGAAATTGAATTATACAAGTTGATTGAGCGCATTAATCAATTATATACTTCTATCTTATTAGGGAAGGAAAATCTCAATATGTTAACCATATATAAGGACAATCTTTTGAATCGTCGTAAAAATGTGGCACCGGCAGTTGAAAATGGCCTTAGCTTGGCTTCTAGTCTTGATGAAATCGATGTGGAAATTTTGAAAATTGAACAGAACATGATTGAAACCACTCAAAATTTAAAAGCACTGCTACAAGGTATTTCCATTCTTACCGGAAAGTCTATTTCTGAAAAGGATGAATTCTCCCTGATTGCTTTGGGCGGAAAAGGAGCAAAAACGACACGTCCGGAGTTAAAATTGCTCGATTATCAACTGGAATTATTGGAGTCTCGCTATTCTTTAGCAACAAAAATGGCATTGCCGAAAGTTTATTTAAACGTTGCCGGAAATTATGGTCGACCAGGTCCAAACTTCATCAATCAAGATTTACGTGCCTTTGGTAGCGCTGGACTAAGTGTACGATGGAATATTTCTACTCTTTATGGATTAAACCGCGAGAAGAGCAGGTATGAAATCAACAAGGACTTAATCGATATTCAACGAGAAGCCTTTTTATTAAACACTTCCATGTCAAGTATCAATTACGAACGTCAAATTGACGCAATGAATGAACTCATTCAAAAAGATGCTTCGATCCTTGAAAAACGAAGTGCGATATCAAAGGTGTATTCTTCGCAATTGGACAATGGGAAAATCACGGTCAACCAATATTTGATTCAATTGAATGAAGAAATGACCGCGAAACTCAATCAAAAAATACACGAGATTAAACGAATGAACGCAGAGTCGCTGTATTATACTACAAATGGAATTAATTTTTAACTGATTAAAATAGAAAAATGACAACAGAACAATCAAAACCAAAAAAGAAACGATTCGTCGTTCTTATCGCCATTGCAGGAGTTGTATTAATCGGCGCATTTACATCCTACCTCATGAATGCAGGGTATGAAACGACCGACAATGCTCAAATCGATGCGGATATTATTCCAATTCGCTCAAGTGTAACAGGATATGTAAAACATGTATATTTTAAGGATAATCAATTCGTTCACAAAGGGGATTTGTTGATTGAAATCGATGATCAAGAATTTCAAGCACGCGTGATTCAAGCAACCGCAGCATTAGAAAATGCAAAGGCGAATTTAGAAGCTGTGAAAAACAATGCGGATGCTGGCGTGAAAAATGCAGATGCTGCTTTTCTCAGCAGCGAATCTTCAGGTCAAAATATTGAAGTGACAAAAGCAAGATTGACAAAAATCAAAGAGGATCAGAAGCGCATCAAGAACATGTTTGCGACAAATGCTTCTACGAAAGCTGAATTGGATGCTGTAAATGCCGAAGTAGAAGTTGCTCAGGCGCAATACAACGCATCTTGTAATCAATTTGCTGCGGCATCGAAACAATCAAGTGGTGTTAAATCTCAAGCTGAAGGACAAAAATCAATGATTTCATTAGCGGAAGCGTTGGTAAAGCAACGACAAGCAGAATTAACCCTAGCCTTGACACAGTTGGAATACACAAAAATTCTGGCTCCTTGTGACGGACTTGTTTCAAAGCGAAGTGTAGATGATGGTCAGTTCATCACAACTGGATCCCCAGTTTGTTCTGAAATTGACAATCAACATTTATGGATTACGGCCAATTTCAAAGAAACGCAAGTAAATCGTTTGCGCCCTGGTCAAGCAGTGGAAGTACACATTGATGCATATCCAACTATGCATGTGACAGGGAAGGTAGAGTCCTTCATTGGAGCAACTGGAGCCAAATTCTCTTTGCTTCCTCCGGATAATTCTACAGGAAACTTCGTGAAAATTGTTCAACGTGTTCCAGTGCGAATTTCATTGAACAAATTGACAAAAAATCAAACTGATTTACTGCTTCCTGGGTTAAGTGCATTTGTTTCTGTAAAAGCGAACTAAGGTGAATCCAGCAGCAGGTGTTAAAATTGAATATCCCACGGGCGCAACCAA
>JBJTMU010000081.1:0-8380 GCA_046070685.1 Flavobacteriales bacterium | reverse complement strand
TCCAGTAAGAATGACTCCATCGATGCCGTCGTGCGTAACGAGGTACTTTCCGTTTTCGTCATCGCGCATTGGAAGGAATTGAAGAACTTCCTTAGGAACTCCACCCTCCCAGAGCTGATTAACAATCATCCACGCAGATGCAACAGTCTCAGGAGCACCAACAAAGCGATGGTTCCACCGATGATCACCCAACCGTTTATTGAAAATGCCATCGAACATGGACAATTACACACCGTGAAAGACGGTCAAATTCATGTGGATATGTACGAAAAAGATGGTCAGCTAGAGATTAAAATTACCGATAACGGTGTTGGAAGGAAAAAATCTGCTCAAACAAAAAAAATCCGAACCCATAAAAGTATGGCCATTGATATTACCAAGGAACGCATCGCCATATTAAATAAAAAGTATAAATTTAATGGAAGTTTGACTTTCAATGATTTAGATGAACAAAAGGGAACAGGAACGCTTGTGACCATTGTTCTACCCTTGAAATTCGACACTGCAAACTTTTAAATCACAGAAATGAATAGAAAAGTCCTCATAATAGATGATGAAAAACCAACGCGTGAGTTCATCAGAAAGATGCTTGAATCATTTGATTTAAAGTTAGATATCTACACAGATGGCGAAAATGTTCAAACAGGAATTGCTGCGATTGAGCGCATTCAACCTGATATTGTCTTGCTCGACATTCAAATGCCAGATGGCAACGGTTTTGATGTGTTAAAAAGCATCACAAATAAATCCTTTGAAATCATTTTTATCACCGCTTTTCAAGAATTTGCTGTTCAAGCCATTAAATTTAGTGCCTTGGATTATATTTTAAAGCCAATCGATGCGGAAGAGCTGAGAAATGCAGTGTCGAATGCCCTTCAAATGTTGGCACACAAAAAAGATGAAACCCAATTTTCAGCTTTACAGAACAATATTCAACCGCATTTAAAACGAAAGCTTGTTCTTAAAACACAAGAGAGTATTTTCGTGGTAGAAATAGATGATATTGTTCACTGCGAGGCAGATAAGAATTACACCTTCTTTTATTTAACCGACGGTAAAAAAATCTTGGTATCAAAAACTTTGAAAGATTACGACACGTTGTTAGCTGGACTCCAATTTTTCCGTGTTCATCAATCCCACTTGATTAATTTAAATTATGTGGAACGCTACGATAAACACGATGGTGGATCCGTTATTTTGAAAGATGGAACAGCCATCCCGCTTTCTCCGGCGAAAAAAGATCAATTCTTTAAAAGCTTAGACCAATTGTAGTTACGAAAGGGCTTGTGTTAAGTCGGCAATTAAGTCGTCTGCATCTTCAATTCCTACACTTAAGCGGATCAACGAATCTACGACACCACTCTGCTCACGAATATCCTTAGGAATAGAAGCATGTGTCATGGTTGCTGGATGTCCAATCAATGACTCGACGCCACCAAGTGATTCTGCCAACGCGAAAATCTCAACTTTTTTTACAATGTTTAATGCATCTTCAAGTTGATTGCCTTTCAAGGTGAATGAAATCATACCTCCAAATCCACGCATTTGTTTTTTGGCAACTTCATGATTCGGATGGTGTTCAAATCCAGGCCAATAAACCTTATCAATTTTTGGATGAGTAGCTAAGAAGTTCGCTACTTTTTCTCCGTTTTCGCAATGACGTTGGACACGTAAATGCAAGGTTTTAATTCCTCTTAGCACCAAGAAAGAATCCATTGGAGCAGTCACGGCACCAGAAGAATTCTGAATACGGTACATTTCCTGCGCAATTTTTTCATCAGAACATACTAAGGCACCCATCACAACATCTGAATGTCCACCGAGGTATTTCGTTACGGAATGCATGACCATATCAGCACCTAAATCTAATGGATTTTGAAGGTATGGAGTCGCAAACGTATTGTCAACGCATAACATGGCTCCAGCTTCTTTTGAAATTTTCGCCATTGCTTCAATATCGACGATATTCATCATTGGATTCGTTGGTGTTTCCACCCAGATCATTTTCGTATGTTCATTAACAAGTGCAGCTACAGCATTGACATCTTGCATATTGACAAAATGAAATTTTATCCCGTATTTTTCGAAGATCGTTCTAAAAATACGATAAGATCCACCATATAAATCGTTGGTGGAGATTACTTCGTCTCCCGGATTTAACATTTTCAACACACAATCAATGGCGGCTAATCCAGAACCAAAACACGCACCGAATTGACCATTCTCAATGGCTGCAATGTTTTTTTCTAAGGCATGACGAGTTGGATTCAAGGTACGAGAATATTCATATCCTTTATGATTTCCAACACCTTCTTGCACGTAAGTTGATGTTTGATAAATGGGTGTCATAATAGCCCCTGTTGCCGGATCTGGATGAACTCCAGCGTGTATAGCTTTTGTCGCGAATTTCATGTGTTGAATTTTATGCAAAAATAGCAGAAACTTTAAGGTAATGTCAATTCTTCAGACGGATCCCAAAAGATTTCTCTGAAAAGTTGAATTTGATCGTCCTTGACTTCAATGCCTTCTGATTGCAGTGCGTCCTGCATCGCATCAGGTGTGGGAAAATGCATTTTTCCACTCAGTAATCCATGCCGGTTGACCACACGATGTGCTGGGATACCTGGGATTTGATGAGAGGCATTCATCGCCCATCCAACCATTCGCGCCCCATTTTTCGCACCTAGGTAATTTGCGATGGCTCCATAGGACGAGACACGTCCAGAGGGAATGAGTTTGACAACTTCAACGACTTGCTCAAAGAAATCCTTATTTTTGGCATTTAAATTAGAGATCATTACAGTAAAGATATGAAGGGATTTAATACCATTGTTTTATTAATATTAGCAAATGTCTTTATGACATTTGCTTGGTATGGACATTTAAAATATGCTGAAAACAAAAAGATTGTTGGATTGGGGATTTTTGCCATCATCTTAATTAGTTGGGGGATCGCATTTTTTGAATATTGTTTGCAAGTTCCAGCAAATCGAATAGGATATAAAGGCAATGGTGGACCGTTTTCGTTATTAGAGTTGAAAGTGATTCAAGAGGTGATTACCTTAGTGATTTTCGTCTTGTTTTCATTGGTGTTTTTCAAAAACGAATCGTTGCGTTGGAATCACTTCGCCGGAATGATTTGCATTGTTTTAGCAGTTTATTTTATTTTCAAGAAATAAAAAAAGCCACCTTTTGGAGGTGGCTTTCAATTTATATCGTTGACCGATTAGTGTTTGTCACAACATGCTTTTTTATCTTTCGCACATTTATTGGCATCACCTAACCATTTTCCGTCTTTACCGTAATGCGCCATGCAGATTGCTTTTTCTTCAGGAGAACATCCTTTCGCATCACACATTTTAGCACATTCTTCTTTGGACATTTTAGCACATTCATTCATGTCACATTTCATGTCCATTTTACCTTCGTGGCACATTTCCATTCCTTCATGACACATTGGTTGTTTACCATGGCAAGATGCTTCTTGTCCACCGCAATGTTTGTCCATCATTTCACATGAAGCTTTTCCTTTGCTGCATCCTTCTTCAGAAGCTGCACCATTTCCTAAGATTGGTGCAATCACTAATCCAATTAGACATGTTAATTTGATTAAGATGTTCATCGAAGGACCAGAAGTATCTTTGAATGGATCACCAACAGTATCACCAGTTACGGCTGCTTTGTGCGCATCAGAACCTTTGAATGTCATTTCGCCATTAATCTCAACACCAGCTTCAAATGATTTTTTCGCGTTATCCCAAGCACCACCAGCGTTGTTTTGGAATACTGCCCAAAGAACACCAGAAACGGTTACTCCAGCCATGTATCCACCTAACATTTCAGCGATTAGTTGATTGCTATAACCTAACAACATTGGTACAGTTGCAATAACAATTGGGAAACCAATCGTTAATACACCTGGTAACATCATCTCACGAAGAGCTGCTTTTGTAGAAATCTCTACACATTTACCATATTCAGGTTTTCCAGTTCCTTCCATAATTCCAGGAATTTCTTTGAACTGACGACGTACTTCGTACACCATGTCCATTGCTGCTTTACCAACAGAATTCATCGCCAATGCAGAGAATACCACTGGAATCATTCCACCAACAAATAACATCGCTAATACTGGCGCTTTAAAGATATTGATACCGTCAATGCCTGTAAACGTCACATACGCTGCAAATAAAGCCAATGAAGTTAACGCTGCAGAAGCAATGGCAAATCCTTTACCAGTTGCAGCTGTTGTATTACCAACTGAATCTAAAATGTCTGTGCGTTGACGAACTTCTTTTGGTAATTCACTCATTTCAGCGATACCACCTGCATTGTCGGAAATAGGTCCGAATGCATCGATTGCTAATTGCATTGCAGTTGTTGCCATCATTGCAGAAGCAGCTAAAGCCACACCGTAGAATCCTGCCAAAGCATAAGATCCCCAAATTGCTCCTGCGAACAACAATACGGTAGGGAAGGTAGAAATCATTCCTGTTGCTAATCCAGCAATCACATTCGTTCCTGCTCCAGTGGCAGATTTTTGAACGATTTTCAATACTGGGCTAGTTCCTAATCCAGTGTAATATTCGGTCACAGATGAAATCACACCTCCAACTACTAATCCAACAATTGTAGCGAAGAATACACGCATAGAAGAAATTTCTTGTGCACCTTCACCGAAGAACTCCATCGTCATTTTTGAAGGAAGCATCCAATTAACGAGTACATAACATGCTGCTGCAGTCAAGGCAATTGATACCCAGTTTCCTAAGTTTAATGCCCCTTGAACTTGTTTTTCTTTAGCATCGTTGCTCGTAATACGAACAAGCATTGTTCCAATGATCGAGAAAAGGATACCAAATCCAGCAATCGCCATTGGTAATAAAATTGGACCGATTCCACCGAATGCGTCTTCAATGCTACCACCCATATCTTTAATTACATAGTTTCCTAGTACCATGGCCGCTAATACAGTTGCTACATAAGAACCAAATAAATCGGCACCCATACCTGCAACGTCACCTACGTTATCACCTACGTTATCTGCAATTGTTGCTGGGTTACGAGGATCATCTTCTGGAATTCCAGCTTCTACTTTTCCAACTAAGTCAGCACCAACGTCAGCAGCTTTGGTATAAATACCACCACCAACACGAGCAAACAATGCAATTGACTCAGCACCTAATGAGAATCCAGCTAACGTTTCTAATACGACAGTCATATCTTCCGTACTTGTCCATTTTCCTCCCATGAAGAAATTGAAAAACACGATGAAAAATGCTGTTAAACCTAATACGGCCAATCCGGCAACACCAAGTCCCATTACTGTTCCACCACCAAAAGAAACTTTCAATGCTTGTGGTAAACTTGTACGAGCTGCTTGTGTTGTACGAACGTTTGTTTTCGTTGCAATTTTCATCCCCATGTTTCCAGCTAATGCCGAAAAGATAGCTCCGAAAATAAAAGCTACGATAATTAAAAGATGTGTTTTAACACCAGGAACAAATGTAATTCCTGCTAAAACAACACTTGAAATTAGCACGAAAACGGCTAATAAACGGTATTCGGCTTTTAAAAATGCAAGCGCTCCTTCGTAGATATAATCTGAAATTTCTTTCATTTTACCATCTCCAGCGTCTTGTTTCAAAACCCAAGCTCTCTTCATTGCCATAAATAGCAATCCGATAACGGCCATTACAATAGGCACATAAATCATCATTGATTCCATACTGATTTGTTAATTTGTTTAAATTTTACGCAGGCAAAAGTATAGTTTTCCGCCATGGTATGCAAATACGCAAGAAAAAAAGAAGGGTTACGTTTTTTATAAAACTGCTTGGATTTTAGCCTTTAATGTGGATAATGGGAAAGCGCCACTTTCGCGCCATAGGATCTTTCCATTTTTGAAAAGGACGAATGTGGGCACTCCTCTCACGTTGTATTTGGCTGCAACGTCTTGGTTTTTATCAACGTCGATTTTTAAAATACGAATTTTAGTTCCCATTTGTTGCTTTAAATCATCGAGTATTGGATGCATCATTTTACATGGTCCACACCAAGTGGCATAGAAATCTACCAAAGTAGGAGTGGATGACTGAACGATGTCGTTGAATTTTCCCATGGCACAAAGATAGGTACTGCTGCGCTTTTGAAAAGTAACTTTTGATACAAAAAAAGGCAGGGGAACCTGCCTTTTCAATTTTACTTAATGTATGTTATTGTTTTACGTATGTAGCAGTACAAGTGCCTGAACCACCGATCAATGGTGCGTTGTTATCGTATGTATAAGTGATAACGATGATGTTTCCTTGCGCATTCATTGTTCCAGTTCCTGAAAATGTTATTTGACCTACGGTTGCATCAACAGTTTGTTGGGGGATCGTAATGTGACTTCCACTTGTTGTTGCTGTGGCTGTTCCCCCGATTAGGTTGAACATATTGTCGATGTTTAAAGATGTCGCATTACTTCCTGCTGAAATTACAGGTGCAGAGGCCAAGGGAAATGCTGTTGCACCACAGTCACTTGTTAAGCTCCAAGAAACAACCCAGTTATCTTGTCCAACAATCACATTCACTTTGCGTTGAGCTGTTGCTGTTCCATTTGCATTTGTTGCCGTGTAAGTAACGTAGTATGTACCAGTTGTTGAGGCATCAACAGTATTTGACGTTGTCACAGTTACTGTGGATCCATCTTTGTTTGTTGCAGTTGCACCAGCATCGTTGTAAGTTGTTCCGACATTGATAGTCAGTTCGGCTGCTCCGTTCATTGTAATGATAGGGGCATATAAACATGTTCCGTCATCTTTTTTCGCTGCGCTGTTATAGTTTGTCGCCGTGTTGTCTGTACATCCTTTCTTTTTACAGCCTGTATTCGTGGTCATTACCAAGGACCCTAGAATAAATAATCCAATAATTTTTTTCATAGTATTTAAGTTGATTGAAATCAAAAATAACGAATTTTTTCTCATAAAAAAAGCGGCATTCACTGAATGCCGCTTTCAACCAAACGATATGCACTAGTCCTGTAACACTTCTTCGCTGTTGGCGGGTGTTGCAAGAGCGTTTTTGATTTTTTCTTCTAATTCTTCAGCTAATGCTGGATTGTCCATTAGGATAGATTTAATTGAATCGCGTCCTTGACCAAGTTTTGTTTCTCCATAAGAGAACCATGAGCCACTTTTTTTCAAGATATTTAAATCCACTCCAAGGTCGATGATTTCGCCTATTTTCGAGATTCCTTCACCATACATGATGTCGAATTCGGCTTTTCTGAACGGTGGAGCGACTTTGTTTTTTACCACTTTTACTTTTACGCGGTTTCCAATGATGTCTTCTCCTTCTTTTAATTGTGTTGCACGACGAATATCGATACGAACGGAAGAGTAAAACTTCAAGGCATTTCCACCAGTTGTGGTTTCTGGATTACCGAACATCACACCAATTTTATCACGTAATTGATTGATGAAAATGCAACAGCACCCAGCTTTATTAATTGATCCTGTTAATTTACGTAAAGCTTTAGACATTAATCGTGCTTGAAGTCCCATTTGAGAATCACCCATTTCTCCCTCAATCTCCGCTTTTGGAGTTAAGGCAGCAACAGAGTCGATAATAATTAAATCAATCGCTCCGGATCGAATTAAGTTATCTGCGATTTCTAATGCTTGTTCTCCGTTGTCAGGTTGAGAAATCAAAAGGTTCGCCACGTCAACACCCAATTTTTGTGCGTAGAATTGATCGAAGGCATGTTCCGCATCAATAAATGCCGCAATACCACCTTGTTTTTGTACTTCGGCAATTGCATGAATGGCAAGTGTTGTTTTTCCGGAGGACTCTGGACCATAAATTTCTACTACGCGACCTTTTGGATAACCGTTGATTCCTAAGGCTAAATCTAAGGTAATAGAACCTGTAGGGATAACCTCTACTTTTTCTACTGGGGAATCTCCTAATTTCATTACAGATCCTTTTCCAAAAGTTTTGTCCAATTTTTCCATTGTTAATTGGAGCGCTTTTAATTTTTCTAAGTTTTGTTCTTTAGACTTTGACATATCGTTTGTTGTTTGTTGAGTTGGTTGACTCGGTGATTAATTTCTACAAATGTAAGTGGGTAAGATCGTAAACTATTTACGAACTAAAATCAATGTGCGTAGATCGCTAAAATTTCTTGCGCATGATTCTTTGTATTTGGTTTTCCGATGACAGAGATCAGTGTTCCAGATTCATCAAAGAGAAACGTTGTTCGATGAATACCATCGAATGTTCTTCCCATAAATTTCTTTTCGCCCCAAACACCAAATAAATTCAATATTATTTTTTCAGTGTCGGCAATTAACGGGAAAGGCAATTGAAATTTATCCATGAACTTTTTGTGCGATGC
>JBJTMU010000080.1:0-13821 GCA_046070685.1 Flavobacteriales bacterium | reverse complement strand
TTAAATAATCACATAAATAAGCAATATATTCTGGGAAAAAGAAAAAGCCCCTAAATCCTTGTGGAATTAGGGGCTTTTCTGTGATCCCGCTGGGATTCGAACCCAGGGCCCATACATTAAAAGTGTATTGCTCTACCAGCTGAGCTACGGAATCAATAAATTCGGGTGCAAAGATATGTATATTCTTTTGTTATCACAACATTATTGGCGTAAATTTGAATTAAAATTTCGAAAAAAAAGCAATTAGCTGATTTTCAAGGCGAAAAACAATGATCAAACAACCAATTTTTTTAGTGGGGATGATGGGTGCAGGGAAAACAAGTCTCGGTAGTGCCTTAGCTGAGAAAATGGCTGTTCCTTTTTTAGATACCGATCAGTGGATTGAAGACAAGGCTGGTAAATCTATTTCATCGATTTTTAAAGAGGATGGTGAATCAACATTTCGTACTTGGGAACAGACTTGTCTATCCGAAATCAATCACACACCGCAAATGATTGCTACAGGTGGGGGATTGCCGTGTTTTAACGCAAACATGACCCAATTACTTGAAAAAGGACTTGTTATTTATTTGGAGATGACCTCCCTTGAATTGTATGAACGGGTTAAAAATGATGCACATCGCCCCTTGTTGTCGAATGAATCAAATTTGCAGCAGAAAATTGAAGAATTACTCGAGCTGCGTGCTTCGACTTACCTTCAGGCAACTTTTTGCATTCAGGCAAACAAACCCGTGGAAGAATTGGTGAAGGAAATAGTTCGGCAAATTGATTCAATATAAATCCTTGCGGAAACCAACATTGAAAATAAAGAATAGCTTGGAAATGAGTTGACTATTGTAAGCGGTTTGATTACTCGCTTGACCGAAAATTAAGTATTGTGCACTCATGTCAGCGTAAACGGATCCAACCGCTGGAAAGGTATATTTCACACCAAGTTGAAAACCAACTCCTACGCTCAAAATGGATCCTTCCGTTGTTTCTCCTGGACTTAACGAGTAGTTGTCAGACCAATTGTATGTTCCCGTAGCATCTGTCTTTTCGTAATTGTTTTTGACTTTGTTCAAGATCACCATTAAATTGGTTCCAGAATACCCTGAAAACCCGTAATCATAGTCGTTCCCAATGTATTTTCGCGTACCACCTTCGAAAATGGTATAATTTGTGGAACGTTGATAATTCACGGTTAAATTGTAAGGATTGATCGTTGTATTATTCGCTGTCACCATCGTAGATAATGCGGTCGTTTCCTTCACTGGAAAGAAATAACTTAGTCGGCCATAAACAGTTTGGTTTGTTGACCTGGGCACTTCCACTCCGAGATGTAAATTCGTAAAGGTGCGTGACACCCCAAATCCACTTAAAACACCTGTCCCAGCATCAATTCCAACTTGTGAATAACTAGCTGTGGATAGCAATAAGGATAAATAAACGATGAATGATTTCATTTCTTTCTTTTTAGTGTCTGTAACTTGGACAATCAAGATCATGTGCTCCAGGAATGCGTCCAATGCTGAATAAAAATTCCTTCACAATCTCTGTTCCAACAAATTTAAAGTTCTTTTTGAACAGTTTAACCCATTCTGATGTATTTTTTGCTTCTTGTTGTTGAATCCATTGATAAAAGGATCCATGTGTTTCTATTAACGTCAAAATTTGACGAGCATTGTGGATCGCGGCGTGAATTTTAAGTCGATTTCGAATGATACCTGGGTCTGCCAACAGTCGTTCTATGTCAGTTGACTGATAATTCGCTACGATTTCTAGCTGAAATCCATCATACGCCCGACGAAAATGCGCTTCTCGCTTGAGGATCGTGTCCCAACTTAATCCTGCTTGATTCATTTCTAAAAGCAATCGCCCAAATAACTCAGCATCATCGGTGATCTCTACCCCATAAATTGCATCGTGATAACGTCTGTGTATGTTGTCTGGTGGTAGTTTGCGACAATATTGACAATAACTCATGAACAATTTTTTTTGAGATGATAAAAGTATGCGAATTTTCCGTTAAATTTGTTTCGTATGAACAAGAAACAGTACTTCTTTTCTTTTGTCCTCGCAACGATGTCCTTTATCGCCGCTCGTTCTTTGCAAAAAGTAGGAGTGGAGAACTATTACATCAAAAAAGCAAGCAATTTCCAGAAAGAAGATGGGTATTTTGATTTACAACATCCCAATTCTGTTGCTACTTTACCAATGGGGGTTCAGCCTTTTTCAGATGTAACTTTGTTGGATTCAACACACTTAGTTGGACTTAACCAAGAAAATGGTGCCTTGTACATGTATGACCTTGAAGCTAAAAGTGTTTCTCCGTTTTTACCTTGGGATTTTGGCGCAAAGATTTGTAATATTTCAAACATCGATTCAACATTGTTATTAGTGGACGATGCGAAACATATTCATTTTTTAAGCGCTCCTTACGATTCAAGTTCGTTAAAAACCTTGAATTTGGAGAATGAGCAATTTGAAGCAAGCAGTATGTGTGTTCACAAAGAAACCAATCGCTTGTTTTTAATTGCTTCGAATGAAGAACACGTGGAAGGATATAGCAATAGTTCGGTATATGCCTACAACTTGAATCAGCGAAAATTAAATGCACAACCTTTGTTCTCGATTTCTGCGGAGGACATTGAAGCGTTTGCCATCAAAAATAACTTAATCGTTCCTCAATCTGATCTCAGCATTGCGGATGACACCTTGGAATCAATGAATTTCACGCCTTCTGCTATCGCAGTACATCCGAAGACGAATGAAATCTACATTCTTTCTAGTGCAGATCATTCCTTGGTTGTCTTTAATCAATTTGGTGAGATTGTCAATTTCACTTCATTGGATAAAGCCACGTTTACCAATCCTTCAGCCATGACCTTCAAAAAGAATGGTGATTTGGTCATTACGGACGGAAATCTAATGAATCCAACGGTCATTCAAGTGAAATGGAATAAATTATTCCAATCTAAATCCGGTCACGGATTAATCTTTGGACGTTAAAATCCACTTTCGACAAAACGGTCCCTCGTTCATGAGTAGGTCAATCATCGATAAATTCGGCGTGAATTCTGTGTCGTAGGAAAAGACTTGCTGGTACGATTTTTTATCCCAATTAGCGTTTGATAAATAGGCGTTTTTAGCCTGATCTCCACTGATTCCTTCAAAAGATTCTGTGTACACATGCTGAAATGACTGATCTAAAACTTGTTCCATCAAACGCAAACAACGTTCATTCTTTTCCCATAAAAAGTCATCATCCGCAAAGATGATTTCTTTGATGGATTCCGCATAATCTTCGAAGTAGGGGGCAAGGGCATACGCACTTTGAATCGCACGCCAATGATCATTTTTCCAGGTTCCTGTGTGGTCAATGAAGACTTCTTTGATCGGCGTTTTCTTTCCGCTTTCATGAAGAACAGGAATGCTCAGACGAAGAATACCATTGGCTGTTAAAATTTCACAGCGCGTACGAATCGTTTGTTTTTGAAAATGCTCATGCCATTCAATCTGTGGCTGATCAGCTTTAGATAAAGCACTCAAATAGGCGATGGAAGGAAAATAAGCTGTTGGAAAAACCGTCATTAATCAATGAACTTCATGATGCGATTCCAACGTACACCCATATAAGCACTTTTGGAGAACCAAACGAGTGAAGCTCTTCCAACAATGTGGTCTTCTGGTACAAATCCCCAAACGCGAGAATCGGCTGAATTATACCGATTGTCTCCCATTAACCAATAATAGTTCATGGCAAATGTATACGTTGTCGCTTTTTTGCCGTCAATGAAAATCCCCGCTTTTGATTCTTTTAATTGATGTCCTTCGTAAGCTGTAATAATGCGACGATACCAAGGGATATTCGATGCCGTTAATGCAATGCGTTGTCCTTTTTTTGGTACGCGAAACTCTTGGAAGTTCGTTGGGGTGTTGTTTACGCTGAAGTCTTTCGGGAAATAACTTAAGTTCCCAATTAACTCCATTGGTGAAGGCTTGTATCCTTTCTTTTCGCGATACGCAGGCATTAGGAAGACTGAAAGTTTGATATGAAAATCATTCTCTATGCGTCTCTTTTCACTTTTCGTTAACGTTAAATAATACATATCCGGCTCGCGACTTTCGAAGTCAGTTCGTGAGCCATCAGGTGCATTTTCTAATCCATATCGCGTGAGCATCTCATTCACTGAAGGGAATTGAATTTTTGATTTTTCAATCGTGTATTTCAAACATTGTCCTTCGGTAATTTTAGATGCTTGACCATTCACATAAAGCACAGAATTCTCCACTCGTAAAACATCACCAGGAAGTCCAACACAACGCTTAATATAGTTTTCTCTTTTATCTACTGGACGGTATGTTAAACCGCCATGTTTTGCTGGAAGTCCAACGTGATTCTCTGGTCCACCTGGAAATTCTCCCGCAGCCAATTTTGCTCGCGCTTTCTTTTTCCATTGCTCGTGTGTTTCAATGAATAAGCGATACATTTGATCTCCAATCGTACTATCAATTTGATTCGTCGGAACTTTTCGTTGTTCCAGTAAACTTCTCATTTGAATTACTTTAGATTGAATTTCTTCAGATGATTCAAATAAGTAACGCGCCTCTTCATTCACAATTCCATGGTAATCGTGTCCCATTAATCCATTCGGAGTTCTTGGATCAACAATTGCCGTGTCCCCAGATGGATAATTGAAGACAACGACATCATTTCGGTGAATTTTTTGGTATCCTGGAAGTCGTGTATACGTTCCTTTTTCTAATGTGGTGTAGGATTTAATATTGACAAATGGAACAATATTGTGCACCAACGGATAGGATAGTGGCGTGACAGGGACTTTTGGTCCATAGGCCAATTTGTTTACGAATAAAAAGTCACCTACCAACATGGTTTTTTCCATGGATCCTGTTGGAATTTGGAAGGGTTCAAAAACATAAGTACGAATAACACTCGCAGCAACAAGTGCCCACAAAAAGGAATCTCCCCATTCTTTGACGCGTGTTTTTTCTCCTGGTTTATCACGGCTCACCATGTCAAATGCCAAAGCGAAGATGTGTCCAATTACAGGTAAACACATAAACAATACAATGTGATCTCCCCATTTACGCATTTCTACCTCGCGGGAATTGGACCAATTCGTTTCGTTTCCAAAAGTTGCTTCGGAATTGGCAATTTTTGCGGTAATCAAGTAAGGGAAGAAAATTCCTTGCAAGGTGTCTGTAAACGAAAAGTAACCAAATCGTCTGATGTAACTTACGTTAGCAACCATCCACATGGCCAAATGAACACCTGGGAAAACCAAAAGTAAGGACCACCAAGGTTTGTTCGAAGTGACTTTAAATACAACGAAATAATTGTATCCGGGAACAAGTGCTTCCCACGATTGACGTCCTGCTTTTGGAAAACTTTTCCACCACATGGCTAAATATGGGTGAACTAAGATCAATAAATAAAAATAGAAAAAACTCATAATGACTTTATTTTAAAACATCTTTCATCGTAAATACTCCTTTTTTTCCGGCAAGGAATTCTGCCGCTAAAACAGCTCCCAAGGCAAATCCTTTTCGATTGTGTGCAATGTGTTCGATGCGAATGGTATCAATCTCTGAATCGTAACGCACTTCATGTGTTCCTGGAACATTTGGTTGACGAAGGGCATTGATGGAAATACTTGCATCTTCAGTTACTTCAGTTGATAATTGCCAAGTTTTGTACTGGTGATGATGAGCAATGATATCATTTGCCAGTGAAACCGCCGTTCCGCTCGGCGCATCTAGTTTTTGAACATGGTGAATTTCTTCCATGCTCACTTTGTATTCGGGATGACGATTCATCATCTCGGCTAATTTCCGATTGATTTCAAAGAATAAATTCACACCAATACTGAAGTTGCTTGCATGGAGTAAACTACCATTTTTTTTATTCGTTAGGGCTTCAACTTTGGGTAATTCAGATTGCCAAGCCGTCGTTCCAACTACAATGGGTACATTGTTTTCTAAACAATAGTTAATGTGCGAAACAGCAAGATCAGGCTGAGTAAACTCGATGGCAACATCTACTTCTGACCAGTTTGCAGCAGTTAAGGGGTTTGATCTGTTGATGACTGCTGTGATAACATGTCCTCGCTCCAAAGCAATTTCCTCAATTGCTTTCCCCATTTTTCCGTAACCAATTAAACCAATCTTCATCTGAACAAAAATACGTTTTTCACTTTAATGAAATTGAAACTTTACATGAATTCCTGCTGAACATGATCCAAACATGGATTGTCCGATACTCGGACCGAGTATCGGTCCGATATTCGGTCCGAAATTCGGACTAGCTTGAATACTTAATTTATCACTAACGTCAAAATGTAAAAAATGTGCTTCCACACCAGCTTCTGCAATTTGAATAAAATAGACAGCCGCACAACCGAGTATGGACATGTCTCTTTTGTTTAAATAGGAATGATATAAACTTAAAACAGCCGCATCATCATAAATAGCCCAGGTTGGATTTAAGTTCCCGCTGTTGTCCATGCGATGCTGGTATTCTGTTTTGAGTGATTTCTGTGTTTGATTGTTGACCGTTAGAAAATAGGCTGTTGTCCCTAAAGCACCATAAATTAATGGAACTTTCCAAAAAGCGTGTTTGGGTCCTTTCTCTCGGTGAATACTATTGTAGATTTGACCAGCTCCTGGGATCACGGCAGAATAAATCATGACTTTTTTGTATTCCGGAAACAAGGAATCCTTCATGACTAATGGTTGACACCAAGATGAAAAACGGCAAAGAAGAAAGAGTAGGAGGAGGCGAGACATTATTTTTTCAATAAAGCCATTACCCGGTTTAATTCTGCCTCAGAAGAAAAATGAACAGTTACTTTTCCTTTTCCATTACCAGATTTATCGATGGAAACTTTTGATCCTAATTTGTCACTCAGAAAGGAAGTAAATACTTCTTCCGATGGACTTAAAGCTGTTTTTTCTGTTTTTGTTTTTACAGTGGATGGGGTAGAGCTTGGTTTTACTAATAGTTCAACCGCACGAACAGAAAGTGAATCATCAATAATTTGTTGATAGGCTTTCAATTGTTCTTTTTCATCTGCAATACTCAATAACGCTCGTGCATGTCCCATGCTGATGACCTGATCGCGAACACCTGCTTGAATGCTAGCTGGTAACTTGAGTAAACGTATGTGATTCGCAATGTGTGAGCGAGATTTCGCTACTTTTTCACTGAGTTGTTCTTGTGTCAATTTACATTCGTCAATCAGTCGTTCATAAGATATGGCAACTTCAATGGCATTCAAATCCTCTCGTTGAATATTTTCCACCAACGCCATTTCTAACATGGTTTGATCGTTGGCTATACGAATGTAAGCAGGAACTTCTTTTAATCCAGCTAATTGCGATGCACGAAACCTTCTTTCTCCTGAAATTAATTGGTAGCGATCACGACCCAACTTACGAACTGTCAAGGGTTGAATGATGCCATGTGATAGAATTGATTGACGTAATTCTTCCAAGGCTTCTTTCTCAAAGTGCGTTCGTGGATTAAAGGGATTGGCTTCAATGAGTTGAATATCAATCATGGATACAGATCCAACAGTGGCTCCACTCATGGATGTGATGTCGGTTTCTGAATTTTGCAATAAAGCACTTAAACCTCGTCCTAACGCTGGTTGCTTTTTCGGATTAGAGCTCATGATCAATCTCAATTATTTTATCGTCGTTTCCTATTTTTGTTAAATCGTTTTTCTGCAACAATTCTCGGGCAAAGTTAAGGTAATTTATAGATCCTTTGGACGCAGCGTCGTGCATAATGACAGTTGAACCATGACTCGATGCTTCACTTAAAGTCGTGTTACGATGAATGACCGTGTCAAACACCAATTCTTGGAAATGCGTCTTTACTTCATCCACCACCTGATTAGCAAGGCGCAAACGTGTATCATACATCGTGAGCAACATCCCTTCAATTTCTAAGGTTGGATTCAATCTTCCTTGAACAATTTTAATGGTATTCAATAATTTACTCAATCCTTCCAATGCGAAATATTCACATTGAACAGGAATCATGACAGAATCAGCTGCAACCAATGAATTTACTGTGATAAGTCCGAGGGATGGGGAGCAATCTATGAGGATAAAATCGTAATCATCTTTGACTTTTTCCAAGGTGCTTTTCAATAAAAATTCACGATTCGGAAGGTTGATCATTTCCAATTCAGCGCCAACTAAATCTAGGTGAGAGGGCAATACATCCAAATTTGGATTGCTCGTTGTTAAAATAACATCTTTCGGATGAGCACCATTGACCAAGCAATCATAAATATTGCGAACGTTCTTTGGATCAAATCCCGTTCCAGAAGTGGAATTTGCTTGTGGATCCGCATCGACAATCAGCGTTTTATATTCCAATACACCTAAACATCCACCCAAATTAATAGTGGTTGTCGTTTTTCCAACTCCTCCTTTTTGATTCGCTATTGCTATTATTTTTCCCATTCGATTTTTCTGAAAGTTAAAATTACGAGTTGTAATGATTCATTTCACAATTTGACAAAGGAACTTATTAACGAAATGCGATTTTTTTGTCAAAAATGCCGTAGAAAAATCGGATTCATTTTAAAAAGAGGGGATTTCTTGTCGATTTTGTATCTTTGATCTGAATTAGAAGGATAAGCAACATGAATAAAATTCATTTACGTATCGGAAGTGCAGCAGATAATCAAGTAGTGATTCATTCGTCCGATGTGGCGCCCTATCATTTGGAATTATTTTGTGACACAGATGGACACGTGTTTATCACGGATTTGGGATCAGATCAAGGAACATTTATCAATAACCGTCGCTTAGATGGATTTCAATTATTGAAAAAAAATGACCATGTTCGTTTTGGTCAAAATCAAGAATTTGATTGGACAGATTATGTTCCAGAAGTTAAGACGCAAGAAAGACCCACATTTATCGACGAAGAAGTTCAAGAAATGCCAACAAAAAAACAAGCACCTAAGGAAACGACCAATTCAGTAAGCAACAAACAATTGCTTGTCATTTATGGAAGTATTGTATTGCTAATCCTCTTGCTATCACTCTATTTGTAGTAAAAAAAGGCTTCGGAAACCCTCGTCCTTTTACCGCTAGAAAATAAAAATCAAGGGATTTTGAAAAAACACCAAGAAATTTGTTTAAAAAGTGGTTGTATTCAGAAAAAATTACTAATATTGCACCCCGTTTCTGTTTGAACGGCAAAAAAATTGTGAAATGAGCATTATCAGAGAAATTCAAAAAGAACTAACAGTAGCAAACGAATTGCCTGTTTTTGGTGCAGGAGATACCGTAATTGTTTCTTACAAAATTGTTGAGGGTAACAAAGAGCGTATCCAGCAGTTTCAAGGAGTTGTTTTACAACGCCGTGGAAGTGGAGCAACAGAGACCTTTACTGTACGTAAAATGTCAGGAAATATTGGTGTAGAACGTATCTTCCCAGTGAACTCTCCATTTATTGATGGAGTTTCTATCGTGAAAAGAGGTGCCGTACGTCGTGCACGTATTTTCTACTTCCGTGAGCGTACTGGTAAATCTGCACGTATCCGTGAGAAAAAGAAATTTACAGCATAGTCTGTACAAAAATCATAGAGAAAAGGGATGTTTTTGCATCCCTTTTTTTTATGCCTCATTTTTTATCGAGGAAAAATGAACTCCTTTTTTGTGGCAACTGAATGATGCTTTTCTAATTGACATCCTGTTGACCAATGATTCATGATTATAATGGAATCTTCATTCCTTTTTTATCGTCCTTGACTTATTTGATGTAAGTCCTAACAATTGACTTAGTAATGGAGAAGTTTTTCTTCGACTGATGATTTGATTTTAACAGACAGCGATTATACACCAACATCATTTTTTATATCGTCAGAATGGATGTTCTTTCGTTGATTTACTTACTCGATGATTTCGAACTCGGTTCTTCGATTTTGAGCACGACTTTCGGCGTCTTCATTCGCCACTTTTGGCATAGATTCACCATAACCAATAGCTGTAAGTCGATTTTCATCAATTCCTTTGGAAACTAAATAACGCTTAACTTCCTCTGATCTCGATTGAGATAAAGCTAGGTTTGTTTCTTCACTGCCCAAATCATCTGTATGACCATTAATGCGTATCATTAGGTTTGGATTGGATTGCAAGTATTTCGCAAATCCGTTCAAAATAACTTGGGCATTTTTATTCAAGCCATAAGAATCTGTGGTGTACAGAATGTCAGCAATTGTGTACGCTTTTCCTGCTACCAAACTATCGATTTGCATCGGTTTCACCTCGACATGTCGCTCCGTTCGATTCACCAATTGTTCACTTGTCACAGTTTGTGCTTGAAAGGCGTAATTTTCTTTGTTGACTTGAATCGTAACGTCTTGTTTTTGGTCCACTTTCACTACTGCTGCATATTTTCCATCTTCTGCATTGACCTTGAAATTTACTGTTTCTCCAGTTTCATTATAGGTGATGTCAATGCTCGCATCACTGACGGATTTTCCATTTTCATCTTTCAATTCTCCTCGGATAATGACCACTTCTTTTGGACGTGCTTCTTCATACAAGTCAAACGCGAAAATATTCCAATCGCCATCTTTTGCACTGGAATAATATGCGACTTTTCCATTCGTCGAAACAAAAAGCCCCAGTTCATCTTGTGGTGAATTGATTGGATACCCAATGTTTTTCGGTTTCGTCCATTCCTCACCTTCCTTACGAATGTAAAAAATATCCAAACCGCCTAGTCCTTTTCGGTCTTGCGTACTTGTGGAAACGAAATAAAGGGTTTCACCGTCTTGATGAAAAAATGGACTTTTTTCCTTTGCTGCTGTGTTGATAATGTCAAATGGTTTGGCTGGACTCCAAGTTCCATCGGCTTGTTTTTCTGAATAATAAATGTCATTATCTCGTGAACCTTTGCGCATCGTCGCGAAAAACAGCAATTTTCCATCTGCAGATAAGGAAGGCTGAGCTTCCCATCCATCTTTGGTATTGATATTTGGCCCCATATTGACCAATGGTGTCCACTTGAAATCATTACCGCCACGTCCACTCCGTGTGTAACTTGTTGTGTATAAGTCGCAATTCAAATAATCCTTATTGTACACTTTTTCGCCTTTGCAGGCACAAATAATCATTTCGCGATTGTCAACAGATAAGGATGCTGTCCCATAATTGTGAAAAGAACCGTTATTAAAAGGCGAGGGGAGAGGTGATCCTTCAGAGAAAAGAACATCTGAATTCCCTCTTTCTGAAATAGTTAACTCTTCTTGAATATTCGTCACGATGTCTCCTAAATGTGTTCGATCAACCGTTCTGGTGTAAAAAAGTAAATCGTTATCCGGTGAGATCATCGGAAAATATTCATCCAACCCAGAACTCACTCCTGCTACTTTTTTAGGAACGAATGGAACTGGATTTTCGACCAAGTATTTTTGAAATTTGATGTCTGCTACAATCGCTGAAATTTCAGATTTTTGTGCCGAATAATTGGCTGAAAGTCCACTCGGATTAATGCTGTCAAACGCGATGAATTTTTCCATAAAAGTCAAGGCCTTTAAATCTTCACCATAATTGTAAAGTACCTTACCGCAGTAATAATAACAGTCTGAATGAAAAGAGGGACACTTTTGAATCGTATTTTGATAGAATAGAATGGCTTTCTTCAACAAGGATTCGCCATCTGCTGAATTGGGATCTGCTTTTAATTTATAACCGGCTTGCTGGTAACAAAGTTGGGCGTAGTAATAATAACTTTCTGCGTGATTTGGGTATTTTCGAATGAGATCCCCAAATTGTTTAGTTTGACTTTCAAAGTCAGTTGCAGCAAGTGCTTCTGTTAGACTTTTTCGAATTTTTTTATCGTCAACACTACATGGGTCATCTTGACTCCAAGCAAATGAAATCAATCCAAAAGTGAGAAAAAACAAACTACGTAATTTTCGCAACATACCTAAGCTTATGAACCGCTCATGTTATAGTGAAATGAGCAGAAAAGGTTACGTTTTTTCACGGATAATCATGGGGGATTATGTAAATTTCCCGCAGCTCATTTAGATCAGTTCGTCTATTTTATCACAGGTGTAGGAAATATCCGCTGATGAAACATCCAAATGGGTAACGAAGCGCAACATACCTGGTCCAAAAGCCATGGCTAAAATCCCTTTCGACTTGAATTGTTCTAAAATAAAATCTCGTTGTGAAGCATCTCTCAATTGAACGACAACAATATTGGTTTGAACAGGTAATACACTTTCAACCCACGATTGAGCTAAGAATTTTGTTTCTAATTGTTCCGCGTGCTCGTGATCGATTGTTAATCGCGAACGGTGCTCTTTTAACGCGTATAATCCACCTGCTGCAATAATTCCAGCTTGACGCATTCCACCGCCCATGACTTTACGTACACGTCTTGCTTTCTGAATGAAATCTTTTGTTCCAACGAGCACAGAACCCACTGGTGCACCAAGTCCTTTCGATAAACAAATACTGATGGAATCAAAAGCTGCTCCGTACGTTACGGGTTCAATATTATTGACTGCTAAGGCATTACACACACGCGCACCATCGAGGTGCAATGGTAATCCAAGTGAATCACAAAGTTGCTTGATTTCTAAAATCTTTGAAAAATCATAGATGGCACCACCTCCACGATTTGCGGTATCCTCCAAAGAAACTAATTGCGTCAAGGGAAAATGCACGTCATGGGCAGGATTGATCCATTGAGCGATTTCGCTGGCTTCTAATCGTCCGCGATCTCCTTTCAGTAATCGGACTGAAGCGCCACTGTTTTTGGCAATGCCTCCGCCTTCATATTTATACACATGACTTTCTTCGTGACAAATCACTTCTCCTCCAGGCTGAACATGTACATTAATGGCAATTTGATTCGTTTGTGTGCCGGATGAACAAAATAAACCAGCTTCTTTACCGAATAACTGAGCGGCATAGGTTTCCAATTCTATGATGCTTGGATCTTCACCGAAAACATCGTCTCCAACAGGTGCTGAAAACATGGCTTCTTTCATTTCTGCTGTAGGTTTTGTAACGGTATCGCTTCTAAAATCAATCATTCCTATTATTTTTAACAAAAATAACGAAATGGTCACGGAAATAAGTATTGCATTCGTCTGTTTATTGGGTTCCTTTGCTACCTTTTTTTCTGGATTTGGACTAGGTACGATTTTATTGCCAGTTTTTAGTATTTACTTTTCAGTTGAATTAGCGATTCTGGCTACAGCTATCGTACATTTTGCGAATAATCTTTTTAAGCTTTCGATTATGTCGAGGCATATAGATATTCGTTTATTCAAGCAATTTGGTATTACTGCGTTGATCGGTGCATTGCTTGGCGCTAATTTATTAACGTTAATCGGTAAGGAAGGAACACTATATGAGTCTCCATTCCTCGAGGGGAAAGAAGTAAGTGCTATTTCTTTTTTGATTGGAATCTTAATGGTAGTTTTTGTCATTTTTGAATGGAAGAAAATTAAATTTCCTGGTTCAAAAAGCCCTGTGTTTTTACCCATGGGTGGATTGATCAGTGGCTTTTTTGGTGGATTGTCCGGACATCAGGGGGCGCTTCGATCTGCCTTTCTTTCGAAAATCGAATTAGATAAGCACCTATTTGTCGCAACAAGCGCATTGATTTCAACACTGATTGATTTTTCTCGGATTACCGTATATGCTGGTCAAACAAAATGGGAAGAATTACAGTGGCATTATTTAATCATCGGTGCAATTGCGGCCTTTTCAGGTTCAATACTGGGAAAGAAATACTTGCAAAAGGTGTCCTATAACTTCATTCGATAT
>JBJTMU010000079.1:0-10991 GCA_046070685.1 Flavobacteriales bacterium | reverse complement strand
ATTTTCTTCTTTGAGCTTCAATTCAGAAAAATAAATGGTTTTTTCAATGGGGAAATATAGGTTTTTTGTCACACGGATAATATACCTTTCCATTCGTTCACGCGGAACAGTGAACTGATAGGATCCATCTGAACCGATGGTTTTACTTTCGACAAATAACTCCGTATTGGACGCCACTGGAATTTTGTACAGAGCGATATCAGCTCCAGCTAAGGCTGTATGAAACGTTTCATCTGTAACGACTCCGCTGATGTTGAATTCTCCTGCTCCTTTGTTACAAGAAAACAAACTGAAGAAAAGAATCAAATATAATACAGGACTTAAGCGTTCCATTTTTCAACGAGGTTGGTTTTTTCAGATGGAATAAACAAATAATCTCCTTGCTCTGCTTGCGTTCCATTTTCCTGGATACATTTCCCTTGAACAATGCCATGTTGAACATAGTCTAGCGAATGAAAAAAATCAAGGAGTTGTTGCGTGTTTTTCGGATCAATTTCCAATTGAACAATCGGACGTTTGGCTTGAAGTACTTCGCCCAACTGACTGAATACTTCCCATTCGTGTCCTTCAATGTCACACTTGATATAATCAATTCGATCAAACGTACGAAAGAAGGCAGATGTGTTTACCATTTGCACTTGTTGCGTCGTTTCATGTTGCGCTTCTTGTTCGTTTCTCATGATATGAGGTAAACCTGTTCGTATCATTCCATTCGTCTTTGGAAGAACCATGGTGATAGAGCCAGACGTTTTACCTAAAGCCACATTGTGAAGTTCAACATTTTCTTTTTTGCCGATGAAATAATCTAAAATGGCATGAAATTGTGGAAGGGGTTCAATCGCAATTAATTTCCCTTTTGGTACCAAGCGAGAAAATGTCTTCGCAAAATAACCAAGGTTAGCCCCAATATCAATCACTACATAATCTTCTTGAATGATGTTCTGAACGAAATAGTGATACTTAAAGGCAGCTTTGTTTTTGAGTAAGCCAAGTCGATACATCAAGTAAAAACTTCGATGTAAAGTCATTAAATAGTGTCGTTCACTCAGTAAGAAATATAATAATCTTTTCAATGGAATTTTGTTTGTCTTACGAAGTTACATTTTTACGATTGGACTTCCTTGTTTTTCGGATAAAAATGCACACTTTGAACAGAGAATTGTAATTTTAGCCTATGAAACATTTTTACATCGGGTTATTCGCCATTTGTTTGTCTGCTTTCCAAATCAATGCACAATTAGACTTGAAACAAATCATGTCTGGTACGAACTTCGTTGGGAATTCACCTGAATCGTTTTATTGGTCTTTGGATGGACAATCCATTTATTTTTATTGGAATCCAGAAAACAAGCTAGGACCAAGTCTATATCAATATCAATTGAAAGCGCAGAAGTACCGTGAGTTATCCAAAGAAGAAGAAAAAAACTGTGTCTTTTTTGATCCTAGTCAAGGTGATTTTCAACGTCAATTCATGAGTGAAGGTGGCGTACTTTGGAGCATCGATAAAAAGTCGGGTGAACGCATGGTTCATCTTCAAACAAGCACAAACGTATTCAATGTGCAGCGAACGAAAAACCAAAACATCGTGGTTTTTCAACAAGGGGATCAAGTCTTTTCTTTGGATGTTACTACTGGAAGCATTCACCAATTGACCAATTTCAAACCAGGAAATCGAAAGGATGCAAAAATAGACTCAACGTTTTTGCAAAAACAACAGGAAGAACTTTTTCAGTATGTTCAAGATAAAAATGAACGAACTCAATACGCTAAAAATCAAGTACTAAATACCAAGTTTGTGTTTCCAAAGGAACAGTTTATTGGGGAAAATGAATGGAGCGAGATTCAAGTTGATCCTTCGGTGAAATTTGCTGTGATTCGTTTAACAGATCATGTCGATTCGAAACCAACGAATGTGGAGCAATTTATTTCGAATGATGGTTTCACAAAGCATCAATTGGCCAGAGATAAAGTCAGTTCTAATGAACCCAATCAGCGAATGATGTTGTATCAACTTGAAAAAGATACTCTTATGCTATTGGATTTTTCATCCTTGTCTGATATTCGCCTGAAACCTGCCTATTTAAGTGAAAAAGATAGCATTCCTCTCTTTAAAAAGGATCGTCCGTTGTTTCTGCACGCCGTTAAATTTTCACAAAAGAAATCCAATGCACTTTGTGATGTACGCAGTGCGGATAATAAAGATCGCTGGATAGTGTTGATCGACCTCGAAAAGGGAAGTGTCAAAGAATTGGAACATCAGCATGACGAGGCGTGGATTGGTGGACCCGGAATTTCTTCTTGGAACGAAGTAGATGGAAACATGGATTGGATCGTTGATGGACAATCATTTTATTTTCAATCAGAGGAAACAGGTTACTCGAAAGTGTACTCATATGACTTAAACTTGGGTAAAAAATCGTGTTTAATGCCGATGGATAAAATTGAAGTCTATCAAACACAATTAGCCAAGGATCATAAAAGCATATACATCGAGTACACCATTTGTCAAACTGGATTAACAGGAAATCACTCCTTTGGAAGATTGGATATTCAAGAAAAAAAACTAGTGCCCTATGCGCAACTTGGAAATGGATTTAATGAAGTATTGCTTTCGCCGACTGAATCCTTTTTAGCTGTTCGTCAATCTTTTGGCAATAAACCTTGGGAATTGTATGTAAAGGAAAACAATTCAGCAAAAAATGATTTGTTGCAAATTACGCATTCTACCACGGATGCGTTTGAATCCTATCGATGGATTGACCCGAAAGTAATTTCATTTAAAGCGTCTGATGGAATCGATGTTTTTGCTCGCATATATGAACCTGATGCAGCTCGAAAAAACGGAGCGGCTGTGCTATTCGTGCATGGTGCGGGATACCTTCAAAACGCACATCATTATTGGAGTAATTATTACCGAGAATACATGTTTCACCACTTGTTGCGTGAACAAGGATATACTGTTTTAGATGTGGATTACCGCGCAAGTGAGGGATATGGACGCGATTATCGAACGGCGATTTATCGTCACATGGGCGGACGAGATTTAGCGGATTTCGTCGATGCAAAAGAATTTCTTGTGAAAAATTATGGAATCGATACAAAGCGAGTTGGTATTTATGGTGGCTCTTATGGTGGATTCATTACACTCATGGCTTTACTCACCAAGCCAAATGAATTTGCTTGTGGCGCTGCTTTGCGTTCAGTCACCGATTGGGCGCATTACAACCATGAATATACCAGTAACATTTTAAATAGTCCCGAATTGGATCCTGAGTCCTACCGCAAGAGTTCTCCGATTTATTTTGCTGAAAACCTGCAAGATCCCTTGTTGATGCTACACGGAATGGTCGATGACAACGTGCAATTCCAAGATGTCGTGCGCTTAAGTCAACGTTTCATCGAATTAGGCAAAAAAGATTGGGATATCGCTATTTATCCAGTTGAATCACATGGATTCAAAGAAGCGTATTCTTGGTACGATGAATACCGTCGAATTTTAGAACTAATGGAAAAAAACTTAAAATAAATGTTAGTAAGAGAATTGGTGGACAAAGCCGAAATGTTGAAATATCTTCCGGTTTTAAATGAATTGTATCCAAGTTTGACCGAAGAAGAATATTCCCGCGAATTGGATGAAATGCTGCCGTGTCGCTACGGACAAGTAGCTGCCTTTGAGGAAGAGGAATGTGTAGCGATTTGTGGATTCTGGATTGGGAATAAATTATGGGTTGGTAAATACCTTGAGTTGGATAATATTGTTGTTCGCTCCTCTCATCGCAGTCAAGGAATCGGAAAGTTACTGTTTGATTTTTTAGAACGAAAAGCCATCGAACATGAATGTCACATGCTTTCTTTGGATTCTTATACCAGTAATTTTAAAGCGCACAAATTTTTCTACAATGAAGGATATGCGCCAAAAGGATTTCATTTCGTGAAACTATTGAATAAAGACGCTGTTCGATAAATAAAAAAAGCCGAATCTGATGGACTCGGCTTTACTATTTATGTGTTAGAATGTTAAGCGTGTTTAGCGGCTAAATAACGTTCTGCATCCAAGGCTGCCATACAACCAGTTCCTGCAGCTGTAATTGCTTGACGATACGTTCGGTCTGCAGCATCTCCTGCGACAAAAACACCGGGAACATTTGTTTTTGAACTTCCTGGTTGCGCATATTTAATATATCCGGTTTCATCTAAATCGATGAATTCTTTAAAGATCTCCGTATTTGGTTGGTGTCCAATCGCAACAAAAAATCCAGTTGCAGGAATATCCCGTTCTTCTTTCGTTACAATGTTCTGAACACGAGCGCCTGTTACTAACTGACCATCACCTAAAACTTCGATTGTTTCTGTATTGAATAACACTTCGATGTTCGGTGTATTCATCACACGCTCAGCCATGATTTTGGAAGCACGAAATTCATCGCGACGAACCAACATAGTAACTTTGGTACATAACTTCGATAAATAATGAGCCTCTTCACAAGCAGAATCTCCAGCACCAACAATAATCGTTTCTTGATTTCTGTAAAAGAAGCCATCACAAACTGCACATGCAGAAACACCACCACCTAACTTAAGGTAGTTTTGTTCGCTTTCTAATCCTAAGTATTTTGCGGAAGCTCCTGTGGAAATAATAACCGTTTCCGCATGAATTTCTGTACCGTTTTCTGTCCAGCATTTGTGGATAGGTCCACTAAAATCCACTTTTGTAATGAATCCTGAACGAATATCTGTTTGGAAGCGACGCGCTTGTTCTTCTAATTGCATCATCATTTCTGGACCTGTGATTCCTTGTGGGTATCCAGGGAAATTTTCGACTTCATTCGTGGTGGTTAATTGTCCTCCTGGTTGCAATCCTTGATACATTACAGGTTTCATGTCTGCACGTGCAGCATAGATCGCAGCGGTGTAACCTGCAGGACCAGAACCAATAATCAAACATTCTAGGTGTTCTATTGTACTCATTTTCTTTGTTTTTTAGCACAACAAAAATAATGGATTGTCAGCAAAATCTACGTTCTTCGCGTAAAGGATTCTACACAACTTCTCAACAATTAGGTAACATTTACGGCAAGAATGGGTCCATCAAAATAATTCCTTAATTTCGTAACCTAAAATCGTCAAATGAACAAAAGAATCCTATTGTATCTCTGCTCATCTCTTGTTTTTACAAGTTTTTCGCAGAAAAAAGAAGAAACACCGAACAAGGCTCCAATCAACTGGTATTTGGATGACCCAAAATCTGATGGCATTTATGGTGTTGGTGCTGAACGTGCGTATGATTTATTGAATGCTGCCGGAAAGAAACCAAAACAAGTGATTGTTGCGGTCATTGATAGTGGAGTGGAAACCGATCATCCAGATTTAAAAGATGTCATTTGGGTGAACGAAGATGAAATCCCTGGAAATGGTATTGATGATGACAAAAATGGATACATCGATGATGTTCATGGGTGGTCTTTTTTAGGTGGAGCAACTACTGATATCAATAACGAAGCAACAGAATTATCTCGCATGTATCACATGGAGGATGCTTACTTTAAAGGAAAATCGACAAATAGTTTGTCAGCTGAGGATAAAACGCGTTATGACGCTTATTTGAAATTGAAAAAGAGTTTTGAAGATGACTTGAAAAACTCGCAACAACAATTAGCTGCCATGAAATCCTTTACGCAATACGTTGAAAATGTGAAGAAAGCGTCAAATGGAGAATTTTCAAAGAAAACAAACAAGGAATATGTTCCGACGAGCGACCACGAAAAGCGTTTGCAAAACCGCCTGAAAGTTTTCTTATTAACAATTTCAGGAGAAGAATTAGAGTCTGAAATCCATCATGCCATGGAATCGATTGAAGGCAGTGTGAAAATGTCGATGGTGAATGCAGATAGCATTCGTGCGGTTGTTGTTGGTGATCATCCAACGGATTTAACAGAGAAATATTACGGATGTAATCGCTACGAAGGACCAGACGCGATGCATGGAACACACGTGTCGGGAATTATTGCCGCAACTCGTGGAAATGGAATTGGTATCGATGGAATTGCCAATTGTGCGCGAATCATGGTGGTACGTGCCGTTCCGAATGGCGATGAGCGCGATAAAGATGTTGCCAATGCGATTTATTATGCGGTTGACAATGGAGCGACGGTGATTAATATGTCGTTTGGAAAATATTATACCCCGAACAAAGCGGCAGTTGACGCAGCCATCCGCTATGCTGAAAGCAAAGATGTTCTTCTAGTTCATGCAGCTGGAAACGATGCAAAAAACAAGGATGTGGAAGATTCTTATCCAACGCGCATCATGAACGATGGGAAATGGGCGAGCAATTGGATCGATGTCGGTGCAAGTAGTTCAGCTAAAAAAGGCAAAAAATTATTGGCTGATTTCTCGAATTACGGACAACATTCGGTAGATTTCTTTGCGCCAGGAGTTGATATTTATTCAACTGTTCCTGATGCAAAATATGAAGATGCTTCTGGTACTTCAATGGCTTGTCCAGCTACAGCTGGTGTTGCGGCAATCATCCGTGGGTATTTCCCTGAGTTGACAGCGGCTCAAGTGAGAGAAGTGTTAATGCAAACATCTGTGAAATATAAAAAAGACATCGAAATTCCTAGTGCAAAAAAATCTGGTAAAATGACAGAAACATGTATTACTGGTGGTTTTGTGAATGCAGCAGAAGCAGTAGAATACCTCTTAAATAAAAAATAGTCCTTGCGATTATTCAAAGGAAAGCCACATGATTCATGTGGCTTTTTTATTTCCTGAACTGTTTCTTTGAAAGGAATTGTCCATCCTGTTATGGACGGAATTTCTTACTTTTGTCCACACTTAAAAATCAATGAAATGACAAACAATCCCATATTAATCATCCTTTTTGCGGTCATAATCATTTTTATGCTCCTTTTGGATTTGGGTGTTGTGAATAAACGAAGTCACGAAATCACCAACAAAGAAGCCCTGAAATGGACCTTTATTTGGGTGTCGGTTTCCATGCTATTTAGTTTAGTGGTGTATTGGCAATCAGGCTTTTCAAAATTCGCTGATTATCAGTCTGCATATTGGATTGAAGAGGCTTTGTCCGTTGATAATATGTTTGTCTTTATTTTGGTTTTTCGTTTCTTTAAATTGGAAGGAAAACTTCAACATAAAGTATTGTTCTGGGGAATTCTCGGTGCAATTATCTTCCGTGCGATTTTCATCTTTTCAGGAATCGGATTGATTAATTTGACGTATTTACCTGAATTTAATATTGGATCTTGGCACTTTTCCCTGGATCAAGAAGCGGATTTGTCTCTAGCTGAAAATGCAGGTAAGTTTTTCCGTCCAAACGCCATATTGACCATTTTTGGTATCTTTTTAATCTATGCGGGAATAAAATCATTATTGGCTGATGATGACGAAGATGATAAACAAGATTACAGTTCGAGTTTTGGTGCACGAATAGCACGAAAAGTATTTCCTGTTTCCAAGCATTACTATGGCGACAAATTCTTTATGTCATGGAATAAGAAACGATTCGCTACGAAGTTATTTCTCGTTTTAGTGGTAATCGAATCCACAGACCTAGTTTTTGCCATTGATTCGATTCCGGCGATTTTTGCCATTGCACCGAATGATCCGGTAATTCTTTATACCTCAAATATTTTTGCCATTCTGGGATTGAGATCCATGTATTTCCTCCTTGCAAATTCGATTCACATGTTCTCGAAATTGAAATATGGTTTGGCCTTTATCCTTTCTTTTATCGGATTGAAAATGTTGCTATCACCATTTATTCACATTCCATCTTCCATTTCTTTACCCATCGTGATTGGAGCCTTGTTCTTGTCGATTTTGGCTTCCATGTATTGGAAAGAAAACAAAACGGAATTAGAATAAGAAACTAGCGCCTTCTTCGCTTTTGGTAACCAGCTTACGGACATTCGCAAACAATTCTCTACCAAAAGCAAAAGTGTTGTCGTTCGAAATGTAGGTCGCTTCTCTCTGGTTGACTTCAGCCTCGTTTAAAACGCTCAATGTTCCATGATAGGAATCCAATTGAATCAAGTCACCTGTTCGGATCTTAGCAATCATTCCTCCATCTTTTGCTTCAGGCGTTAAATGAATCGCTGCTGGAACTTTTCCGGATGCTCCAGACATTCTACCATCCGTTACTAACGCCACTTTAAATCCTTTCTTTTGCAGAATGGTGAGGGTAGGAGTGAGTTGATGTAATTCCGGCATGCCATTGTGCTTTGGTCCTTGGAATGGAAGTACAGCGATGAAATCTTTTTCTAATTCACCATTTTTAAAGGCCTTGATTAAGTCACTTTGTTCGTGGAATACCATCGCTGGCGCTTCAATCACACGTTGATCATCAGCTACAGCAGCCGTTTTAATAACAGACCTTCCTAAATTCCCTTTTAGAATTTTAATTCCTCCATCAGCTGAAAATGGCTGACTAACAGATCGAATAATGGATTCATTTAAACTTTCAGTTGCACCTTCGACCCAAATTAATTGGTGATTTTCTATGCGAGGTTCTTGTTTGTATTTGGACAATCCTTTACCGATAATGGTGTGCACATCTTCATGGAGAATTCCATTATCTAATAAAGTTCGTATCACGAAGCCCATTCCGCCAGCAGCATGAAAATGATTGACATCAGCGGCGCCGTTTGGATACATTCTGGTTAATAATGGAACTACATCCGATAAATCAGACATGTCATCCCAGTTGATGATAATGCCGGCTGCTCTGGCGATGGCGATCAAGTGAATGGTGTGATTCGTCGATCCGCCTGTTGCTAAAAGTCCAATAATACCATTAACGATGACTTTTTCATCGATGATATTTGCAATGGAACGTTCGAAGCCCAACGTGGTATTTTCAATCGCGATTTTGACTGCTTCTTCGTTCAATAAATCACGTAGTTCAGTTCCCGGATTAACAAAACTTGAACCTGGAAGTTGCATTCCCATGATTTCCATGAGCATTTGATTGCTATTCGCCGTTCCGTAGAATGTACATGTTCCTGGTGAGTGATATGAATCAGATTCTCCTTTCAATAGTTCGTCTCTTCCGATTTTTCCTTCCGCAAAAAGTTGTCGAATTCGTCCTTTTTCTTCATTGCTAATGCCACTTGGCATTGGTCCTCCGGGCATGAAAACGGTTGGAAGATGTCCAAAACGCAATGCGCCCATCATTAATCCCGGCACGATTTTATCACAAATTCCTAGGCAAAGTGTGGCGTCGAACATGTTGTGCGACAAGCCAATAGCAGTTGACATGGCAATGACATCTCTGGAGTACAAAGAAAGTTCCATTCCTGGTTGACCTTGTGTCACACCATCGCACATCGCAGGAACAGCTCCCGCTACTTGGGCGATTCCTTGGTGTTTGTTGGCGTATTGACGAATGTTTTGTGGGTAATCTTCATACACCTTATGCGCTGAAAGCATGTCGTTATAGGCTGTAATAATGCCAAGATTCGGAAGTCGATTTTGCGCTAATTCTGATTTGTCGTGAGTGCCACAAGCAGCAAAAGCATGGGCTAGATTCCCGCAGCTCATTGCTTGACGAGAAACGCCTTCTTGATGTGCACTTTTCATTTGATTCAAATAGTTTGTGCGACTTTCTTTGCTACGTTCGATGATTCTTTGCGTGATTTCTAAAACTTTTGCGTTCATAGCTTATGCGTTTTGGGTGTAATATATTCCTTCTATACAGTGAATAAATGAATCAATCGGGTATTTTTTTTCTGAACTTTCTAATAAAACTTCCATTTTCTTTGCGCCGGTAATCATGAGGAAGTTGTGCTTCCCTTTTTTCAATATGGGTCCACAAAAAGTAATGCGTTTGGTGGGTTCATTGGGTGCATTAGTGTTGGCTAAGATAAGAGAGGAGTTCAACGCCTCAATAGAAGCGATATCATATGGGAAAATAGATGCCGTATGACCGTCATCACCCATACCGAGAACAATCACGTCGGGCGTTTGAAAAAGTTCATTTTCCTTCGTTGCTAATGTCAAGTTCACTTCATAATTCGAAGCATCCAAAACCATTGGGTGAAAATGAGCCTCAGCAGCTTTTGATGACATTAAACTTTGGCGAATCAATGTTTCGTTGGAGTAGGGGCTGTCTTGTGAAACAAAGCGTTCATCAACTAATCCGACATGAACTTTGCTCCAATCAAGGTCTAATTCCCCAAGTTTCAAGTAAACGTTTTTTGGTGTGCTTCCACCAGAAAGTAATAAGTAAGCTTGGCCTTTTTCTGCTATTTCATCCCGTAAGATTTGAGCGATGTTGTTGGCTAATTCTGCTTCCAACAGGACTTTCGTCTCAAATGTGATTAATCTCTCCATGATTTCGTGATCCAAGATTCATTTTCATCTAGTACAGCATCTCCAGGGCCCCATGTCCCAGCTTCGTAAAGAACATTTGACATATTGCTCGATTTCCATGAGTTGGTAATGGATTCGATGTATGTCCATGCTGCTTGCAATTCATCTTGACGCATAAATAAAGTTTGATTTCCACGAATCACGTCAATGATTAAACGCTCGTATGCATCTGGAAAACGTTCTTTAAACGAATCGATGTAATCCAATTTCAAGGCGATCGGTTTGTAACGATATCCACCAGGGCCAGGGATTTTCGTCATTTGAATCAATTCAATGCGCTCTTCAGGTTGAAGGCGAATAATCAATTTATTGTTGTTCAATTTTTCCTTTGATGGGAAAATATTGTGTCGAACTTCTTTGAAATTGATGACGATTTCGGAATAACGTTTAATCATTCTCTTACCAGTTCGCAAGTAGAAAGGAACATTCTTCCATCTCCAGTTATCTACGTATGCTTTGATTGCTACAAACGTTTCCGTTTTGGATTCGTATTTTTCAATATCTTCCAAATAAGAACTTACTTGTTCACCCTGGATTTTCCCTCTTGAGTATTGACCTTTAACGGTATCTGTTAAAACTGTTTTTTTATTGAGTGGACG
>JBJTMU010000078.1:0-3879 GCA_046070685.1 Flavobacteriales bacterium | reverse complement strand
ATCGTTGAAGATGATGAGCAAGACGTGAAGGATGCGAAATGCAGACGCGTAGAGTTTAAAGTGAAAATGTAAGATTCAAGATAAGCATAAAAAAAGCCATCGAAAGATGGCTTTTTTTATGCTTATCTTGAATCTTACATTTTCACTCTAAACTCTACGCGTCTGCATTTCGCATCCTTCACGTCTTGCTCATCATCTTCAACGATTTCA
Source organism: Flavobacteriales bacterium (assembly GCA_046070685.1). Classification (GTDB taxonomy): domain Bacteria; phylum Bacteroidota; class Bacteroidia; order Flavobacteriales_D; family Crocinitomicaceae; genus UBA952. Next base: position 3,669 of record JBJTMU010000078.1, on the reverse strand, counting down.
GCGCTTGGCGTTGATGTTCCTTTGTAGGTTTTAACGATGCGATCTTCTGCAATTCCTTGGGCAATAAAATATTTCACCGCAACTGCTACACGTTTTCTATCTAAATCTAAATAGTCTTCGTTCTCTTTACTTGCTTTTACTTCAAGTTCATCATTATGACCAGTAATTTCAATTTTCATGGCAGGATTCGCATTCATTTGCTCGATCACGAAATTCATGTTTTCCTTAGCATTCTCTGTTAATGATGCTTTACCTTGACGGAAATAAATGGAATGCGCTTCGATTTTTTTATCCACGGTCATTTTCTCCGTGATTTCTGGCGCTTTATCGTAAATTAAAGTTGAGAAGCTATCCTCAATTTTTGGAGGTCTTGCGTTATAACAAGCACATTCTGACACGTTATCTACTAAACGAATAACGACATTGTCGATGTAATAATATGCGTGAGCGATTGGATCTGCTTCACTTTCTTTCGGTTTTTTAACCGCTTCAAATTTTGTCGTTTCGTTTCGATCAAAGTTTCCAATAGTGATGTACTTTTCATCTCCTTTTGCCGTGTACGTATTACAAACTTTTTCCCATCCGAAGAAACTGTTGTGTACTTTGTTCATTTGTCCTTTCATAACGTGATCTGTTCCCACGTAAATCGCTCCTGGCTCACCAGTTCCTGGATTTTCTTTGGAGAAATAGGCAGCAAGATTGTTACACGCAAATTTGGAAGATTCACTCAAAGACAAAGAATACTCCACGCAATACGTTAAACCTTTTTTCAAGGTAACAGGAGAATCATTTTTCATTAATTGAATGGTGATATATGAACGTTCACCAGCTGTCTTCCCTGGTTTATAGGCAACAATTCCAGTATAGACATTTCCACCATTTTCTGTTGTTGGATCTTCTTTTCCATAAACATTTGTTGGAATGGCTACATCTCCGCTTGCTTCCTTATGAAAAACATCTGCTTTCAATTCAGTAGGAGAAGTAACTCCCTTTCCGATCACATCAATGTTGTTTAATTCCGTCACATCTTCACCTTTCACGTGTTCAAAGGTCATGTTCAGAATTTCCTTCTCATTTGTCTTTTTACTTTTCTGAGCAAAGCTCGTTGAAACAGACATCATTGCCACAACAGTTAAGGCAACGCATCCAAAAGTTCTTCCTTTAAATTTCATAATTTTTCACGGTATTTATAAAAACTTTTACTTTTTCTGGGTCAATATCGGGATATACCCCGTGTCCCAAATTTACAATATGTCTTTGACTTTTAAATGATTTTAATAATTTTCTTGTTTCATTTTCAATTAAATCATTCGAACCATATAACACACAAGGATCTAAATTCCCTTGTAAAGTCTTTGTTTCCTGAACCAAAGTTCGTGCCACATCTGCCGACATATTCCAGTCAAGTCCAATCGTTGTGCAAGGCAGTGTTGCCAAATTCGGCAAGGAACCAATTGCTCCTTTGGAGAAAACGGTGAAAGGAATGGATGGAATGGCTTCGGTAATTTGACGAATATATCGAATGCCAAATTCTTCGTATTGCGCATCACCCAGAATGCCTGCCCACGAGTCAAATAATTGCAAGGCATCTGCCCCTGCTTCGATCTGAGCTTTTAAATAAGCAATTGTGACATTGGTTATCTCCTGCAGTAATTCATGTGCAAGATCTGGTTGCGTATAAAGTAGTTTGCGCGATTCAGAAAAGGTTTTTGATCCTTTTCCTTCAACCATATAACAGAGAATGGTCCATGGTGCGCCTGCAAATCCAATTAATGGAACCCTACCAGCTAAATCTTTTTTTGTCAAGCGAATTGCTTCCATGACATACGACAAACGATCATGAACATCAATATTTCGGTCAATAAAGGACAACTGCTCTCTCGAACGAATTGTTTTTTCAAACCAAGGTCCTTTTTGCTCAATCATTTCATAGCTTAATCCCATCGCTTCAGGAACAACTAAAATATCTGAGAAAATAATCGCCGCATCCACACCGAGTAAGTCCACTGGTTGCATGGTTACCTCTGCTGCAAAAGCTGGAGTTTCTACCAATTCTTTGAATCCAGATAATTTCGCTCTAACGGCTCTATACTCTGGTAAAATTCTTCCAGCTTGACGCATTAACCAAACGGGATAACGTTCAATTTGCTCGCCTCTGGCAGCTCTTAAAAATAAATCGTTCTGTAATTTCATTGCGTGCAAAGTTAGGGAATTACCATTGAATTTCACTTTGTTCCATCATCCGTAAAAATTCATTCGTTTTACTAAAGTGTTTACATCCAAAGAATCCACGATGAGCAGATAAAGGGGATGGATGTACAGACTTTAATATCAAGTGTTTAGAATGATCAATAAATTGTTCCTTGGAAATAGCCTTCGATCCCCACAAAATAAAAACAACTCCGGATTTCTGTTGATTAATGGTTTGAATCACTGCATCAGTGAATTTTTCCCAGCCAAATCCTTTATGAGAATCCGGCTTTCCTTCTTCAACTGTCAAAGATGAGTTTAACAACAACACTCCTTGTTTCGCCCATCTGCTTAAATCACCATTCTCAGGCTTGGGGATTCCTAAATCCAATTCGATTTCTTTGAAAATATTCAATAAACTTTTAGGGAAGGGTCTGACATCTGGTTCCACCGAAAAACAAAGTCCATGAGCGTGTCCTTTTGTTGGATAAGGATCTTGTCCTAAAATAACCACTTTTAATTCATCAAACGGACACAAATCGAATGCTCTAAAAATTTGAGATCCTTTCGGGAAGATACTTCCTTTATGCTCCAAATAAGCATGTCGAACTTGTTCAATCAATTGCGTAAAATACGCCTGTTGAAATTCGTTTTCAAGGACCTTTTTCCAAGAATCATGGATGGAAACATTCATCTGAATTCAATTCTTTTTTTGATCAATAATAGCGGTCCACAAAGTGATTTTTCCTTCATCCATTCTCGGCCAAATTGGACGAACATGTCCATCAACGGCAGAAATTCCCAAGTAATCACCAAAAAACACAGCTTGATTTGGCGTGAAGGATTTCTCAGATATCGTTTCCTCCTGAAAACTCACTCCCCCATCTGAACTCTTGGCCCAAACAACATCTGTCGTTTTATCTTTGTAATTGCGACGATCATAATAAACAAAATGCAGATCACCACTCAGTTGATCGATACACATAGTTGTCATAAATTGATGTGTTTTCGAATGATCTTGATTCACTCGAATGGCTTGAGACCAACTTTGTCCCCCATCCACTGATTTCATCAACCAAACATCCGTATTATCGGAACCATTGCGTTGATCACACCAATTCAAATAAAGGGTGCCACGATTTGGACCATCACTCATATCCGACATTAAAAATGGAAGTCCATTCGCGCGATAAAAGCCAGGAATTTCAATATCCCACCCTCCCACTTGATTGGCTAAATGAATCTCTTCTTTCAACCAAGTTTTTCCGGCATCCACTGATTTTTGAAACATCAATCCTTTAGGTCCTGTCCAGGTAACATACACTTCTCCATTTGGACCCAATGCGGGAACAGCACCCTCGACTGTGTTATCGCCATCCAAACAATCGCCTCCAAATTTGGAAATACGTACAGGTTTCGTCCAAGACTTCCCTCTATCGCTTGACTTTGAAAAAACAATGATCGATGAATCTTTTGGAT
>JBJTMU010000077.1:0-28514 GCA_046070685.1 Flavobacteriales bacterium | reverse complement strand
GTTTTCTTGCGATGTGCAATGTATTCACCATCGTAAAATTCCTTGATTTGATCCACCGCAATTCTTGGATTTTGATAGACCAATTGACAATCTTTGCATTTCACATATTGAAACTCACCCTCTTTACCGGTTAAATCTTCTTCACCGATGAGAAATAGCTCGTAATGATTTGAACCACAACTATAACAATTCACTTTTTCAAAGCGATAGTGTGCTGGATTATTTAATTTTTTCAAGAATAAATCGTTCATGATAACAGGGATTTAATAAACATACAAATAGGATAATAAAGAATGGGGAGAAACTTCAAAATGGGCTTTTCAGAAAACAAAAGATAGATCAAAATCGGAATACAAATAAACACGGCATCAAGGACAATAGAATCAGAAAAAACAAAGGAAAATCCAGTTAAAAACAAAGAGGCAATAATCAAAAGTGGCTTCAATAAATTGGCATTGACATCCTCTAAAAGTTCATAGGTCACCAGTATGAAAAAGGACCCCATACAAGTAAACAATTCAATTGTCGAAACATCTGGTTGCAACAATGCATACAAAAGAACAGGATATTTAAACAAAGGAACAACCGACAACACCGTTAATTGGTGCTGAAAAAGGAAATATAAAAGGACTGAAATCAACCAAAATACGGTCACTAGATAGGCCGTTGATTGTTCAATTAAAAACAATGCAGATAAGTAACTTGCATTGATGAAAAAGGTCCAAATCAGAAAAGCGGGAAAGTTTTCTTTCGACAAATAAATACGATCTGGATGATTCCATCGATCTACTCGAACGGATCCAGCGTCATCTAACAAACGAAAAGCCATAAATGATCCAAACAAAAAAATGGATCTTTTCAGGAATAGTAAAAGACCGGTCTCATGTGTCTGAATGACCAGTGCCAATAAACAAGCTAAAACCAAAAATACCATTGGTTTTAAACGATGGTTCAAGTAGTATTTAATCATGATCTAACAATTGAATTTTACCAAGATCTCCATCCAAAATAACAAGGTCATTGTCCTTCAAGGAGCGTGTGATATGATCAATGCCAATCACCGCAGGGATGCCAAATTCACGTGCTACAATGGCTCCATGGGAAAGTGCACCGCCTCGCTCCACAATCAGTCCTCCTATGATAGGAAAAACCATTGCCCAACCTGGATCTGTTTGTTTTGTAACTAAAATGTCGCCTTTTTCTAATTTTTCACCTTCCAAAACTGACTCCAATACCTTCACTCTCGCCTTGATTCTTCCGCCACTTGCAGCCAATCCTTTAAATTCTTTTGCTCCAGCTACGAAAGGAACTTCGTCTAATATTTGCGTAGGTCTATCACCGAAATTGGTGGAAAAATTACTTGGGAAAACACTTTTCGATTCCTCTTGAAATTGAATGATGCGTTGTGAAATCTTTTGTTTCAGACTGAGCGCATCCATTTGGGATGAACCGATTCTTTCTCCTATTTCTTTGTAGCTCAAATAGAAGATATCCCTTGGATTTTCTAAAGATCCTTTCGCGTGTTCTTTTTCTCCAATCCGTTTGACCACCACTTTAAATTTGTAGTACATTTCCGCTTGCTTGTAACGGACGCGTTCACGGCTAGCTATCGCTTGTTTGCAAAGTGATGCAATGACATACAACTTGATTATTTCAAAGAGGGCCAAAGGGAACAAAACATTGCGTTTTCGGATGATTTTCCAAACGAACGAGCGCATGGCTTTTTTTCGTTCAAGATCTTTTTTCGCGATCACAACATATGGATTCACCGCATCGTTTCTCATATAACTTTGAAGCAATTCGATAAATTTCTCTGGTTCTTCGATGTAGTTCTTTTTAAAAAACATCAATTCTCCCGAACAACGAAAGCCCCAATTTTGCAAGTACTGATCAATGGATTCTTTTACATCCGTCCATTTGGAGTCGTGGTGAATCTCCTTCCATACGGTGGATGATTCATTTTCCAAAAAATACGATTTCCCACCTTCGATTCCTTCAATTTGCTGGGATAAATTCCAGATATCGTTCAAAGGCTCACTGCTGATTAATCCCGGAATGGCTTGAATGAGCGTATTGTGCACTCCCACACTTTCGGTACCAAAAAATTGATGCGTCAATTTACCAAGCAATTTATAATGAATCATGGCAAAGAAATCAGCCAAACTTGCGTGATACCATTGATGAAAGCGCAAATCCAAAAAGGCATAAAACAATTTGGCATTCATTTGATCCCCATCTTCTTGGTCCACTTTCTTAGAGAAATTTGTCACTTTTCCTTCAATGTTTCGAACATGATTTTCAAGTCGGACATTGAGAACGATTAAACGCCAAAACAACTTCCATTTGGAGGTGCGATTTACCACATCATTTGTTGCCAAGTCTTGATCCGAATACCCAACAAATTGATTAAACGCTTCCTTGAAATATGCTTTCAAGGGCGAACTCGACATCACATTGTGAATGCTCGTCATGTTGTAATAAATACGATTCCCCCAAATACCCACCGTATTGCTAAAGTCGTATTCCAGAGAACGCAAAGTTTCTCCATCAATCTGTAAAAGCTTCGAAATATTCTTGAAATAATGATAATAGGAATCTCTTGCTATCGAATAAAGTAATGGCGAAATTGGATCCGGATAATTTTCATTTAAATTGGTATTCGACCAATAAACTTTCTTCGCCGCATGCACCGTAATGGGACGTGCTTGAACGAAATAAATTTCATTCCCTTTCGATACCCATTCAATGTCCAAATGTCCATCGTAACATTTTTTTAAATGTAAACTTTGTTTGATCAGTAAGTCACTGTTAAATGGTGTTTGAACGACTTCCGATGAAAGTCGATGAATAGAAAAGTTTTTTGGTGTAATTTTACCAGCAACTAATTGCTCTCCAGCTCCCTGTACATACTCTGTGTACATACACATTTCGTCCGTAGGAGATTGCGTAAACGTAACACCAGCATAGTCCGCCTCGAGAAAAAGTTGAATAACAACTCCCATCTCTGTCAAACGTTTCCCTGCTATTTGCTCGTAAGCTTTTACTCGGTCGTTTTGAAGTCCTTTCCAACAAGTGAGAATGGCTTTCTCCACCTCAGACACCTCATTATTTACCACAATGGAATCAAGTTGTCCGGCAAAAGAATGACTTCCAGAGTCCTCACCAATAGCAGAGCTACGAACAATGACCAACTCACTCTTTAAAGAAGCACATTTTTGTTTCAGTTCGACTAAAAATTCTTCGGGCCATTGTTGTTGTTGATTGAAGTCCACATACAAGGATTTATCCAAGGCAAATCCATCTGGGACTTGAACACCAAATCGCAACAACTTGGAAAGACTAGCAGCTTTCCCTCCAACATTTTTTTCTTCTAATAAATCACTTAGTGGATGAATGTACATTAGATGGAGCGTTTAATTTTTAATAGATTCAATAGTAGAGAGGTTCCAAAGGAGAGAAACATGGCGCAGATAAACAAGATAAGCGTATCTGTTAAGGAAATACAAACAAGGAAATAGTAATAGATAAAAATCCCAATCATAGAATCCGCTCGGTCGATGATGATTTGAAGGGTTTTGTACTTCGTTGAAAATCCACCATTTGGAATATTTAATTTGCGTTTAACAAAGGAATTTGGCAATTCTGCGAACAAGTATGCGAATCCCATTCCAAAAGTGAGCAAGGCATCCATCCAATGTGAAGATAAAAATGGACCAGCGATGTAACTTCCAACCAAAGAAATAACAGCACTAATAATTGGAAGTAGAAGAAAGCCACGATAGGTTTTGTTTTGTCCAAAATACTTCGTGGAAATGGGACGATTAAAATAGGGGAGTGCATTCTTTTTTACCAATACCATGTGAATGGAATTACCTAAAATCATCGGTATGAATAACAGGACGATATGTTGCGCTAAATTTTCCAAATTACCAGGTTTTAATGGATGTAATCATGCGAACGGCATTTTTCAGAACGCGAACGATAAACGGATAATGAACAAGGGTACTTCCTGCTAAATAAAAATTCACTCTTGTCAATAGAAATTCATCACCTGACACAATGAAATCATCGATATAATCTGAAAATGAATAACTGGAATCATTTATTTCTAGCATCATATCGTAATGTTGACGAAGGATGGTTCGTAATTCTTCCATCGAAAAATCCGCTTCAAATGTAAAGGCTAAAAACTCAAAAACATCACGTTGAGGAATATTAAGCGTTGCTAATTCCCAATCATAAAAGCAGGGATTTCCATCCGATCTTAGCGCCACATTTCTGGGATTAAAATCCGTATGAACTAGCGTGAAATTTGCTTTCTTACTCGGATTCCAATCACGTAAAACAGCTTCCATGTATTGAAATTCGTTTTCGAGATCTCTTCCTTCGTAATCTTTCCCATTCAATTGTGTAAATTGACGATACAACTCAATTCCTTTCAATGGATCGAAAATTTGAACAGCTGACACGCGTTTCTTCATTTCTTCCGAAGAAAACAAGCGATGTATCGAATGAATGGCATTGATCACCTTCAATTTTGCTTCAACTGTCCAAGCATCCGGATGGTTCTCAGAATTGAATAAAGTCATTTTAGACGCATCCAAACGCTCCATGAAAAACAAATGAATTTCTCGCTTTTCGTCGATGGTGGAACCATAGAATGCAGGAATGAAAGAGCACTTAAGATCGGACAAAGCGGAATAAACCTCAATTTCTTTGACTTCGCAATGCGCATACTCCAAGAATTCTCGGTGTTCAAACAAGGTATCGGAAAGTTGCACGTTCAAATTGCTCGCCATAAATCGAAGTCCATCCATGACTTCTGTTCCGAGCGCTTTGCTTTTCATTAGAACCGGCAACGTGGATCCATCCGTCAATTTTAAATCAACTTCTATAAAACCAATGACTTTTTTAGAAACACGACTGGTTAAGTCCATTAAAATTCCGTTATCTAAATTAGAATCGTGTTGAAATGAAAAAGAATCGATTTTACCAGAAACACGGCTCATTCCAGCGGTGATAAAAGAAAGGTCAATTTCCGATTTCAACAACCAGTTAACCGGTTTATTTCTCCCCAATTTTTGATGTGCACGAACGAATTGACCACTTACAATGGCGGCAAGAGTGGAAATTTCTAAGGACAAGGCAAAACCTGAAATTAATTTCGCGAATCGTCCAACTTTGTTTGGACCTTTGCATCCCATCAATTCGAGTATTTTCGAAAAAACGGGAAGGTGAGTTCCACCACCCACCGTTCCTACGACCAAATTTGTTAAGCTCAAGGAAACATAGAGTCCATCATTGAACTTCTCCATTTGAAGAATTCCGGTGGAGGATTCATGAATACAAGCTAAGTCCTGACCTGTTGAAGCAAAAATCCCTGCAATTGAATTCGCCACATTGATGTTGTAGCCAATCATGCCATCCAAGCGACTGATAGCCATGGAATGATTGTAAGAACGAAACATGTCTTCTGCAGTCGTTCTTAAGGTTTTTTCAATTATTTCATTCGATAAAAAACATTCGCTTACCACATGAGTTCCACGTCCATTTTGCATTGAATAATGTGAAACTTTTTTATCGGAAGCACCATTTCCATCGATGATAAAGTGCACAATTTCAATGTTTGACTCCCTTTGAAAGTGTTCGTCGATCCACAAACAAGCGTGCCACGTACAACTTGTGGTCATGTTCTGACCCGATGCATCACTTGTCGAATAAATAAATTTGAGATGGGAGATTTTACCAATGACCACACTTTTGATTTCAATCAGCTCGGCGTAATTAGAATAGCTACTAGTGACTTCTTTTATTTCTTTAAAATGCTGTTTGATCCAATGATCAAAGGTGATGGCCTCTGACATTTTCGAAAAGGTAAACATGGGAGTTCGCAACATTTTTTGGTGTAAGATGTGCGCTTGAAATCCACCACATTCACTAATGGCTTTTGCTCCTCGATTCATACTAGCGGCTAAAGCACCCTCCGTTGTAGCGACTGCAGTGTACACCATTTCAATCCCATCATTTTGAACAAAAGCTAGCGGACCTATTAGTCCCAGTGGAATTTCAACTGTCCCGATATAACTTTCAATATTGTTTTGAATTTGATCCAGACGAATGGATTTTGCTTCAAGTTCATCTTCTAGTTCGACCAATGTCTTCAAGTGATTCATTCTCAATTCAAAAGCTGTTTGATTCATTAATCCACGTCCAGGAGCCAATTGGTAATCACTTTTCATATTTTCGTCTTTCATCTGCTCAACAATATTTCACTAGTACTGATTTGCTTCATTTCATCTACTATCTCGCATTAAGTTAATTCAATTCTTTGAATGAATGAAACATGAAACAAACGTAAACTTATTTTTCGTAAAAAAGTAACTTAAATCCGCAACACAACATTGAATAGTTGTGAATTTCGCAAATACAAATAAATACGTGAAGGAACTAGTTTTCAACCTACCTTAATTACGCTAACGCGTTTTCCTGGTTTGAGGAGTCTAACAAGTAAAAATCCAAAACTACGATGTAGTTTTTCGGGTATTTTTTGTTTTTCGAGCTTATCAAAATGAATTTTGATCGCTCTTAAAACAAAAAAACCCGGCACTTCGTGCTGGGTTTTTTCTTGTGACCTTGTCAGGATTCAAACCTGAAACCTTCTGAGCCGTAATCAGATGCGCTATTCAGTTGCGCCACAAGGCCGTTTCTGAGTGCAAAGATATACAATTTTCGATAATCCAATAGCATTTTAGTGAAAAAATCATGGAGCACATACAATCAATCGTTTTAATGTAAAAGAAGATGTTCGAAAAGCTTGTTTTTCAATTTATTACTCCTGAACAAGAACTAAAAGTCAACTAATTTGTTAAGAAAAGAAAAATCATGAAAAAAATGATGTACGTCTTTTTGGGTGTTTTTACTGTCTTGATGCTAATCATCATCGTTATGTCTTTTAGATATGCCAACATTGAAACACCAAAATATACGGTGTTAAAGTCCTATGAAAAAAACATTGAACTTCGTCAATATGCCCACATGGTGGTCGCAAAAACAAGTTTAATGGACAATTCATTTGATCATTCGGGTAGTGATGGTTTTCGAAGTATTGCGGGATATATTTTCGGTGGGAATGAAAAAGACCAAAAAATTGCCATGACCGCTCCCGTTGTTATGGACATGAGTGATTCTGCAACCATGTATTTTGTGATGCCAAGTCAATATAAAAAAGAAGAACTCCCTAATCCCTTGAATCAAAATGTAAGGATTGAAGAGGAAGTTTCTAAAGTATTGTTAGTTGTGAGATATGGTGGATTTTCGAATGATGAACGAATTCAAAGTCATATCGCTGTATTGAAAAAAATCATCGAAACACATCACTTAACTACCAAGGGAGGATTCATGTACATGGGCTATAATGCGCCTTGGGACCTAATCAATCGTCGAAATGAAGTGGCGATTGAAGTCATTCCCTAATCGTTCTTTTTGTGCTAATATCTGATTGATTATTGCTATCATTTTTGACTGATAAAACGTATTTTCGTTGAGCTAAAGCAATAAACATGTATCCGTATCAAATTCGTTCCTTAGAGGAATATAAGTCAGTCTATCAGAAAAGCGTTGAGCAACCAGAAGAATTCTGGGCTGAAATCGCTGAAAATTTTCAATGGAAAAAGAAATGGAATAAGGTCCTAGAATGGAATTTCTCAGAACCATCCATTGAATGGTTTAAAGGTGGTACTTTGAATATCACTGAAAATTGTTTAGATCGACATTTACCGGAGCGTGGAAATCATGCGGCATTAATTTGGGAAGCAAATGACCCAAATGAACAATCGATCACCTACACGTATCATCAATTGCATGCGAAAGTCATGCAGTTTGCACACGTACTTCAAAACAATGGGGTAAAAAAAGGAGATCGTGTTTGTATTTACATGGGAATGATTCCGGAATTAACCATTGCCACTTTGGCCTGTGCCAGAATTGGCGCAATACATTCCATCATCTTTGGCGGATTTTCAGCTCAAGCCATTTCAGATCGCTTGGATGATGCACAAGCTCGATTCATTGTGACTTGCGACGGTGCTTATCGAGGAGCCAAAGACATTCCCTTAAAATCGGTCATTGATGATGCGTTGGTTGGCAATGAGAACATTGAAAGAGTGATTGTCTGTGAACGAACTCAAACGCCTGTTTCCATGATTAAAGGACGTGATGTATGGTGGAGCGATGAAATTCAAAAGGTAGAAGAAGCAGGAAATCCATTTTTTCCAGCAGCTGAAATGAACGCAGAGGACATCCTCTTTATTTTATATACTTCTGGATCAACTGGAAAACCAAAGGGTGTGGTGCATACCACCGCTGGATATATGATTTGGACAAATTACACGTTTGTCAATGTTTTTCAATACCAACCTGGACAAATTCACTTTTGCACGGCTGATATTGGATGGATTACAGGTCATAGCTATATCATCTACGGACCACTAAGCGCTGGCGCTACGTCCTTGATGTTTGAAGGAATTCCAACCTATCCAAATGCGGGGAGATTTTGGGATATCGTAGATAAGTTCAAAGTTGACATTCTTTATACAGCACCAACCGCGATTCGTAGTTTAATGGGATTTGGACTAGAGCATGTGGTCGACAAGGATCTAAGTTCTTTAAAAGTATTGGGGTCCGTAGGTGAACCAATTAATGAAGAAGCTTGGCAATGGTATCATCAACATATTGGTAAAGGACGTTGTCCGATTGTCGATACCTGGTGGCAAACAGAAACTGGGGGAACCTTGATTTCCAATTTAGCAGGCGTTACACCAAGTAAACCTTCTTTCGCAACACTACCAATGCCTGGGGTTCAGCCTTGTTTAGTCGATGATGCCGGAAATGAAATAGAAGGCAATGGTGTGAATGGGAATTTATGCATTAAGTTTCCATGGCCGGGAATTATTCGAACGACCTATAACGACCATGAACGTTGTCGTCAAACGTATTTTTCGGTTTATGAAAACTATTATTTCACAGGTGATGGGTGTCTGCGCGACGAAGACGGTATGTATCGCATCACTGGCAGGGTAGATGATGTGCTAAACGTAAGTGGACATCGAATTGGAACGGCCGAAGTAGAGAATGCCATCAATATGCACACTGGAGTCATTGAAAGCGCAGTAGTTGGCTATCCGCATGATGTGAAAGGACAAGGAATTTATGCTTACGTGATTATTGAACATCAGCACGGAGACGCTGCACTTACCAAACAGGATATTCTTCAAACCGTTTCGAGGGTCATAGGTGCCATTGCAAAACCGGATAAAATTCAATTTGTCAGTGGATTACCTAAAACCCGCAGCGGGAAAATAATGCGACGTATTCTTCGTAAAATCGCGGAAGGGGATACCTCGAATCTCGGAGATACAAGTACATTGCTCGATCCTAGTATTGTCGATGAAATAAAATCTGGCGCTTTCTAATCTGATTAATTTTTCAATATAAGGTATTGATAAGGAGATAGATTGATGGTATTACCTAATGTATAACTTGTATTTGTAAGTGCGTTTGTCCAACTTCCAGTTAATGGACTAGGAACGGTGAAAGTTTGTGTTGAATTTCGAACATTTACGATAATTACGACATTTTCGGACCCCAACGATTTCTTTAAACACAACACATTTGCTGAATTCACAAAGTTCGAAATACTTCCTTTTCGTGCAGCAGGCGAAGATTGATGAAAGGATAAAATATCTTTATAGGCCTGAAGCATATCTGCATTCGCATTCCAATTGATTGGTGAGTTCGTGAAAAATGGGGTAGTCGTACTTCTTCCAACTTCTTGTCCAGAATAAATCATGGGGACTCCACCCATAAAAATAGTTGAAACGGATGCTGCTAAGGCACCAGCTTTTCCATTAAACAAGGTCCAAGGAGAAGCATCCCAAGCAGATTCATCGTGGTTTGTTGTGAATCTGATTTTATGTTTTCCCGCGGGCATATTGGCATATTCAGACAGGTGTGTGTTATACAACGATGCACTTGTGGTACCGCTCCAAACACTTTTACATGCCGTATAGTAATTCCATCCATACGTTAAGTCAAATCCAGCGGTATAGTGATCCGCTCTTGTGCCCTCAGCCAAAAAGAGTAGATCCCGATTTGGAATCGCATTTAAGGAACCAATTGCTTGTTGCCAGAATTCAAATGGAACACCATCCGCATAATCACAGCGGAATCCATCCACATTTGCTTCAAGCACCCAATATTTCATGGCATCAATCATCGCAAGTTTCATGTCAGTCATGTTGAAATTGAGATCTGCTACATCGTTCCAATTTGTTCCAGGGGGAATAATGATTTGACCAGCCGCATTTTGTGAATACCAATCGGAATGATCCGTAATCCAAGGATTATCCCAAGAAGTGTGATTCGCAACCCAGTCCAAAATGACAGACATTCCAAGTGCATGAGCTTGTGTCGTTAAATCACGTAAATCTTGCAAAGAACCATATTCAGCACTTACTTTTTTATAGTTTCTCACACAATAGGGGGAATGAACGCTATTCAACACACCTTCCTCATAAATAGGCATTAACCAAATTGTGGTTACACCAAGCGCTTTTATTTCTGTCAAACGCTGTATGACACCCTGCAAATCACCATTTGCACTAAAAGCCCGCAAATTGACTTCATAAATTACAGCATCTTCAACAGAAGGCATTGATGCGTATGGAGTACCAAATTGATGATAGCCAGAAGGATCAACGGGAGGAGTGATGAGCACTGGGACTTTGTCTTTTTTACAAGAGAACAAAAACCACAGGGCAAAAAATAGAATCGATAAATGTTTCATACAAGAAGTTCGATTCAAAGATAAAAATTACTGACAAGCCAAAGATCAATTCACACGGATTCAATAAAATATCTTTAAAACATAAGCGTTATGTCTTTCTAGTGTAAAAAAAATGAAAGAAAAAGTGATTAATGTAAACTAAATAGTTAACTTTGGAGAAAATAAGAGAATTTAGATTTTATAAAGAGCGTTTTTTAAGCTTTTACTTAGATCAAACACCTAAGGTTCAGACAAAAATCGATTACATCTTAGATTACATTCGTTTCGAACGAGAAGTACCAATAAAATTCTTCAAGAAACTCGTTTCAAGCAATGGAATCTATGAAGTACGAGTGTTGACCAGTGAAAAGAGTATCCGTATTCTTTGTTTCAAAGAAAAAGAAGAACTGATCATCCTCACCAATTGTTTTGTCAAGAAGTCTCAGAAAACGCCATTAAAAGAAATTCGTTTAGCCGAAAAATTAAAAAAAGAATACAGCCATGGAAAAGATTAGCACATTTGAAGAATTATTGCAAGCGAAATACGGAGCCAAAGGAAGTGAGAAACGTGATCAATTCGATCGTGAGTCCATCGCATTTCGCTTAGGCGAACAATTAAAAGCGGCAAGAAAAGAAGCGAAACTCTCGCAAGAACAATTAGCCGAAAGAACCGGTACCAAGAAAAGCTACATCTCGCGTATCGAACGCGGGATGAGCGATATTCAATTTTCTACCTTTTTCAAATTGGTGGAAATTGGCTTACAACGTAGATTACTGGTAGAAATTATCTAAGCTTACCAAAAAACGGAATACAAGGCAAGCAATAAAGACAGAATAATCAATGTTCCGACAAGAAAACCATTGGACATTTTAAACATGCTTTTGTCTATTTCCATTGCATTGGTTTGAACTCCTCGTTTTGTCTCAATCGAACTTATAAAGTACATGCCAATTGCACAAAGTACAAAAACAAATCCCATACGGTCAATAAATGGGATTTCGTAAATTCCATTGCTGTTTTTCACTGAAAATCCAATTGGATTCAAGCATTCAAGATGAACGAATGCGGGAAGAAATTTGAGTATAATGGAAAAAATGAATCCACCAATTGTTGCAAATAATGCCGCATTGGAAGTTGTTTTTTTCCAAAAGAATCCAAATATAAACATGGCGAAAATCCCAGGACTTACGAATCCTGTGTATTCTTGTATGTATTGAAATCCACCTTTTTTGTCGATTCCTAAAAATGGGGAAACACTAATAGCTAGTAACATTGCCACTAAAATGGCTATTTTTCCTACACGCACTAAGTGTTGCTCAGAAGCATCTTGATTGATTTTCGTTTGATAGATATCTAAGGTGAAAATCGTAGCAATGCTGTTTGCCTTACCTGCCAATGATGCCACGATAGCTGCGGTCAATGCTGCAAATGACAATCCTTTCAACCCTGAAGGCAACAAATTCAAAAGAACGGGATAAGCGCGATCTGGATTAAGGTCATTTCCTTGCAACATCTCGGTTTGGAAATGTCCATTTTGATATAAAACGAAAGCGGCAATTCCTGGTAAAACAACAATCACGGGCATCAATATTTTTAGAAATGCCGCAAATAAAATCCCGCTTCTTGCTGTTTTTAAATCTGCTCCCAAAGCACGTTGTGTGATGTATTGATTACAGCCCCAGTAATTTAAATTAATAATTAACATTCCGCCGATTAAGACGGAAAGCCCTGGTAGATCGATGTAATTGGGATTATCCGTTTTAAAAATCATATGGAAATGATCAGACGCATGTGATCGAAGGGCCTGAAATCCTTCCATTACTCCTTGTCCTCCAAATTCCCTTGCGACTAAATCGAGTGCGATGTAGGTGGTAATTAATCCACCGAGTACGAGAAAGAACACTTGCAAAACATCCGTGTAGCCAATGACTTTCATTCCGCCAAGTGTAATGATCATCGCGAAAATGGCTAAAAATGCCATGCAGAAAAACAGATTTAATCCTGAAATACTACTAATAGCCAGTGCTCCTAAATAGAGAATGGAAGTGAGGTTCACGAAGACATACAACATCAACCAAAATACGGCCATGATCATGGCAACCTGACCATTGTATCTTTTTTTCAAATACTCAGGCATGGTGGATATTTTA
Organism: Flavobacteriales bacterium; assembly: GCA_046070685.1. Taxonomy (GTDB): domain Bacteria; phylum Bacteroidota; class Bacteroidia; order Flavobacteriales_D; family Crocinitomicaceae; genus UBA952. The sequence goes on along the minus strand of JBJTMU010000077.1, from coordinate 15,541 downwards.
TTTTTTAAATATACAGGCATAAAAAACACTGCCACCAGAATCAACACTGCAGCGGACATCCACTCATACGTAGCAATTGCCAAGCCCATTTTGAATCCACTGCCACTCATTCCGATGAATTGTTCTGCACTAATGTTACTCGCAATCAATGATGCGCCAATTGCCCACCAAGTCAAGGATCCTTCCGCTAGAAAATAATCTTGCGTGTTTAATGCTTGTGTTTGCTTTCTTTTATAGATCCAAAATCCATAACTGGCAACGATGCCGAAATAGACAAAGAAAACCGTGAAATCCCAATTGCTTAAACTATTCATTTTCAATATTTTTTAAAGTGAATATTGGAAAGTTCTTTTAATCTGTCAGCACTTTGCTCAGGTGTTAAATCTCGTTGTGCTTCCCCCAATAACTCATATCCCACTTGAAATTTTTTGATGTTTGAATTGCGCAGTAGGGGCGGATAAAAATGCATGTGAAATGTCCATTCGGGATGTGTTTTCCCATCCGTAGGCGCTTGATGAATTCCTGCAGAATAAGGGAATGAACACTGAAACAAATTATCGTATTTAACAGCGATCAGCTGAATCATTTCAGACAGATGTTTTCGTTCAATGGTTGTAAAATCAAGCAAAGATCGCAATGACTTTTTACTTACAATCATTGTTTCAAAAGGCCAAATCGCCCAAAACGGCACCAAGAGAACGAAAGAATCATTCTCTGCAAGAATGCGTTCCTGTTTTTGCAATTCCTCTTGCACATAGTCTAACAATAATGGACGTTCATGCTTTTCATAGTATTCAGTTAATTGTTTCTGTGTTTTTGCCACTTGCGTTGGAAGAGAGGTTTGAGCCCAAATTTGACCATGTGGATGTGGATTACTGCACCCCATCATGCTTCCTTTGTTTTCAAAAATCTGGACATGCTGAATGTAATCAAGCGCGCCAAGATTGGCGTATTCTGCTGTCCAAGTATCAATGATTTTCTCAATTTCAACTGTTGTCATTTCAGCTAATGTGAGCGCATGATTTGGTGAAAAGCAAATGACCTTATTGATGCCTCGTTCTGCTTGATGACGAAAGAAAATAGATTCATTTTCCTTTTCTTTTATGACTGATTCCTTCATCAATGCAGAAAAGTCATTTTCAAAAACAAATGTATCTGTGTATTGGTCATTTTGACTACCGTTGGAACGCGTATTTCCAGAGCACAAGTAACAATCTGGGTCGTAAGTTGGACGATTTTCCTCGATCACTTCTTCTGTTTGCCCTTGCCAAGGACGCAAAGCGCGTTGTGGAGAAACCAGTATCCATTCATCCAATAATGGATTATAGCGACGATGTGGGTGAATATTTTGATTAAACTTGTTCATACCATTTTAACTGTTGAATTCCTTGACTAATTTGAATAGGGTAGTTCCTTGCTTCGATTCCAAATTTTGCTAAATAGTTTTTTGTAAGAGTCGAAATTACCTGGGATTGATCTTCTTTCTTCAATAAAATAAGCAAACATCCACCGAAACCACCGCCCATCATCCTTGCACCAAATACACCTTTTTGTTGGATCGCTAATTTCTGCAAGTAATCGAGTTCTGGACAGCTAACATCGTATTTTTCAGAAAGACCTTGATGTGTCTGATTCAATAAATCCCCAAGTGCTTTTTCGTCTTGATTTTCAATGGCCTCCATGGCTTGATGAACCCGTTTTATTTCATCCAAAACGAAAGAAGCTCTTTGAAATGAAATTTCACCCATTTGAGTACGAGTTGCATCTAGGTGTGTTGTTTCACACGTTCGAAAGGAAGTTATTTCGGGAAAGGAGGTTTTTATTGCACTTAAGGCATTGTCACATTCTATACGGCGTTGATTATAGGCAGATTCAGCTAAATCGTGTTTCACACAGGAATCAAGCAACAAAAATGTTGACTGTGAAAAAGAAGTTTGAATGTAGGAAAAGGATAAATCTTTGCAATCCATCAACATAAAGTTGTCCTTTTTACCAAAAACACTGGCGAACTGATCCATTAATCCACAATTGACACCAGCAAACTCGTGTTCTGTTCGTTGACCAATTAATGCAATTTCCTTTTTTGTTTTTCCCGCTTTTGTCCATTCGTTGAGCGCATAAGCGAAGCCACAACTTAAAGCAGCAGAGGAAGATAGTCCAGCTCCGATTGGAATTGTGCTATTAAATACGAGTTGAAAGGGTGCTATTTCGACATCAGAATATTGATGCAATACACCTTTGAAATAATTTGCCCAATGTTGTTTGTCCGGGTGAAAATCATCGTTCGCGTTGAAATGAAATTCTTCTTGTAAGTCCAAAGCATGAATAATGGAATTTTCTGTTGGAGAAGGAGCTAAAGCAAATCCTACATATTTATCAATGGCAGCTGGAAAAACGAAGCCATCGTTATAATCAATGTGTTCGCCAATTAAGTTTATTCTACCGGGTGCAAAGACCAATAATGCCGGACTTTTCCCGAATAGAGCTTTGAAATGCACGCTTAAATCTCGTGTCAATGCAGTTGGGATATCCATCATTTTTCAGGTGTTAAAATGAAAACCATCGTCCCTAATTTGGGAGAACTCGCTTCAATTTGAATTTCCTCCTGAAATCCTTCGGTCTTCATCAGTATTGATGCGATTCCTGCTTCTGATTTCACTGGATTCTCACCGATCAAACTGGCATTTTTCCCTTTGATGATTTTAAAGGTGAATTCCTCTTCAGCGGTAGGAACGAGTATTTCATTGGATGTAACGAATGCACGGACAAAAACCAAGTCCATTTGATCTTTCGAAATTGGAATGCCTTCTTCGACGACTTCTATATTCATTCCATTTGGAGAGCCTGGTGTAAATACTTGATGAAAAGCGACTTCTGAATTGTTCATATACCCGACTGCCGTTAATTTCCCGGGAACAAATTTCGAAACTTGAAAATGAAATGGAGGATGATTTAAGTAATTACTGAAGGAATTGATGGTCGGTTTTTGTCGACCTATGAGCGAATCATTTAAATACAATTCAACTTCCTCCACATTGCTGTAAATCGTCACATCCAGCGGAGAGTTAGCAGTCCAATAATTCGCTATAAAAACATGATAACCAGATTCAACTCTAGGATCTTGTAATGAATCTGAAGGTTCCGCTTGACTTTGGTAAAAATGATAAGCAAATTTGGGGATTCGATAAATATCAGCAATTCCAGATGATTCTAAATCAGGACTATAACCGCGATTATAATCAAACATGAGCCAATTTGCCTGACCGATGATTTGTTTTCCTTGTTGATTTGAGTTGCTCGCTTCTTGAAAATTAAACGCTTGTTGTAAAAGTCGTTTTTCACCAGCAGCACGTAATTGACGTGATGTTCGTTCTTCCTCCTTTAAATCAGCGAAAGTACTTTGTTGAAATCCTGCATTTTGAGCGTAATATTCCCAGTCCCCATATTCAGCGACTAGAATGTGTTTCGTTCCGTTTTCGTACGCATTCCAATAAACAGGAGCCTTCGCGTGTTGACGAGCGGGAATAAACAAATCATAAGATGGATCATCAATCCAACTGCAACTGATGGAATAGTATGGAAATTCCTCATCTAATATGGCATTTAATTGCTTCGTAAAAGAAGGTTCCATCCATGTTTCATTTAAAGAGTTTTCCCAAAAAAGTACACATGTTCGATTTCGATCTCTTCGAATCATGTCACGTAAATTTTGCTGGACATTCAACTGAAACGTAGTATCTCCCATGAATTGCCATCCTGGAAGACAATCCATCACAATTAATCCAAGTTCATCGCAAGCATCTAAAAAAGATTCCGACTGAGGATAATGCGACAAGCGCACGAAATTAAATCCAGCATTTTTAATTAGGACTGCATCACGCCAATTGGCATTGTCTGAAAGCGCATAACCGACATACGGATATTCTTGGTGACGATTGGTACCCGTAAGTTCGTATTTGGATCCATTCAAATAAAAACCATCCTCTTTTAATTCAAAAAATCGAATACCAACTTTTAACCGTTGCTCATCTACAAGTTGGTTATTTTTGAAAACCTTCACAGTCAAGTTATACAAAAACGGATGACTTGGACTCCACAATTCTGCATGCGAAACAACTGCTTGCGTTTCTATTTTTTGACGCTCAAGCGGTGCTATTTCAACATTTGAAGTAATGCTTCGATTTGAATAACCTTTACCATCTGAAATCGTTGTCTCAATTCGAATAGATGCTTTTTTTTTCGTTTCGTTTTTGAGGTGAACAAAAACCTGTGCTTTTGCAGTAGATGCCTTGAATGAATTGAAATTGACAAAAATCCCTCCGGAATTCGGGGCGTTTTCATGAATGGGATCTGTAATATGGATTGCATTTGTTTTAATGAGTTTGACATTGCGGTAAATGCCCCCGTAATAGTTGAAGTCCAGTTCCTTCAATGGTTTTCCTGGAGGAATCTGAGGATGATCTTCATTATTGACGCGTACTTCAATGGTATTTATTCCATTTTTTAATTCAGGAGTAAGATCCACGGTGAAAGGAAGGTATCCACCTTCATGTGTCGTCATCCATTTCCCATTTAAGTACACAGCAGCGTTCATCATGACCCCTTCAAAATATAAAAAAGCTTTTTCATCCTTTTTAAGTGGGCATTGAAAGGATTTTCGATAAACACAATCCCCTTGAAATTGTGAAATCACCACTTTTGATTCTAATCGGGCAGTATGAGGCAAACTCACTTTTTCCCATTTCACAGGTGATTGATTTCCCTTTAAGTCATCACGATAAAATTCCCAATCCGCATTAAAAGAAGTGACCTTTCTAGCTTGACCAAAGAGGGAAAATACCGAAAAGAAAAAAACAAGCAAAAATGAAATCCGCATGAGTCTAGTTTAAAAATGCATCCAATGCGGCAGATGGTTTTCCGTTATTCTGCCAGCAATTTAATTGGTAATTACTCCACGATTTGGCACCTTCGGGTTCCCAATAAATCACCCCTAAACCGCGTTTTCCCGGAATGCCACGAACAATTGAGATTACTTGATTGAGCATATCCTGAGTATTCTGAACTAAGGTGTAATCTCCGCCAACTTCAACCACCATCACATCTTTATCATAACGTGTGACCATATCGTTCAGATTTGTTTCAAGATCATTGATTGTTGCTGTGTAATCTGTTCCCAGCCAATATGGATAATAGGAAGCACCAATCACATCGAATTTCATTCCATTGGCAACAGCTAAATCAAAAAACCAACGAAATCGTGCGTTATCATTTCCTTTGTCAATGTGCACAATTACTTGAATACTTGAATCGATGTCTTTTGTCGCATCGTAGCCTTTATTTACCAATGCTGAAAGTTGCCCAAAATTGGTATAAGATCCTTCCGGCCAAAGCATTCCACTAGGAATCTCGTTTCCAATTTGAACCCAATTCGGTGTGACACCTGCCGCTTTTAATGCAGACAAAACATCATACGTATGTTGGTAAACAGAATCCTTCAATGCTGCAAAACTACAGTTTGTCCATGCGGCTGGTTTCGTCTGGTGAGATGGGTCTGCCCACGTATCTGAATAATGAAAATCAATCATGACTTTCATGCCTAAATTCTTGGCTCGTACTGCCATTGCAACCGTTTCTTCTTTGGAGCAATGGCCACTTTGAGGGTCATTCGAAGGATGAACAAAAACACGTAATCGGATGGTATTCATCCCTCTATTTTTAAGGATTTCCAAACAATCCGTTTCCGTTCCATCTGATTCAAAAAACTTAAATCCAGTTGCTTCCATTTGAGCCAACCATCCCACATCTGCACCTTTCGCTAAATAATCAGCCGCGACAGGTGGAGTAGGAGGTTTGGGCTTGTTTTTATCCTTACATGAAACAGACATCCCAACGAAAGAAAGCAGTAAAATGATGATGCTATTTTTTAACATAAGCTTGATTTTCAAAGTGAAAGATAGTGGTATTCTCATAAGTTGCTCCTTTTCGTAAAATGCACGATGGAAAATGCTCTTGATTGGGAGCGTCAGGAAAATTTTGCATTTCAAAACACACGCCACTTTTGGCATGATATCGATTGCCACTCTTTCCCAATAAATTTGTCGGTAACGCACAACCAATGAATAAATGCGCTGCAGCTTGATTTGATTTTACTTGCATTTTCCAGCCATTTGTTGGATGCGTTAGCGTTGCTTGAATTTGCTGATTATCAGAAATCACGAATGTGTGATCAAGATTTTCACGAAGTTCAGCTGTAAGTTCTGATTGAAAAGGCTTTTCATCAAATAATACAAAATTGCCAGTCGGAATTTGATCCTTGTTTTTATCTAAGTAATGCGTCGCATTCAAGCGAATTTCTTGTGATTCAACCGAAGAATGATGTCCGGCTAAGTTCCAATAATGATGCTGTGTGACATTTATAATGGTATCTTCTGTTGAAGTTGCTTTGAAATCCATGATTAATTGCCCATCATCGGTTAGACGATAGGTGAGTTTACTGTGCAGTTCGCCAGGATATCCATCTGCTCCAGCAGGACTAACGTGATGAAAAGTAAGTTGTTGGGTCGATGTTTGGGGTTCTACGGTCCATATAGCGCGACTAAAAGAATCTTTTCCACCATGTAAATGATGGTCACCGTGATTTTGAGTTAATTGAAATAGTTGTTGATTTAAAACAAATGATCCTTCACGTATTCTTCCAGCGAAACGACCGACCATCGTTCCAAAATATGGTGGATTTTCCATGTTCATGGAAGTCAAATAGTCTTCCAAGTTATCAAATCCCAAAACAATGTCCATGTATTCAGAGCCAGGCAGAATAAACGATTGCATGACGGCACTATAGGATAAGAAGGTGATTTTCATGCCCATTTTATTTTCTAGTTGGTAGGAATGAACCAAGGTTCCATCAGGTAATTTTCCAAATTCTTTTGTTTCAACAAGATTCATCTCAGCTTTTCAGGTGTATTTGAATTGAAAAGTACAAAATAAAGTTTTTTAAACCATACCAGTACCTACCGGTTTAATTGTATTTTAGCTACCAGTTTATACGCGTATGCCTTTAATTAAAATTGATCCTAAATCTACACAAACGAAGTACAAGCAAATTATCTTGTGCATTGAACGAGCGTTGGCGGATAAACGATTAAAATTGAATGACAAACTTCCATCCATCAATAAAATCGCCCTGGCTAATGGACTTTCACGCGATACAGTTCTTCAAGCATACGATGAATTAAAGAAACGAGGGATTGTGTATTCCATCATTGGAAAAGGATATTTTATCAAGAGTTTGGGCTTTCAACATGAACAGAATGTATTTCTATTATTTGATGAATTGAATTCATTTAAAGAATTGATATACAAAGATGAAGAAATAAACCAAAGAGCGGAGGTGGATATTTTCTTTCATCACTTCAATCTTTCCATGTTCGATAAGTTAATCACTGAAAATGCGGGCAGGTATTCCAAATACATCATCATGCCTTCGAATTTAAATGGAACCGCAGAAATCATCGCCAAATTACCGAAGGACGCAGTCTTTTTATTGGATCAAACCAACGAATTACTGTCTGAATATCCTGCGGTGTACCAAGATTTCTCAAGGGACATGAAAATGGGATTGAAGGAAGCTCATCCTCGTTTAAAATACTACCGAAAATTGATTTTAATTTTTCCAGGAGAAAAAGAACCAATAGGAATGGTGGAAGGATTTCGTTCGTATTGCGATGACATTAAATTTCCATATGAAGTGGTTCCATTTGTGGAAGATAAACACGTTCAAAAAGGAGCTGTATTTATTACACCGAACGATAATCAACTGGTAGATGTGATCGAAATTGCTAAAGCGAAAGCACTGGCCATTGGAAAGCAAATTGGAATTGTTTCCTATAATGAAATCCCCTTGAAAAAAGTCATAGAAAATGGAATAACGACCATTTCCACGGATTTTCATGCCATGGGTAAAACGATGGCAAAAATGGTGATGAATGGCAAAAAACAACAAATTGCTAATCCAACGAATATTATTTTGAGGGCAAGTTTGTAACTACTTGCGAAAGGAAGCAAACACAAAGTTTTGACTCGTACCAAAGGGCGTTTGGTGATCTTCCCGTTTGGTTTCAACGCATTCAAATCCGACCGTTTGATACAGCTGAATCAACTTTTCTTCGTTGTATTGTGTAATTTCTAAACCACTACATTTCAAAGGTCCCTCGGTCGAAAAAGTCCCTGTGACCACATTCAAGGCATGCTTGGAAACGAGCTGCATGTATTGTTCAATCTGTTTAGGATCCGTTAAAAAATGAAAGGCCGCACGGTCATGCCAAAGGTCATAGATTTCATTCGCTTGAAATTCATTGATGTCCGAAATAATCCAGTGAACAAGATTCGACTTTTCTCCTAAGCGTATTTTAGCACGTTCAATTGCTGCAGATGAAATATCCAAGACCGTAAGATTGGTAAAGCCTTGTTTCAGCAAATAATCAACGAGCAAACTATCTCCACCACCGATGTCAATGATCGAAGCATCCTTAGTTAATTCAACGTTTTCAATGAAATCCAAGGACATCTTTGGTATTTCCTGTGTCCAAGATACCTCTTGTGGACTCTTCGTTTCGTAAACAGTTTCCCAATGCGCTTTTAGGTTCTTTTCCATGTGACAAAATTGTCGATTCAAATTCAGTTAAACGGTAACAAATGTTGCATGAAGCTCATTACTTGGTAATCCACTTCCAACATCGTTTGTGCAAGAGCGGAAGTGTGATTCCCATGATGGGAACTAAAATCAAAGTTAATACAAGTGTTTTTATGAGCTGATGCTGTTCTTTGACCAATGGAAAAACAACGAAAAACATCAAATTAATCAAGGGATAAATAAAAAGCCAATTGATAAAAATGATTTTCCATTTCTTTGGTTTTACGCTTGAAGGTTGCATGTTTAAATTATTTCGTTAAAAATTGTTGAAGCCAATGTCTCGCTTGAACTTCATCCGTAAAGGACTTCATTGGAATTGGCGGTTTTTGAAATGCAAAGAGCAATTTCATGATAAAGGCTGCTAATCCAGGTTTAGAAACCATGGCCATCGCCGAATAAATCTCAGGGAGTTTCTCCTTTGAAAATCGCTGCGTTTCCTTATCTGGAATAGGGGAGGACACCAAATGAATTAATAAAGGAGCAGGTTGATTTGCTGTGATTTCTTTGACTAACGCCACATTTGAAGTAATCAATTTAACGGTGCGTTTGATATTCTTCGAATACGATACGAGGATTCCCGATTCCTCCAGGACATAATCCGCAATTTCACCTTTAATCATAGATTCAATTTTCGTCATTTATTCGATTTTACCTTTGACTTTTCAAATTTACAAAAGGAATACACAAATCTTGATTTCTTTTTGCAACTTTACAGCATGCAAATATGTGTCTATTGTGCGTCAAGTGCACAAATCCATCCAGAATACTTTAGCGCAACTGAAAAATTAGCGCATCTTTTTGCCCAAAACAATGTCCAAGTGGTGTTTGGCGGCGGTTCCTCCGGATTAATGGGGCAACTTGCCGATGGGGTTTTAGCGGCAGGCGGACAAATCAAGGGAATCATGCCGCAGTTCATGAACGAAGTAGAGTGGGGGCACCGCGGTGTTTCGGATTTTGTTTATACGGAAACGATGCATGAGCGCAAATCTAAGTTTTTAGAAGGTACGGATGCCTTAGTAGCACTTCCTGGTGGACCCGGAACTTTCGAAGAATTGTTCGAAGCAATCACCTTGAAAAAACTGGCTCAATTCACCAAGCCGATCATCATATTGAATACGAGAAATTACTTTGATACCTTTCAAGCTTTGATGAAACATGCGGTAGATGAGAAATTTATGTCTGATGAACTTGGAGATCTGTATCAAATTGTACAAACACCGGAGGAAGTATTACCAGCAATCGAGCAATCACGCGCCTGGACGAAATCCATACATGACGCAGCGAAACTGAGATAGCAATTAGTTGATTTTTAGCTTCGTAAGAATCGGAAAATGATCAGAAGGATAACTAACACCAAACGACTCTACAATCGTTTCAAATGATTGAACACTCACCTTTTCATTGGTAAAAATGTAATCGATTCGTTTGGATGCAGGTGTTTTCAAATCAAAGTTATTAAAGGTTCGATTCATCTTCGTTTTGACCTGTTTTGCCACGTGCAATGCGTCTTTCATTTGGGACTGTAAAAACACAATAGTTGGATGATCGTCATTTAAATTAAAGTCCCCGCAAAAAATGAGTGCCTTTTGTTTACCGGTTTCCATTTCTTTCATTTTGGCCATAATTAATTCAACGCTTTTCATTCGAGCTACTTCACCCACATGATCAAAATGCGCATTAAAAACCCAAAAAGTATCTGTGGATTGACGGTCAATGAATTCGGCATAGGTGCAAATCCGATTCAAGGCGGCATCCCAACCTTTTGAAGGGATTTCTGGAGTAGGAGAGAGCCAAAATGTCCCAGATTTCAGCACTGTAAATCGTGCTTTCTTGTAGAAAATAGGCGCAAATTCTCCGGCATTGACACCGTCGTCGCGTCCAAGCCCGATGGACTCAAATTCAGGTAAATCTTTCAGTAATTGATCTCTTTGATGTACTAAAACTTCTTGTAATCCAGCAATATCCACATGGTGATTAGTGATTTGTGCCGAAATCGCTTCATGTCTTTCGGTCCAAGGACTCGCATTCGACGTAGTGATGTCATACCGAATATTGTAGGACATCAGCAGAATAGACGATTGAGCCGAAAGTTGTCCTGAAACACTAAAAGTGAAAAGAATTGAAAAGAGGATTGCTTTCATTTGCATTGATTTTCCATTTTAGGGGACATGATTGGATGAAATCGGACGGAACATAATTACTCAGATTCCACCGAACGAAGATAGTCATTCCAAGAGATATTTTATTTTCCTTTCCTTAATTTTACGACATGAAAATAATCCCTGTTCGAAAAGAAGACCTTCCGAAGCTTCAAGAAATTAGTCGTCAAACTTTTTACGACACTTTTGCGGAAGTAAATACGGCAGAAGATATGCAGCACTATTTGGACGTAAATTTATCCGAAATGCAACTTCTGAAAGAATGGAAAAATCCACAAACTGCTTTTTATTTTGCTTGTCAAGAGGAGGAAATACTTGGGTATTTAAAATTGAATGAGGGCGAGGCGCAGACGGAATCACGAAAGGAAACATCGCTTGAAATTGAACGGATTTACGTCCGCTCATCTCATCAACGAAGAGGAATAGGTCAATTTTTATTGGATCAAGCGATACAAATTGCGAAAGCAAAAGGACTAAAGCTGATTTGGTTAGGCGTTTGGGAACACAACCTATCCGCCATTCGTTTTTACGAACGAAATGGATTTGAATTTTTCGGAAAGCATGTGTTCATGCTTGGGACCGATGAACAAACAGATTTACTCCTCGAACGAAAACTTGATTAGTAATTTTTACCTTTTTCCATCAACAATTGAAATGCTTCTTCCAGCGTAGGAACATGTTCGGAATCATAACCATAGGTTCTTCCAGTTGCGATTTTGTGAAATTGTTTCATGGCCTCCAAATGCGCACCACTTCGCATAAAATCCAACATCATTTCTCGACTTTCCCATGAAGTAACGGTGCACTGATACCCCTGAATTCGTTTGGCATTTAAGGACAGGTTGCCTTTTGCGGTTTGTGCTTGACGAAAAGATGGTATTGCATGTCTCCAAAAACGAAAGTTAGAAAAGAAGTTTTTCGGCTTTAAACCGGTAATGGAAATATACATCCACGTTATTTTTTAGGGGATTTTTGAAGTAAAAAAGTCGCTAATTCACCACTAAATAAACTAGCACCATTCTGACGAAGGTGAGAAGGGTCGTAGAAATAATTGGAATCTGCATAGGCCCGTTGAGCTTGATTGTAAACGAAAATTTCTGCAGATTTTGGCGTTACTTCTTTGACACGATTAAAAAAGGCAGGATTCAATGGACGGTAATTCGGGGGAAGAACCACATAGACTTCAATACCCAATTTAGCACATTTTTTCAGAATATCTTTGTAGGCGTCCATATACCGAGGCGCTTCCGCATTCACATCATACGTGATGGCAGTCGTATCTCTTGGTCCAAAAATGATTGCTTTATTTTTGAATGGGATCGGCATGGAGCCACATTTCCACAGAATATCGGTATCTTCCAAATCAGGCGGACCAAAATTCAAATGAATTTTTCGCAAGCGAGCAATGTTAAAGTAGCGAGAAAAGGGATGATTTTCTTGTTGACCAATCAACTCTTCATTGACATAATCGTATTTGGTCAAGGCGTAGAGCGCATTATTGCGAAAACTCAACCAAGGACTTTCCTTAAAAGCAAAATCATCATCAATGGATAAAAGGATTGTTTTAGGTTTTTTATTGAATTTTAAATACGTGTTGAATAAGAATTGATGAAACATTAAGTTAGATCCAGGATAGCAGAAATTAAAACAACTTCGATGAGTTTTATCCGTGATCTCTGATGCAATAATGCCACGTGCCCCGCGAGAAGAACCAATGATCAAGATATCCGCATTCACTTGACCCTCGATTACTTTTTCCATGCGCCAATCAAAGTTTGCTTCAATTTTTCGGTCGATCAAAAAAATTAATAAACGGTCAACAATCAAGCAGATGATGCACAATAAAAAGACTCTCAGAAGAAATTTAAATGGTGTCATTCTTAAAATTGAAAATAAATAAATGCTTGATCGCGATTAGAAAACATAAAAATGCAAAAGATCATGAGGACGTACATAATCCATCTCAAAACAATGTTTCTTGGAAATCGAACAGAACGTTCATTGCGACGATTGATCCAGTCAAATAAGACAAATGGAATAATCCAAAAAATACCGTTATCGATATCCGGCCAAGTGGTAAATTGTTCTGGAAATTGAATGCCATTCGAAATCATTCGCTTGATGTAATCAAGTGCCAGTTGACTATCCGTTTGACGAAAGAAAATCAACGCCACAGAAACTATAGTCAGCGTCCAAAACATTTGAATAAATTCCTTGAAGCTTGGCAACATGGTATGTTCAGCCACGACAGACGATGTAAACTTTCTGTTTTTGTTCCAAAGTAATAAAGGCAAAAAGAAACACGCATGGATGAATCCCCAAATGATGTAATTCCAACTGGCGCCGTGCCAAAATCCGCTGACTAAGAAAATGATAAAGGTATTTCGAACGGAAATCAATTTTCCTTTACTTGATCCACCTAGAGGGATATACAAATAATCCCTGAACCAACTGGAAAGAGACACATGCCATCTCCTCCAGAACTCCGCTAAATTACGAGAGAAATAAGGGGATTTAAAGTTGGATAACAATTCAAATCCAAGCAATTTCGCTGATCCAATCGCGATATCTGAATAACCACTAAAATCTCCATAAATCTGAAAACTAAAGGCAACGGAACCAAGTATTAACATAACAGAACTTTGATTACCAGCATCGCTAAATACTTGATTCGCAATTACGGCTAAACTATCTGCTATGACAACTTTTTTGAAAAGTCCCCAAAGAATCAAGCGTGCTCCTTCCAGCCATTGAATGTCATTAAACGTTCTTTTTTGTTGAACTTGAGGTAATAAGTGATTTGCTCGTTCGATGGGTCCGGCAACCAGCAATGGGAAGAAGCTCACAAAAACGCCGTAATCAATGAAATTTTTGGTGGGTTTTTGTTGTCCACGGTAAATATCAAACACATAAGACATCCCATGAAACGTATAAAACGAAATACCAATTGGCAAGGCAACCGATAAAAATACCGGGTGACATTCCCAACCGATTTTCGCACAGATTGTTTGAAATTGTTCTGCGAAAAAATTATAATATTTAAAGAGGGCTAATAATCCTAAATTATTTACAATACTCAGGATTAGAAAGAGTTTTGCCTTTTTTCGATCTTCCGATGCCACCAAGAATCCAAAAGAATAATCGATGACCGTACTTAATAAAAGTAAGCCAGAAAATTGCCAAGACCAAGAAGCATAAAAATAATAACTTGCGATTAAAATCAGTGCATTTTGCCAAATCAAACTGCGTTGAAACACAAACCAATACAGTAAAAAAACCGTTGGAAAGAAAAGCAAATAATCGAAAGAATTAAAAAACACGTAGTAGTTTTAGTGAAGATAAAAATAATCTATTTCCGAGACAGAAACGTCAATCTTTGCATGAAAATTTCATTTTAGAATGATTGGACAAGTTTTGATCACCAAGAATGAGGTGCAAGATTAAATTTTACCATCAACAGGAATAGAGTTCTACATTGTCAATTGAACGCCGGCTCGAATCGCTGTTTCCAAAACGCTTGGTTGCACGTCTGAGAATCGTTTAAATTGAATGCAGTAACCGGTAACTTTTGCTTTACCGATTTCGGCGCACAGAGTGGGCAAGTCTAATTTTCCACGAATTCCCAGCAAATAAATGGAAATCCCTTGCTTGGTTTGGGCAATGCCAATTTGAAAATGTGTATTCTTTTCGCCGTTTGCATAGGACTGTTCAAAGGTTCCAAAACCATAAGTTGGATTCGTCACTTGCTTTCCATGTTCATTTTTTCCATCATGAAAACTACTTTCCAATTCGGGAAAAGTTGACTGAAACCAATTCAGAACGCTTGATAATTCTTCCATTTAATTGATCTAACAAATGATTATAAATGTAATGAAAATACAATCAAATTGGAAAATTCAATTTTATCAATCACTCCTCTACATTCAAATGTTTGCTTTTTCCGATCCAACCAAGATGTGTGTGATCGAAACTATCAAGGTATTTCAATCCATAACCTACCACACGGTCAAAATGAGAGTGCGCCAAGAAAATCAATCCTATCTCTAAAAGAAGTGTTGAATGAGTAAAATAGCCAATAGCACAAAGTAAAATCAAGAATCCTTGATGATGAAATATATTATAGGCAATGGCACCCATTTTTTTAGAGATGAGAAAACAAGCAAAGGAGACGTCTGGAACAAAAAATAGCGCTGCAAACATTTTCCATTCGGAAGGAAATAACTGAAAATAGATAAACGTAAAAAACGCCAGCAGCCCAAGAGCTTCCAGTTTTAATAAGTATTTCATAAAGATTTTAATTTCAACAGACGCGAATTCAACCTTATTTCGCTTGATTGAATTGACGGAAGGCATTTCCATACAATACAAGCAATAAAATCAATGTAAACGCATGGTTTTTATCAAAATGAAAGAAAGAAGGAATCAATAAAATACCCATTGCGACAGATAGCAAGGTGAAATGAAGGGATTGATTTGCTTTTTTTAAGAAGGTCATTACCGCTAATACTGTAACGGCTAGGATAATCAATAGAGTAGAGGTCATAGTGGTAGTTATTTTGAAACAAATATATGCTTTATTTCAAACGCTTAAGTGTAAATCAGGATAATTATTCTCATCGTTTTCGATTTAATTTCTTCGTTCTTTTGGCTTGACCCCAAAGAACCAAAAAGTCAAGCCTGTAAAAACAAT
>JBJTMU010000076.1:0-26640 GCA_046070685.1 Flavobacteriales bacterium | reverse complement strand
AAAATGACTTCATGCGCTCATACAACGCATCAAATTGCGCAGGCGAAAATCCAATATTAATATCACCCCACCATACAGCATCTTCGGTTTTTTCATCGCGCACAATGAATCGATCTTTTGGCGATCTACCCGTAAAAGCTCCTGTTTCAATGGCTAACGCACCAGTGTCTGTCAATATTCCTTCTCCAAGAATAATGCAATCTTCCACCAGTTCAGCTGGACTCATATTCCAAAATTGATTTCCAAGATTTGCTAATCCAATTGAGGAAGCTAAATCTGCATTTTTTCCAAATTTTCCTTGTAATTCCATGTTTGTTTTTTTGGCACAACTTCTGCTGCACATTGATGGCACAAAATTACTTGGACTAGAAGGATAAAAACATGATTTTCGTTAGTTTTTGCTAACATTTACAAGGGATTGGTGTTAAAAAAATAATTTTTAATTTCTCATTTTTTTCACTATATTAAAGTAAGTGTCAATGCTACACTTTGACCTCTTGATTCTTCTACATTTGAATGAATGCAACTAATAATTACGTAGTTTTATGAAAATTTTCTTTCAACCATGATTCGCAGTATCGCTCTTCTTTTTTCTGGATTCTTTTTTGCCTTTTGCATGAGTCCAACGGAACATCAATCAACGCCTATTTTTCCAGATGCTCCGAAAACGTGGTTTTCCAGCGAACTTGATTCCTTAAACGGAAAAACCATCGACCAACAAGCGTTGGCGTATGAAAAATCGATCGTGCTTTTAGAAAATAAAAACAAGCTTCTTCCTCTTGGAAATCTAGCTATGAAGACTGCTCACGTATCCATTGGCGGGAATCCAACGATTTTTCACAACGGACTCGATCGTTACGTGACCAATGAACAACTGTTGCGTTCGAGTCTTGCAGCACATGAACTCAAAGATTGGCTTTCTACCGTTCATCCTGAGGTGATTTTCTTAAGCATACATGCTTCAAACAAGCATCAAATCGATGCATTTGACCCTTCCATTTTACATGAATTACCGCATCACGCGAAAGTGATTTTATGTGTTTTTGGCGATGCTTCTGTATTATCAAACATTCCCACCAAACAATTTGACGCGATTATTTTAGCCAAAGAAAACCATGAGATTGCTCAGGAACGCGTGAGTCAATTCATTTTCGGAAGCATTGGTTCACTCGGCACCCTTCGTAACAACATCCAAACACTCGATCAATCCTTTCATATGGGACATGGTATTCAAACTACAGCGAACGGACGATTAAAATTTAGTTCACCTGAGGAAATTGGAATTGATTCCAAAAAATTAGCGGGTATTGACCTCATCGCTCAAGAAGGAATTGAAAAAGGAGCTTATCCCGGTTGTCAGGTTTTAGTGGCTGTTAATGATCACATCATTTGGCGAAAATGCTATGGAAAGCAATCGTATGATGCAAAAGCCACTCCTGTTCAAGCAACGGATGTCTATGACATTGCCTCTGTTACCAAAATTGCCGCCTCTACCCTACTAGCCATGCATTTACAATCACAAGGAAAATATTCTTTGGATAAAAAATTAAAAGATTACATACCTGAAGTCAGTGGAGATGGTGCTTTCGGGAATATTTTAATTCGAGATATGATGGCACACCAAGCTGGATTGACACCTTGGATTCCATTTTACAAAAGAACCTTACAGAATGGGAATTGGAATCCCGAATTGTATAGTACGACTAAAAAACCCGGTTACGAACGACAAGTAGCTGAAGGTTTGTACATCAAGGATTCCTACACGGATAGTATGTATGCACAAATTTTAAAATCAACCTTAGGTCCAAAGAAGTATGAATATTCAGATTTGTGTTATTATTTCACACAAAAAATCCTCGAAAAACAAATTGGACAACGTCAAGATAAGTATCTGTTAGAACACATTTATCGTCCAATGGGACTAAGATACATGCGCTACTTACCTTTGGAACATTTTCTTCCGAGCCAAATCATTCCAACAGAAAATGACCAAGCTTTTCGCAAGCAATTGTTACATGGATATGTTCATGACCCAGGGGCAGCCATGCTGGGAGGAGTTGCAGGACACGCTGGGATTTTTGCCAATTCAACGGATTTAGCGAGCATCATGCAACTGTTTCTCAATAAAGGGAAATACGCTGGAATGACGTTCTTTACAGAAGAAGTGTGCAATGAATACACGAAACAACAATTCCCAGGGAATCGCCGTGGAGCTGGATTTGATCGTCCAAACGCAAGTGGTGGTGGAACATGTGACGAACTTGCCTCCGCACAAAGTTTCGGTCATTCAGGATTTACTGGAACCTTAGCTTGGGCGGATCCAAAAAACAAAGTCATTTTTATTTTTCTATCCAATCGGGTGAATCCAAGTCAGGATAATTGGAAAATTAGAGACCTGAACATTCGAACACGTATTCAACATGTCGTTTATCAATCGCTCGGAAATTAATGTTCTTGAACGAAAAAAACGGCATTCGCCACCATTAATTTCCCGTTTTCCCAGAATCCTCTGAATAAGGGATTATCAATGAAATAAATAATGGCTCCATCGCCATAAGACTGATATCCTGCAATTGCTGACTCTGATTGTTGTTGCTTCACCTTTGACCCCACAAATCCATTCATGGCTTTTGCATCGGTTTTTAAATGCACGACATTCTCAGCGTTCATGTTTAAATGATCCGTACTTTGACGCAAGGTATAATAGTGGTCGTAGCCAAAAACCAAGGGATTCGATGTATCCAATTCACATGCATAAATAGCTCCAGTAATGGTTGAAGAAATCTGATCTCGTTCCTGCTTCGCAAACGAAATTGCTTTTTTGACACTATCCGACTTGTTTTCTGTAGCGGAAATATCAAATCCTTCTTTGCCAACAAAATCATACACGGCGTATCCGAGAACAATTAACTTACCTCCATGCTGAATCCATTCTGTTACTTGCTTATTTTCAGCAATTGAAGAACTTCCTTCTGGTACGAATAATACCGTTAGATGTGGCAGTGCTTCTTCCAGGTCATCGTTAAAAACCAAATGTATAGATCGACCCATTTGTCGTTCAAAGAAATGCCAGATTTCACCCACGTTCAGTGATGAATTCGCTTCTCCTGTCAGAATTCCAATGGAATGATTCGGAATTTTCTTCACGGAAGATGATCCCAAATCGATTCCTTCTTGAACAAATCCAGATTTCAATACGTTGAGACTAACCGCATTTTTATTGGCTATTTTTACAACCACCGCATCAAAATCAGCTCGCTTATTTTCTCCTCGTAGGATCAATAGAGTTCCTGGCTGAAAGTTTATCCCCTGTGATTTAAATGCTTTTTCATTGAAATAAACTTCGATTCCGGCCTCCTGTAAATCCGTTAAAAAACGGGTTGATTTCATCGATTCCCATGGAGCAGTATAGGCATAACATGGATTCGTTGCCGTTTGATTCAACGTTGTTGGCCAGCCACTAAATACAGTTCCTTTGATACCAGTGGATTCCAAAGCCCATGCTTCAACGCCATACGCAAAAGGCAAGGTCCAAGCAGTAATATCATAGGTTAAACTATCTGATAATTTCGTTTTCGGCTCAAATAAAACATTCACTAAGGTTCCCTTTTCCTGATTGGTTTGAATCAAGATATCGCCTTGTGCCAATTTCAAAGTTTCTACTTGTCCATTTTGAAAATGAAATCCTTTGGAACTGATTTCTTGAGTCGAAGTACTGATCATTTCCACTTGAATTCCATTCTTTTTCATGAGCGTCATCAAAGGTTCCAATTTTGCTTGAGGAGCCCTTAACACATACGTCTTGTATTTGTAATTTTTATTCGAACAAAATGACTGGTATTCTTTGATTAATCGTCCGGCATTTTTAGCAGACATTTCGACGGTCGATAAACCCGTTGTAACATGATGTTCCACACGATCTTTCAAGCTTAGTGTATCCCCAACTTGTGTGATGACTGCTAATCCGGCGCGACCACTACCTCCTTGTTCATAGGTCATACCAATACTTCCGTTATAGGTAGGATAGGTATCACCGTAACTTGGATAGAGCAAATCAAAGATTTCCTTTGAAAAATACAACCATCCTTCTTTGTCAAAATAGTTCGCATGATTTCCTCCGATTTCTTTTTGAAAATCGCGCTGCCAATTGGTAATCACTTCATGATAAGGTTCTGCAGCAGGAGGGAAATAATAAGGTTCATTGATTCCTTGTTCATGGAAATCGACATGCACGTGTGGCAACCATTGATTATAGCGCTGCACGCGTTGTTCGGATTCAATCTGTGTCATCCACGCCCAATCGCGATTCAAATCAAACAAGTAGTGATTGGGACGACCACTCGGCCAAGGTTCTTTGTGCTCTGCAGAAAATTTTTGCTTGTCCGCCGGCGCATTACCATATTGATGGTAAAAATTCACATAGCGATCTCTACCATCTGGATTCAAACATGGATCCATAATCACAATCGTGTTTTCGAGGTAAGCATATTTATCTGTCAATAATCGATATGCTGTTTGCATCGCTGCTTCTGTTCCTGAACTTTCATTCCCATGTACATTGTAACTCAACCAAACAATGGCTAATTTCTCTGAATTCGCATGAACTTGATGATTCTGACGAATTTCCTCGAGTTTTTTTAGGTTGTCTGGTGTTCCAAAAAAGGCTAAAATCAAGTCTCGATGTTCGTATGTTTCGCCATATTTTTCAACTTTTATCGTCGATGGAAAGGCCGTTTGCAAGGCTTTAAAATAAGAAACTACTTGATCTTGACGCGTAAATTGGGTTCCGATTTCGTATCCTAAAAATCCTTTTGGAGTAAACTCTTGCGCGAATACTGTCGAAATTAGGCATACGTAGCCAATAAAAAAATGAACGATTCTCATGATTTAGATGGTATTTTTTTGGCAATGTTGATGATGGCATCTCCTTTATAAACAACAGGTGATTCGTTGGCACAAATGATGTATCCATCTTGAATCGCTTTTATTTTCTTTTCGTAATTTCCGTACGGATCGGTAACAATTCCAATGATATCACCTTTCTGAACAGAGGATCCGTTTTTCACCAATGACTGAAACATTCCTGACGACGGAGCCCGCATCCATTTACTTTCTTGTAAAAAGATGGGTTCACGATCTTTGGTGATGTCAAATTTATAATTGCGCATGCCCAAGTGAGAAATCACTCGTTTCACACCATTTAATCCTTCCTCGACCACTTGTTCTTCGATGCTATTGGATTTTCCGCCTTCAAAAAGAAGAATTTTCTTTTTGCGTTTGACGATAGACTCTCGCAGTGTTTTCGGAATTAAATTCGAATGTAAAATGAACGGTGGATTAAACACCCTTGCAAGTTCCACACTTTCTTCATCCTTGAAAACGCAGCGAATTTGCGGGAAATTATTCCGTTGAGCTGCTCCTGTGTGAAAATCAAGAATGTAATCACAATGTGGCGCGATTTCCTTCATAAATTGATACGCAAACTGCGAGGCCAAAGAACCATTGGAACTACCTGGAAAACTACGATTTAGATCTCGTCCATCTGGCAATTCTCTTTGTAGATTTAGAAAACCAAAAATATTAAAAACGGGTAAGCAAATAATGGTTCCTTTTGTTGGTTTATGTAGCTTTTTCCGCAAAAAACGACGGATGATTTCAACGCCATTGATTTCATCTCCATGCAAACCAGCCATGATTAGAACTGTCGGACCATCTTCTGTGGCCCGTTCCACAATAACTGGAACTAATATCGGAGTTCTGGTATGTAAATGAGCAACATCAAAATTCAACTGAACACCTTTTCCCGGAAGTATCTCCTGTCCGAGGATGACCATTTTTTTATGCGTCTTCTTAACGATTGACATTTCGCTCAATATATGAAATGATTTTCCCAGCAATATCTTGTTGGGTTGTTTTTTCGATTCCTTCTAGTCCTGGTGATGAGTTGACTTCTAACACCAAAGGACCTCTTTCAGACTGAAGCATATCTACACCAGCCACACCAAGACCAACTGCTTTGGCAGCAAGGATGGCCGTATATCTCTCTTCTGTACTTAATTCGATTTCCATAGAAGAACCTCCTCGATGTAGATTAGAACGAAATTCTCCAGGTTTACCCTGACGTTTCATCGCTCCTACTACTTCTCCATCCACTACAAACGCTCGGATATCAGCACCTTTCGCCTCTCGTATAAATTCTTGTACAATTACACGTGCTTTTAATCCATTAAACGCTTCCAAAACAGATTGTGCTGCATTCATGTTTTCAGCCAAAACCACCCCTAGTCCTTGTGTTCCTTCTAATAACTTCAATACAACGGGAGCTCCACCAGCAGATTGAACCACATGTTTTACATCTTTTGAATAGTTTGTAAATACTGTTTTCGGTAATCCAATTCCTTCTTTTGAAAGTACTTGGAGACATCTCAATTTATCACGTGAATGAATGATTCCCCTTGAATTTACAGCTGTAAACACGTTCATCATTTCAAATTGACGCACTACTGCTGTTCCAAAAAAGGTGACAGATGCACCGATTCTAGGAATAACGGCATCAAATCCTTTCAAATATTGATCTCCGTAATAAAGCGCTGGACCTGTTTGTTCGATTTCAATATTGCACTTCAGGTGATCAATCACATGTGCTTCGTGTCCTTTCTCAATCGCTGCTTCGACTAGTCTGCGCGTAGAGTATAAATTTGAATTTCGGGAAAGAATGGCAATTTTCATAGTGTATGTAATGAAGGATGAAGGTATTTAAGACTGGTATCGACAATAAATCGGTTGTTGAGTAATTTTCGTCCAATTAATATAGGGAAACGCATGCCTTTTCTTTCTGTTAAGGAAAATTCAGTGTCAACTATTTTTCCGCCCATGTGAATTTTCACATGAATAAAATAGCGTTCCTGTGTTTGTCCAGTAGAGCTTTTTACACGCTTCTTTCGAAATTTCTGAAAATAGAATATTTGATCACGATATGCTGGATGTGTCGCATCTAAAAACTTCACTTCCAAGACACCATTATTTTCCTGACAATGAGAAACATGAATGCTCGAAGAATAAGCACCTGTGTCGATTTTCACCTTCACATCACTTAGTCCGAACTCAACGAGATCAGCTACTTCACGTCTTCCAATTACAACTTTTTCCTTTTTCATGGATGAGTGACAAATTTACTTGAATAATTGTGAAAACGAAAATCCGCAAGAAATCATAATAAAACATGGATTAGAACGTTTAGGGTTGTAACTTTACGCGCATGAAATTTAAGTTGTTTTTCATTTTACTAACGATCAATTCTTTCGCCTGGAATCAAACAGTTCATTTGGAAGGTACCTGCGTCGGCAAAAAGAACAAAGCACTTTCGAATGTTCAAGTTAAAATCAAACAATATCCCAATCTTATCCTGTTCACCGATCCATCTGGAAAATATGCGTTTGACGCAAAATTTGGTGATACATTAAACATGCTTTTTAGCATAGAAGATTTACCTGACCAGATGCTGATTTATGTAAACAGGCAAGAAAAGCAAGTCATTCCTACGGTGATTTTTTCCGTTTCTGAAATTATTGATGTGGTGGTCCAATATGGCGTCAATGATCCGTTTACATTGGATCCTTTGCCCGTATTGAAATACAACCAAATGGTCAATGTAGAGAAATCACTCGTTTATTCAACAGCGGCAACCTCAAACAATGAATTGACTTCAAATTACAATGTAAGAGGAGGTAATTACGATGAGAATCTCGTTTATGTCAACGGATTTCTGGTATATCGTCCATTTTTAACGCGAAGTGGACAACAAGAAGGAATGAGTTTCATCCATTCATCCTTGGTGGAATCTGTTCGATTTTCTGCAGGTGGATTCGATGCGCAATATGGGGATCGCTTGAGTTCTGTATTGGATATCACCTATCGAACACCTGACAGTACCAGAGCTAGTAGCACCGTTTCTTTGTTAGGTGTGGAAGCACATGCCGAACAATCCGTTTCTCCGCGATTCAATTATTTGGTAGGTGCTCGGTATCGTTCCAATGGATACTTTTTAAATTCCCTTCCGACCAAAGGAGCTTATAATCCTGTCTTTGCTGATGCGCAAATATTAACGAATTATGCCATCACTGAAAAAACAACGTTTAGTTTACTCGGACACTTTTCTTCCAATGCTTACCGCTTTAGTCCACAATCGTCTGCATCTGATTTTGGTACCGCAAACGAAGCGTATCGCTTGATGATTTATTATGATGGTAAAGAATCCACCAAGTTTCAAACCATGATGGGTGGCGCTTCCCTAAAATATGCGCCAAATAAACGAACGAATTTAGATTTCTATGTTTCTGCTTTCAATACCAATGAACGCGAATATTTCGATGTGCAGGGACAATATTACATCAATCAACTTGAAACGGATCCATCCAAAGAAGCCTATGGAGATTCCATTGCAACTTTGGGAGTTGGTACTTTTTTAAATCATGCTCGAAATCGATTAAATGCCACGATTTTAAGTGCCTATCATAACGGGTCAGTTTTGTTGCATGATGGCTTTACCGACGAGGAACGATTACATGCACGCACATCTGTGATTAAGTGGGGAGCCCAAATTCAACGTGATTTCTTTACGGATGTTTTAAGTGAATGGCGCATGATTGACTCCGCTGGATATAGTTTACCACAAGCAAATCCACAGGAAGTTACCTTGTACGAAACCATCAAGGGAAATTTAAATTTATTGAATTACAAGGTAAGTGGTTTTACCCAGTGGAATGTGATTTGGAATAAAACCAAGAAAAATTACGAGGTTAAAATTTACAAAAAGTTCAAAACAGACGACACTAAGTCTGTACAAGAATATGCCAAAGTAATCAAGGAATCTAATAGTAAATTTGCTTTATCGACCGGATTAAGAGGTGGTTATACAGCTGTGAATCACGAACCTTATTTTACACCAAGAATCAGTTTAACTTTTTCTCCACGAGCTTATATGGTTCAAAACAACCGCATAGTTCGTCGCAATCTAAATTATCGTTTAGCCAGTGGATTGTATTATCAGCCACCTTTTTATCGAGAGTTTAGAACCTTTGATGGTCACTTAAACACCAATGTTCGTGCACAGAAATCCTTCCATGTAGTCGCTGGAACTGATTTGTTTTTTGAAATGTGGGGACGTGAAAAACCGTTTAAATTTACAGGAGAGCTTTATTACAAATACCTGTGGGATGTCAATCCGTATGAAATTGAAAACGTTCGAACACGTTATTATGCAGACAACAATGCCGTTGCGTATGCGTATGGACTAGATATGAATGTACATGGTGAATTTGTGAAAGGAATTGAATCCTTTTTCAAAGTTGGATTAATGCGCACAAGAGAAGATATTTTAAATGACCATTACACAGAGTATTTTAATGCGGCAGGTGAACGAATTATTTTTGGCTATAGTCAAGATCAAACGGTAGTAGATAGCACAGTTGTTTATCCAGGATATATACCGCGTCCAACTGATCAGCTCTTGACGATTGGCGCGTTGGTTCAAGATAAAATGCCTGGATTCGAACAATTCACCGTTCAAATGGGCTTACAATTTGGATCGAGACTTCCGTATGGTCCACCTGATTTTACACGCTACAAGGACACCTTGCGCATGAAGTCTTATTTCCGCGTGGATCTTGGTTTATCGTATGATCTATTGAAAAAAGGGAACTTACACCAAAAGCGCTTCATGAAACAATGTGAATCAGCCTTGATTTCCTTGGAAATTTTTAATTTGCTGGGCATTAACAATGTTCTTTCGAAACAATGGATTCAAGATGTGGAAGGAAAATATTACGCCATTCCAAATTACCTTACTTCGCGCAGGTTTAATTTAAAATTGAGTATTTCAATTTAACGAAGGAGCAAATAAAAATTTATTGGGTGAAACCAAATCTGTTTTCACCGCATACATCACAATTCCTGCTGTATTTTTCACTCCTAATTTTGCCATAATATTCTTGCGATGTGTGTTGACCGTATGCTTACTTAGAAAAAGCAATTCCGCGATGAGTTCATTGGTGTGTCCTTCTGCAATCAATGTAATGATTTCATTTTCTCGCTCAGAAAGAATGACCGGTTCACAGCTGAACGAATCAAAATCTAGATCGTTGACATCAATATTGGCACGTTGAATGGTTTCTAAAATTTGACCACAGAAAAATTTATTACCGCGATTCGTTTCGCTCACAGCATTGACAATTTCACTGAGTTCACAATCTTTTTTTACGTAGCTCATGACACCAGATCGCAATGCATCTACAAGGGTTTGAGCGTTTTGAGCACTCGTCACTGCTAAACATTTAACGCCCTTATTTTTTTGTGTAATGCGTTGAATCGTATCAATGGTAAATCCGTCCGATGTAAAGTCAATTAAAACAACCGATGCTCCAAAAGACGCCAGTTGTTCGATGAGTTCTTTTTCATTTCTCGCTTCCCCAACAATGGTCACCTCGAGCTCCGCCATCAGGATGGTTCGAAGTCCAATTCGGATTAAATCATTGCTATCTGCTAAAATTAAATTCACCTTATTTAGAATAATTATAAACAAAGGTACATCAGAAAAAAACAAATCCTCGTAAAATCGACAGGTATTTTCAACAATCTATTCACAAGTTCGAAGGAAGCAACTACCTTTGCTTCGTGAAAACTAGCATCGGAACAGATATTCAGAAAGCCATCTCCCTGCTCCAACAAGGAGAAACGGTTGCCATTCCAACAGAAACGGTTTATGGCTTAGCTGCCGATGGGACAAATGAAGATGCAGTATTAAAAATATTTGAAGCGAAGGGACGACCAACATCGAATCCATTAATTCTTCATTTTGCTTCGCTTGAAGCAATACAACCTTATGTAAGCGAATTTCCGGCAGAACTGTTGTCGTTAGCACAGATTTTTTGTCCGGGTCCGTTGACTTTTATTTTGCCCAAAAGCTCATTGGTTCCTGCACTGATTACTGCTGGACAAGAAACAGTTGCTGTTAGAATTCCAGCACACCCGATGACACTCAAGTTACTGGAATCGCTTGATTTTCCAATAGCTGCACCAAGTGCCAATCGCTACGGCGGAATCAGTCCAACAACGGCGTCTCATGTTCATTCACAATTGGATGAGCGCATACCCTACATTCTTGACGGTGAAGCTTGCGAAACTGGACTTGAATCAACAATTGTCGGATTAGCAGATCAAAAAGTCATTGTTTATCGCTTAGGCGGGATCTCTGTGGAACAATTAACAGAAGTACTCGGTTATGTTCCGGAAGTGAAAAATGAACTTCACCATGGTATCGTCACAAGTGGCATGGTAAAATACCATTACGCAACTGAGACTCCATTATTCTTTTTACATCATGAAAAAGAATCTTTTACAGCACAGGATGGATTTATTTTGTTTTCGCGCCTAGAAAATCACCATTTACCAATCACACGAACATTCTTTTTAAGTGAAGATGGCGACTTAAGTGAAGCGGCAAGAAATTTATATGCAGCGCTTCATGAAATGGATCAACATGGTTTTCAACGTGTTTTTATTGAAGCCTTTCCGATGATCGGATTGGGAAAAACGATGAACGATCGACTAAAGCGTGCGACAGCGAAATTTTCAAACGAATAATTTTCATTGATTTTTTTAGACAAAAAAAAAGCCATCACAATGGATGGCTTCAATATATCTTGAGTCAGCTTTTTATTTAAGGTGACGACCGTAACGGTTTTTGAATTTATCGATACGACCTGCTGTATCCACAAACTGAGCAATACCTGTGAAGAACGGGTGAGATTTGTGAGAGATATCCAATTTAAATAGTGGATATTCGTTTCCATCTTCCCATTGAATGGTTTCTTTCGTTGTAGCACATGATGGGCATAAAAACGCGTAATCATTCGACATGTCTTTAAATACAACAAGTCTGTAGTCTTCTGGGTGTATATCTTTTTTCATTTGAACTGAGTTTCTTATTCGAAAATGGATTGCAAATTTAGCTATTTCTTTTTGATAAACAAGAAAAAACACAAAAATCCTTTCTTTTTTCTATCATTTGAACAATTCACGGGTGATAAAAAGTAAAAAATGCAGAATTAGCTGGTGTTTCAGCGCGTACATTTGTTCTGCTTAATAAGATGAAATTTACAAGTCCAGCTCATATCCGAAGCATTGCCTCCCTCCTTTCTTGTGAAGTAAAAGGAAATACAGACTTATTGGTCAGTGGCATCAATGAAATTCACATGGTTGAAAATGGCGATATTGTGTTTGTGGACCATCCCAAGTATTTCCAAAAAGCATTGGATTCCGCTGCCAGCGTTATTTTGATCAACGAAGAAGTGGCATGTCCGGAAGGGAAAGCCTTATTAATTCATCCAAAGCCATTCGATGCGTTTAATGAATTAACACAATATTTCGCTCAACAAATGGAGGAGTTAGCGCCTCAAGTGCATGAAAGTGCCATTGTTTTTCCCACTGCGCATCTCGGTAAAAATGTGCGCATCGGTGCTCATAGCATCATTCATCCGGGAGCATACATAGCAGACCATACACAGATCGATTCACATGTTATTATTGGTCCCAATTCGGTTATTGGCTTTGACGCATTTTACTACAAAAAAAAACAAGTAGGCTACGATCGATTGTTGTCTTGTGGAGCCGTTCACATCGCTTCACATGTAGAAATTGGCGCACAATGTACGATCGATAGAGGAGTTACGGGTATAACCTCCATAGGAAAAGGAACAAAAATCGATAACCAAGTGCACATCGGACATGATACAAAGATTGGCGAACAGGTGTTGATCGCCGCAAGTTGCGGAATTTCTGGTTGTGTGGAAATTGGGAATCACGTAACAATTTGGGGTCAAGTTGGCATGGCAAGTGGCATTATCGTCGCTGATCATGCGGTGATTTTAGGTCAATCTGGACTTTCGAAAAATGTACCAGAAGGAGCTGTTTATTTTGGATCTCCAGCAGGACCAGCCAAAGAAAAATTTAGAGAACTCGCTCATTTACGTCAACAAATCAACTCGTAGATATGCGCTTCAATACAGGGACAGAATTACTATCGCAACTCGAAATGAAGGACAATCGTCTGCATTCACTTTTAGAGATTACCAATGCGATTAATTCGAACTTACCTGTTGAATCGCTTTTCAAGATATTTTCCTTTATTTTAAAAGAACAACTCAGCTTCAATCGTTTTGTACTATTCATCAAGGATGAAGAATGGCATTGCCCTGTGAAGGTTGGATACAAAGGTCGTGTGGATTTGGACTTGGTTCATTCTGAACTGTATCGCTTCAAAGAAATCACTTTAGTAGAGTCTTCTAATTCGAGTTTATTGAGTGATTTTCAAGCAGTGATTCCGGTTGTTCATCAAGACAAACCGCTCGCCTATTTGATGATTTCTACGATGGGTAAAACAGAATTCTTAGAGCCTGCTCATTTCTCTTTTGCACAGACCTTAGCAAACATCATTTCTGTAGCGGTAGAAAACAATCGCTTGGTGAAGCAGCACATTATTAAAGAACGTATTTCTAAGGAACTGGAAGTTGCTTCAGAGATGCAAAAAATGCTCTTCCCTTCTGAACTTCCTTCGAATCGAAAAATGGACCTTTCCGGAAGATACATTCCGCGTCATGCCATTGGTGGTGACTACTATGACTTTATTCCACTTGGTGATGAAGAATACATTATCTGTATCGGTGATGTAAGCGGAAAAGGAATAAGTGCCGCGATGTTAATGGCTAATTTTCAAGCAACGATTAGAACACTGTTCAAATACCAGCGATTTGAAATGTCCTTCTTGATGGAAGAGCTCAACAAACTTGTAATGAAAAGTGCGAAAGGCGAAAAATTTATCACGTTTTTTCTTGCGCATTACAACGCTTATACACGCAAAATGACTTATGTCAATGCTGGGCACAATCATCCGTTCTTATTAAACGGACGTAAAGTAAGTCTATTAAAAGATGGTTGTATTGGATTAGGGATGTTGGATGAACTTCCAAGTATCAAAGTTGGAAAATTGATTTTAAATCCCAACACCACATTTGTCTTGTTTACCGATGGTGTTGTGGAGTTAGAAAACGAAGAAGGTGAACAATTTGGCGTGGAGCGACTGATTAAAAACGTTCAAGCGTATGCACCGCTAAAAATGGAGGACATGAACAATATTATTTTCTCGAAACTGGAAGAATGGAAAGGTCCTTTGAACTATGTCGATGACACTGCGATTTTTAGCTGTAAATTCTTTTAGTTCGTTTTTCCAAACTTCAATTTGAGTGAAAAAACGTGGGTGTAGTAGTTCGTTTTCACATCGCCCAAACGGGTAAACGCATAATCAAGCTGAACATTTTTCAATTTGACTCCCATTCCAATATTTGGTTGTATGCCCCAATAGGTGGACTGATCGTAATTCGTGAATTGTTGAATATTTGAAACTCCGCCGCGAATTTTCACGATATTCTTATAGGAAAGACACATTCCAGCATGAGGGTCAAAGGAAGCGAAATTTGTTTTCAGCAAGGTATTTCTTTTACCATCAGTGGTCATATCGAGGTCAATCTCCCCACTTAAATTCAATCCTTTTTTTCCAAGATTCACATTCGCGGATGCGGCAAAAATCAAGCGAGGCAAGGTTAATTCAACCCCATTTTTCGGTATGTCGTTCTGTGTGTTTTGAAAAACAGTTTGCATTTCTGGACTAAGATCAAAAACCCATGCATTGAACGTAGAAGTAATATCGCGTGCCATGACACCAAATTTCCAATGTTTCGGAAGTTGGTATTGCCATCCAGCATCTAAACCAAATCCCCATGAATGAGCAAAATCACCAATATTTCGATAAATAACTTTGGCTGACCCACCAACACTCATGCCTTTGACTTTCATTCGCTTAGCATAAGAACCCATGAAGGCATAATCTCCTGCACTAAAGAGTTGAACATTGTCATAATGAATAACGCCGTTATTATCAATCAGCTGTGTCGTATTTGGAATGTCATCTACACCAAAACGAATCACGGAAAACCCAAGTACATGATCGTTATCCAATTTATAACTGAAAGCCGCATGATCATATTTTGCAATACCAGCAAAGTATTCAGAATGCATGATACTTGCTTCCATTTTATTCGACTGATGCACCAATCCTGCGGGATTCCAGTAACTAGCATTTACCCCTTCTGTTGAAGCAACCACCGCATTTCCGGAAGCAAAGGCATCCGCGCCTACCCCCAAGGATAAAAACTCATTCGAATATTTCGGTGCTAGGGTGCTCTGTGCATCTAGTGTTGAGCAACAATAAAAAGCGAGGAAAAGTGCAATTTGAAATTTAACCATGTGTCAATAACTTCATTTTAACGATAAAATTGTGTTTCACGGTAAAAACTGTTCACGACAAAATCATCTAATCTTATATTTATTCTAAATTTACCCTAAAAAATTATAGATGTTTGGAATTGCGAATTTACTAACTGCAACGAATTTATGTTGTGGAATTGTCTCAATTATTTTCACCTTAAGCGGAAGGCTGGATTATGCAGCGATGTTTCTATTCTTTTCAGTGATTGCCGATTTCGCGGATGGCTTTGTTGCGCGTTTAACAAAAACCAACGGTGAATTAGGAAAACAATTGGATTCTTTGGCAGATGTTGTTTCCTTCGGAGTGGCACCGGGAATTTTCATGATGGTCATGATTGTATTAGGCGTGGATTACAGTGCACTCATTGATTTAAAACTAACAAACTCGGTGGACGACACACAAAAGTATTTTGTTTTCAATCAAATTATGGCTTGGTTCGCCTCCTTGTCGTACGACGTAAACAATTCCTTTAATGCATCCATTAAATATTTACCCTTCACGGCATTAATGATTCCATTTTTCTCCATGTTCCGCTTAGCTAAATTCAACATTGACACTCGTCAAAGTGATAAATTTATTGGCGTTCCAACACCATTGAGCACGTTCTTCTTTTTATTCTTTCCGATGTATTTTTGGTATCAAAAAGAAAACTGGGGACACCAAAGTGATTTTATTTATGGCTTGTTTGATTGTTACACTTTAGCGAGCATCAGTGTGTTGTTTTCGATCCTCATGATTGCACCATTACCCCTAATTGCGTTAAAATTCAAATCTTGGGGCTGGCGTGAAAATGTATATCGATACTTACTTGTTATCATTTCGTTGATAAGTATTCCTATTTTCTTTATCTGGTCGATTCCAATAATTGTACTTTTGTACCTGATTTTATCTATCATTGAACACAATCAAAGTAAAAAACATGAAATTCAAAGCTGAAATTGATGTAATGCCATTAGATGCGCTATTAGACCCACAAGGAAAAGCAGTATCTCAATCGATGAAAAACATCGGTCTTTCCGAAATTGAAGGAGTTCGTATCGGAAAACACATTCGCTTATTTGTCGAAGCTGACTCACAAGCAGCGGCGGAAGAAAAAGTAACCTTGGCTTGTCAGAAAATGCTGGCAAATCAAATCATGGAAAGCTTTCAGTTCACGGTAACAGAAGCGTAACATGTCCGCGGGTTTTCGAACCTTTAATCCACAACTTAATTGCTGGAATACCGAAGTGTATCAATGTACTTCGGAATCCATCTTATTTCAATGGCTGAACGACATTCCTTCAGCTCAAATGGGTTATCGTGAAAAATCGATTTCTGAAAGGGCATCCTTTTTAGAAGAGATTCACGTCCAACTGGCTCAA
Source organism: Flavobacteriales bacterium (assembly GCA_046070685.1). Classification (GTDB taxonomy): domain Bacteria; phylum Bacteroidota; class Bacteroidia; order Flavobacteriales_D; family Crocinitomicaceae; genus UBA952. The sequence goes on along the minus strand of JBJTMU010000076.1, from coordinate 9,900 downwards.
TCGAAAGCTGGAATTAAGGAATCATACATCGCAGAGAGTGGACTTTCTGAAGTACGTTTTGAAGCAGAATGGCAACGAACCATGTCAACCATTCTCGATTTTGCACAATACCTTCGATCAAAATACCAAGAAGAGAAATCCATTCACATTCCTTCCGAAAATATTTGGATCATCAAGCGCAAATATCCCATTGGACCAGTATTAGTTTTGGGTTCAAGTAATTTTCCTCTTGCCTACTCTACTATTGGTGGAGACACCGTTGCTGCATTGGCTGCAGGATGTTGTGTCATTGTAAAAGCACATCCCATGCACGTTGGAACAAGTAGCAAGGTTGCCGAATGTATTCAGGAAGCGGTGAAAAAATGTCAACTTGCCGAACGAACCTTTACACATGTAATCGATGAAGGAATAAACATTGCCCAACAACTTTGTGTGAGTGATGTCGTTCAAGTAGTCGGATTTACCGGGAGTTATAACGGTGGCAAAGCATTGATGGACTTAGCTCAATCAAGAAAACAACCGATTCCAGTTTTTGCAGAGATGGGTAGTTTAAATCCAATGATCATTCTCGATGGCCTTTCCGAGTTGAAACAAAAAGAATTCGCTCAAAAGATCGCACAATCCATCACGAACGATGCTGGTCAATTCTGTACAAAACCTGGGGTGATTTTCATTCCTAAAACCTCCATTGGACAATCTTTTTATAAGGAATTAAAGCAAGTAATGCTTGAAATGCAAGTAGTCCCAATGTTGCACCCTAGGATCCATCAACAATTTGAACAACGAAAAAAATCTATTTCTGAACTAAATGGCGTTCAACTTTTCGAATATCCATACAACACCGAAGGAATCCAAGGGAAATGGGCACTTTGTGAAACGGACTTGCTTGAATTTGATCATCATTCATTGATGAAGGAAGAAGTTTTCGGTCCATTCAGTTTAATTGCCTGGTACAATTCTGAATCAGCGTTAAAAGAAGTTGTTTTATCACTCGGTGGACAATTAACCGGGACCGTTATTTTTCCCGAGGAATCTTCATCATACGAATCATGGATTAGCCTACTCAGTGAAAAAGTAGGTCGTATTATCTTAAATGGCGTTCCAACCGGAGTTCGAGTTGTAGAAACGATGCAGCATGGCGGTCCATTTCCAGCAAGTAGTGACCCACGTTTTACGGCTGTCGGAACAGATAGCATGAATAGATTTCAAAAGGAAGTAAGTATTCAGTCCTAAAACAAGCAACAAAAAGAAGAATTGATTAATTTTGATTAAAATATCTGAAGATGGAAGAGCAACAAACACCCAAAAGTTCAAATGGTTTATACCTTGGATTTATTTTCGTTTTATTAGTTGGAATTGCAGCATTGGCTTATGCTTGGTCTTCCCAACGAGCAAAACTTAATGAATGTCGAAATGAAAACGCGACACTTACCAACGACATGGCGAGCATGGAAGAAATGTTGGGTGGCTATATTAATGTAGGTGATTTATCGAAGGATTTGAAAAAGGATTTCCGAAATATGCTCGATAATTATGACAAATTGATTGAAATGGATGCAACGAAAGCGGATAGCTTAAACAAGCAAAAAGACAAAATCAATGAGTTATTGAAAAAAGTGGAAAGTGGAAAACTGAGCTACAGAGAACTTATGAAAGTTCGGAAAGAAAACGAAACGCTTCGTGGAATCATGAGAAGTTATGTTCGTACCATCGACTCTTTAAATACCTTAAACATCAAAATTGGTACTGAATTAGTGGAAACATCCGCTAAACTTACAACTACTTCTACAGAAAGAGACGAGTATCGAAAAGCAGCTGAATCAAGTCAGCAACAAGTAAAAAAAGGAAGTAAATTACAAGCTTACGGAATCGAATCAACAGCATTGCGTCTAAAGTTAAACAACATGCCAGAACCGACCGATAAAGCGAAAAATGCTGTACAAATCCGCAGTAGCTTTACATTATCTGAAAATGTGTTAGCAAATGCAGGTAAGAAAGTCGTTTACATGCAAATTATTTCCCCGAATGGAGAAACCTTGCAATCGAAAGCCAATTACATCTTGGAAACAGATAATGGTAGTGTAGCTTATTCCGAAAGAAAAGAAATAGACTACCAAAACGAAGCCATTGACTTAACCATTTACTACAGTTTAAAAGGAGAAGATTTGCAGAAAGGTACGTACAAGGTAAATATCTACTGTGATGGTAATTTAATTGGTACGGATAGTTTTTCATTAAAATAAGATATGGACGCAAGAGAACAAGGATTTGTAGATGTTGAAATTAGCGATCTAGGATTAGGGACCATCACGTTTGGTCATCCGATGAGTAATTCCCTACCCGGAAAAATTCTACGAAAATTAGCCGATACGATAACTGATTTAGGTCAGAATGATCTAGTCAAAGTCATTTTAATTCGTTCGAACGGCGATCGTGCGTTTTGCGCAGGAGCAAGTTTCGATGAATTAATTTCCATCGAAGATTTAGAAACAGGACATCAGTTTTTCTCCGGTTTTGCACATGTCATTAATGCTTGTCGCAAATGCCCGAAGTTCATCATCGGTCGTGTTCAAGGAAAAGCAGTCGGCGGTGGTGTGGGCATTGCTTCATCCGTTGATTATTGTTTTGCCAGCGATGCAGCAGATGTGAAATTATCCGAACTAGCTGTCGGAATCGGACCATTTGTTGTGGGTCCAGCAGTGGAACGCAAAATTGGACTATCAGCAATGAGCGAATTAGCGATAAACGCAACAGAATGGCGCTCTGCCTCATGGGCAAAAGCGAAAGGATTGTACACAGATATTTTTGAGGATCAAGCTGCAATGGATCAAGCCATCGATAAATTGATTGAGAAATTAGTTTCATCCAACCCAGATGCCATGAAAGAATTAAAACAAATATTTTGGAAGGGCACCGAAGATTGGGATCAATTATTAATGGAACGAGCAGCAATTAGTGGTCGTCTGGTACTGAGCGAATTCACTAGAAATGCTATTTCTGCATTTAAAGCGAAATAAATTCTTCTTTTTTTCACTTTTCATTTGTATTTAATCACAATAGTTGTATCTTTGCACCCCTAATTTTAGGGTTTATTCGTTTTTTATTTAATAAAAATAACCGTGAATACATTAAGTTACAGAACGTTATCAGGCAACACAGAGACTGCAGACAAAAAGTGGTATGTTGTTGATGCAGAAGGTCAAACAGTAGGTAGATTAGCTAGCAAAGTGGCTAAAATCATCCGTGGAAAATACAAAACCTGTTATACTCCGCATGCGGATTGTGGCGACAATGTGATTGTCATCAATGCAGAGAAAGTTGCTTTTTCAGGAACAAAGTTAGAGGACAAAGAATACGTACGTTTCTCTGGATATCCAGGTGGACAACGTTTTACTTCAGCTGAAGAAATGTTGAAAAAACACCCTGAGCGTTTGATCGAGAAAGCGGTGAAAGGAATGTTGCCAAAAAACACACTTGGTCGTCAATTGTACACCAATTTGAAAGTTTATAAAGGTGGTGAGCACAAACATGAAGCTCAACAACCTCAATTATTAAATCTTGATACACTCAAATAAGAATCATGGAAGTTATTAATGCTTTAGGAAGAAGAAAAACAGCAGTTGCTCGCGTTTACTTGACAAAAGGAAACGGAAAAATCTCTGTGAACAAAAAAGAAATGAAGGTGATGTTTCCGATCGACGTACTTCAAGCGAAAATCAACCAACCATTTATTCTTACGGATACTGTAGGTCAATACGACATCAAAGTAAACGTAATGGGTGGTGGAATCAATGGTCAAGCAGAAGCAATTCGTTTGGGTATTTCCAGAGCACTTGTTGAGGTATCAGCTGATTACAAGCCATTATTAAAAGCAGAAGGATTGATGACGCGTGACCCGAGAATGGTTGAGCGTAAGAAACCAGGTCAACCGAAAGCTCGTAAGAAATTCCAGTTCTCTAAACGTTAATCGTCGAGAATTAGGTTGTTTAGCATCCAAACGTTGGAGTACCTACAGCTTACAGTTGTCCCTCCTTCGTTGCTTAACTCATTATATTAGGAACGTAAACAAAAACACAATATGTCTAAATTAAAATTTGAAACATTATTAGAAGCAGGTGTACATTTCGGACACTTGAAAAGAAAATGGAATCCGGCAATGGCTCCTTACATCTTTGAGGAGAAAAAAGGAATCCACATCATCGATTTGAACAAAACTATGGTTCACCTGGATCAAGCATGTGCTGCTATGAAGCAAATCGCTAAATCAGGTAAAAAAGTTCTTTTCGTTGCAACTAAAAAACAAGCAAAAGAAATCGTTTCTGAGCGTGTGACAAAAGTAAACATGCCTTACGTTACTGAACGTTGGACAGGTGGTATGTTAACTAACTTTCAAACGACTCGTAAGTCTATCCGTAAAATGGCCATGATTGACAAAATGAAGTCAGATGGTTCTTGGGAGACATTAAACAAACGTGAAAAACTTTTCAAAACACGTCAAAGAGAGAAATTAGAGAAAACGTTTGGTTCAATCGCTGATATGACGCGTCAACCAGCTGCTATTTTCATCATTGATATCCTTAAAGAACACATTGCATTAGCGGAAGCTCGTCGTTTGAACATCCCTACATTTGCAATGGTTGATACCAACTCAAATCCAAAATTAGTTGACTTCCCTATTCCAGCAAATGACGATGCAACGAAATCAATTGCATTGATCATGGATCAAATCTGTGAAGCCATTCGCGAAGGATTAGAAGACCGTAAAAACTTGAAAGCTGGTGACGAAGCTACAGAAACTCCGGTTGCTGAAGTAGCAGCACCTGCAGTAGAAGCGGCTCCAGTTGTTGAGGCAGCTCCAGTAGTGGAAGAAACAGCCGCTCCAGAAGAGACGACGGAAAATTCAGCTGAATAATTAATTTTAAAAAATAAAGTCATGGCTATTACAGCTTCAGATGTAAACAAATTGCGTCAACAAACAGGCGCTGGAATGATGGACTGCAAAAACGCATTAGTAGAGGCTAATGGTGATTTTGAAGCTGCAGTTGACATCCTTCGTAAAAAAGGACAAAAAATCGCTGCAAAACGTGGAGATAATGACGCAAAAGAAGGTGTGATTATCGCTCAAGCTTCTGCAAATGGAAAATCAGGTGTGATTTTAACCTTGAATTGTGAAACAGACTTCGTTGCGAAAAATGATGGATATGTATCATTAGTTCAATCTTTGGTTGACTTGGCATTGGATAAACTTCCTGCAACTGCTGAAGAGTTAAAAGCACTTGCTTACGACGATCGTTTAACAGTAGAAGAGAAAATTACTGAACAAGTTGGAGTTATCGGTGAGAAATTAGATTTATCTAACTACGCTGTAATTAACGCAAACAAAGTTGTAGCTTACAATCACCCAGGAAATCAATTAGCTACGTTAGTAGGATTGAGTTCTGATGCGGCTGCAGATATCGCAGAAGCGGGTCGTCAAGTAGCGATGCAAGTTGCTGCGATGAATCCAATCGCTATCGATAAAGATGGTGTTGATGCACGCACAATCGAACGCGAAATTGAAGTTGGAAAAGATTTAGCGATCCAAGAAGGTAAACCAGCTGATATGGCTGAGAAAATTGCCATGGGACGTTTGAATAAATTCTTCCAAGAAAACACCTTATTAAGTCAAGCTTTTGTTCGCGACAACAAAATGACCGTAGAACAATTTTTGAATAGTACTGAGAAAGATTTAACAGTCACCGACTTTAAACGCTTCTCCTTAAGTTAAGAACTTAAAAAAAAGCTATCGTTTGATAGCTTTTTTTTTGTGTTCAATTTTTACCTAGCCAAACGATTTGTATATTTGCTCAATCCTTACAACATGACCTATAAACGCATCCTTCTAAAATTAAGTGGCGAATCCCTCATGGGAACGAAACAATTTGGAATTGACAACCAACGCATCAATGCCTATGCTGTTCAAATTAAAGAATTGCATGAAATGGGGGTTGAAGTGGCCATTGTTATTGGAGGAGGAAACATTTTTCGAGGTGTTCAAGCGGAAGAAGGAGGAATGGATCGTACACATGGTGATTACATGGGCATGTTGGCAACAATGATTAATTCAATGGCTTTGCAATCTGCTTTGGAATCAAATGGTGTGAATACGCGTTTACTTTCTGCGATTGAAATGAAAGAAATTGCGGAACCATTCGTTCGCAGAAGAGCGGTGCGTCACCTTGAAAAAGGTCGTGTCGTTATTTTTGGTGCTGGAACCGGAAATCCTTTCTTTACAACAGACTCTGCCGCTTCTTTACGTGCCATAGAAATCAATGCGGATGTGATATTAAAAGGAACACGAGTGGATGGCATTTATACCGCTGATCCAGAAAAAGATAAAACGGCGACTAAATTCGACCAAATTTCCTTCGATGAAGTCTATTCAAAAGGACTAAATGTGATGGACTTAACAGCATTTACTTTGTGTAAAGAAAATAATTTACCCATAATCGTGTTTGATATGGATACACCAGGAAATTTGAAAAAACTGATGTCTGGTGAAAAAGTAGGAACAATCGTTTGTAATTAAAAGAAGATGACGGAAGAATTAACTATGATTTATGATGACTTCAAAGTGTCAAACAACAAAACTTTAAGTCATTTAGAAAGTGAATTAACAAAGATTCGCGCTGGAAAAGCTTCACCTGCTATGTTAGGTGGCGTAATGGTCGATTATTATGGATCAATGACTCCAATTCAACAAGTCGCAAATATCAATACTTCTGATGCGCGTACCATTTTAATTCAACCATGGGAAAAACCGATGTTGAACGAAATCGCTCGTGGAATCATCAATTCAAATTTAGGATTGAATCCACAAAATAATGGCGAACAATTAATCATCACCGTTCCACCTTTAACGGAGGAAAGACGTCGAGAATTAGTTAAACGTGCAAAAAGTGAAGCTGAAAACGCAAAAGTTGGTATTCGAAACAATCGTAAAGATGCCATCGATATGATCAAAGAATTGAAAAACGATGGATTATCCGAGGATTTAGCTAAAAATGCGGAGGAAGAAGTTCAAAAAATTACGAACGGTGCCATCAAAAAAATTGATGAACTCGTTGACATCAAAGAGAAGGACATCATGACCGTTTAATACCGTCAAGAAATACTGTTTTAAAAGGTCAATTTTCATTGGCCTTTTTTTTATGCCATTAACTCTAACAACGCTGCCTTTTGGATGGATTTAAACAGTGAAATCTTTCCGTTTGCCGCCACTAATAAAGGAAGGTCTTGATCGAGACACAATTCTAAATCATGGCTTGAAACAACAAGACATTTCCCCTGCTCTTTCGCATAGTTCACTAACAATTCCAGCAGTTTTTTACGATTCAAATAATCTAAAAACGCCGTAGGCTCATCCAATAGTATCATCGGCGTATCCTGAACAAAAGCTCTTCCGACGGCACAAAGCTGACGCTCACCATCACTGATCTGATCCGTGTATTTATCCAATAAATGGGTAATCGCTAACTTATTCGCTACGTGTTGCACCAAATTCCAATCATCTGTTGATAAACGACCAAAAGCATCTGTATATGGTGCTCTTCCCAGCGCGAGATAAGCACTCACTTTCAAGTATTCAATTCCCTCGAAACGCGTTTCAACGAATGAAATACGCTCAGACAACTCCTTGCTTGTAAAGGAATGAATATCCCGATCCTCAATTCGGATATTTCCACCCAATGATTTCTGTAAACCTAGCAAAGTTTGAATGAAGGTGGATTTTCCAATGCCATTTCTCCCCACCAAAGCGTACACTTCACCGGAGTTCAAGATGAGCTGATCGACTTGAAGTAGTGGTTTTTGATAACCCACTATTAATTCGTTAATCGTGATCATATCCTTTTTCGAATTAATAAAAATACCACAAATGGAGCACCAATCATCGACGTAATTGCATTTAATGGAACACTCACATATCCTTCAATCACTTGAATAAACGCATCTGTCAATAAGAGAAAAATCGCCCCGATCAAACAATTTCCCACAATCAAATAAAAATGATTCGTTGTCCTGAGTACAATTCTTGTCAAATTTGGAATTGCCATTCCTACAAATGCAATCGGACCACAAAAAGCAGTAATTAATCCAGCAAATAACGCCGTTAATAACAAAACGAACATGCGTGTCCTTTGAATGGGTAAGCCCAATAATGACGCCGACTTCTCCCCGATTACCAACATGTTCAATGGCTTGACCAACAAAAAAGAACCGAATATCCCCAAGATAAAAATCATAGTAATGAGTCCAATTTGTTGCAATTCTACTTGTTGCAAAGATCCCATCGACCATAAAGTAAATGATTTCAAGGACTCTGCACCAGCCATTGATTCCAAAATCGAAACAAATGCTGCCGTAAAACTTCCAAACATTAATCCCACAAGTAATAAAGAAATTTGAGATTTCACACGTTGCGCAACGAGCATCATCAAGAATCCAGCTGCAAAAGCACCGATTAACGCCGTTCCAATTAAACCAAAATTCGATTGAAAAAATTGAATCCCCGTCATCAAACTAATCGCAATTAACAAGCTTGCACCTGAGTTAATCCCCAATACGTAAGGTCCAGCTAACGGATTTTTAAATAAGGTCTGCATAAACATTCCTGACAAGGAAAGTCCTGCTCCGGCAAACATGGCCATGATCAGCCTCGGCAAACGAAATTCTCGAACAAGTACCTGCAAGGTATTGGATGAATCAAACTGAAAAATGGCTTTCATATACGTCGAAAATGAGATTTCAATTCGACCGGACATCAAATGAAAAAACATGGCAATGGGAACAAAGCACAGTAAACATAACAACATCCATTTTAAACTGCGATCCTTCATTTGACTTCTCGATAAAAATGTAGGTGATCCGTATTCATTGCATTTGCAATAGCTGAAAGATCTTCCAGTAACCAATCAGGACGTAAGGTACTCATTTCCCAAAACTTATTTCCATTGTGGGTATAACAAAAGATGTTTCCTTTTTGAAAAAACGGAAGATACTTCGCTTTCGGGTTGGCTTTCAAAATTAGTTCTTTACTGGAGAATCCAGGGTTTAACCATAAGTGCGTTTTTTGTCCATCTGTCACTATTTTTTCCATTGAATAGGCCAGACTCCCCGTTCCAGATGTTTCGCTATAGATGTAATTTAAACCCGACTTTCTAAAGATCTCCGCCATAAAACTTCCACCTGCAGGAGCGTACCAATATTCTCCTGTTAGATTTCCTGAAATCATCTTTATGGAAGTTATTTTCTTTTTTACACTTCGTTGATAGGCTGTTTCGATGGATTTTAATAAGCTCATCGCTTCTGGAACTTTATGACACAAGACCCCAAATAAGAGCAACCAATCTGCTCTCCCCAATGCCGATTGTTCACGCCAATCGTAATCTGGAATAGAAATTATCCCGAGTTTCTTTAGTCTCTTTTCAGCAGGAAACGACCCGGAAAAAGCACTATAAACAAGAAAATTTGCTTCAGAAGTCAATAAGATTTCCACTGGAAATGATTGTTCCGAATGCAATTCAATGATTTTTTTTTCAGCAAATAAACGACGCACCTTCGGACTGTATACATATCGGATATCAGAAATGCCAACAATCGTTTTTTCAGCATTTAGGGCTGAAATCATTCCGACATGTGTCGCAGAGAGAACCGCCATTTTGTAGGATCCGTCAAGAATCTCTTGATCAAAAATGATTTGATGTCGATCTGGATCTTGAATGCGCACTTGATAACCTTTTTCGGTTTTGAAAACTTTCAGGTATTTACTGTGATGACAGAGATTTAATCGGCTTGAGGCATTCTTGTTTCGTTTCGCTGGATTCGCACAAGATGCGAGAATGCACAAAAGAACGAAGGATA
>JBJTMU010000075.1:0-4234 GCA_046070685.1 Flavobacteriales bacterium | reverse complement strand
CTTTTATAGGACGAAACATCCTTCATTTTTTTCTCCGTGGAGGTTGTCCAACTATAAGAAGAAATCTGATCCGCAGAAAGTGTCACCGTCGATCCACTAGAAACCATCGCAGCTGAAGGAACTGCCGAAACAGCCACATTATCCACATCATCGACATTGTTTGGTAATTCGTCCGATGCTTGTGCCAAAACAATCGTTTCAACTGGCCTATTTTCTTCACTTTTCAGTTGACTAGAATTGACGGAACCTTCTGTACTTTTTATTTCATTCGGATTTGAAGAAATCAATTTGAGCTCCTTTGGTTTTATTGATTCTTTTTTATCCATCTTCACCTCGTTTTTTGCCAATGTCTCTTTTTTATTTGTTGGATAAACAATCCAAGTCATGATGAGTATCGCAGCTACAGCTGATAGAGAAACCCATGTCGTCATCGAAAACGAAGATGAACGCCATTGATTCTTGTTGGACGACGCATTTTCTCGCGCATATTGTATGGCGAAAAGTTGATCCAATCTTTGTTTGGTGTTGGACTCATCCGTTGGCGTATCAACCCAGACATCCACTTGTTCGAATAAGTTTTTTAACGATTGAAATTCTTGTTCATCCGCACACCATTCGACTAATTGTGTTCGTTCCTGCGCTGTCAATTCAACAAAAGACGCATGTTTTTTAAGGATGTTTTTTAATTTATCTTCCATTTTTATTGTGTCAATTGATAAACACTCAGTTGATTTGCCAAAAATTTGGTTGCATAAAACAACCGTGATTTGACTGTTCCTTCATTTATTTCTAATATTTCCGCTATTTCCTTTAATGACAGTCCGTCTAAATGTCGCATAGTAAACACCGATCGATGTTTTTCATCCAAGGATTGTAATTTTTGTTCAAATTCTGCTAAAAATTGCGTGTCTTGAACCTGATTCAGTACATTTTCACTTGAAGCAGCAAAGGATGTGTCCACACCCTGAACCATGTTTTTTCTTACTTCCATTCGTTTGTACTCATTTTTACACATATTACTCGCCACAGAAAACAACCATGTTTTAAAGGAACGAGAAGTATCGAATAATTCGGGATGTTGGATGATTTTCGCAAACAAATCGTGAACGAAGTCCTCCGCTTTTTCTTCATCGCGCCAAAGCATGTTACGGAAATACCCTCTTAATTTTCCAGAATAGCGTTCATAAAGTTCCGTAAAGGCAGATTGATCCCCTTGTCCCAATGCTTGCATTAAGGCCTCATCACTCAAATCTGATATGGATTTACGGAATAACCTCATTTAATTACCCAACTTTTTGATGGATTTTTTCCCTAGAATGAAATCAATGCTTTGTCGGATTTGTAAGAGTAACACTTCATTGCCTTCCACCTCGTATTTCTTTTCCAAATACATCAACATCGGCATGTAATTCATCGCAAATTTACTCCGCTCCTCACCTTCTGTCAGTCCAAATTTATTCAACTGATAAAACCACAGGTTTTCTTGTCTTGCGGGCAAATCCTCCGGAGGCGTGTCCACATATTGAAAGGTGAGTCCAACTGGGTACAGTTTTTTCGCTAATGGGTCCAAGTAATTTTTGGGAATCGTTACGGATAAAAAAAGCGATTCATTCGCATTTAAATAGCAAAATTGATTCAAATAGGCCACATCAATCTTAGTTGATTTTGGTAGCACAAATCCATCTTTCGCTAGTTGATCTCGGTACTGTGGACTTTGCATAAAATCCAAGGAAATGACGCGTACATCTGGTCGCTGATGGTGACAAAATTGATTAAACAAAGCGCCATACGTATCCTCGAATCCATGGGTAATCAAGATTGAATTCAAGGCACAGGAAGTTAAGACGTCACTCGTGTATCGTTCGACACTTAAACTAATTTGCTCGTCCAGCACCATCGTTGAGAGTACATTTGCTGCTTGTAGCGTATCTCCTTTCATGTACTGATAGGAAAAATATTGTTTTTGAACTTCGGTGTTTTCTGGATTCAATTGAAATGCTTGTTCAATGGCACTCCCACGTTCCAATTGATAATTTCCAGCAGCGTAAAAAGCCAATTTGTATTCCCATGATTGAGGTGACACAAGTCCAAGCTGCTTGACCTTTGCATCCATTTCCGCTTGTTCTGCCGGTAAGGGTGTGCGCTGAAATCGATTTAATTTTGACTGCTGACGAATCAAGGAAAACGCTGAAAAGTATTTCGTCGTTTGATCAAGTGAACTGACTCCTTCCATGTCTTCTACTTCCTCGAAGCTACTTTTTTCCTCCAATTTTTGATCGAGTTTCTGGTGAACAGAATCCATCTTTAAAAGTGAATTTGATTCTTGAGTCGTCTGTATATTTAAATAGCCATTGCTTGAATTCGTGGCATTCCGACTCACTCCAAATTGATTGTTGGTTGTAGGCACTTGCTGATTTCCATTCGGAGGTTGACCGATGGAATAACAAGAAAGGATCAAGAAGAAACTAAGAATAATCGTTTGTTTCATTGAAATGTTTTTTAGCAATTTACAACCAAGTTCTTCAAAGGTTCAAAAAAAGTCTCAATATTCCGTAGATTTGTTCGTTATATGCGCATGAGAATTTTTATTTCCTTCGTTTTTGGGTTTTTCCTTTTGATGTTCATGATAAGCACAAGTTCTTGTGGCAAACATGTCATCCTTTCAAAAAATCATTTATCCTTTTCGAAGGACACTGTCGTTTTTGACACCGTTTTCACAACGATTGGTTCCACAACGCAGCAGTTCAAGATTTACAACAAGGATTCCAAAACCATTCGCATTGATGAAATTGAACTCATGGGAGGATCCTCTTCAAAGTTCTACATGAATGTCGATGGCATCAAAGGGACAAAAATCCAAGATATTTCGATTGAAGGAGGCGATAGTCTCTTTGTTTTTGTGGAGGTCACCTTGGACCCGAACGGCGGAGTTCTGCCCTTGGTCATCGAAGATTCCATTCGATTCAAAACAAATGGATTGGATCAGTTTGTCCAATTAGCTGTTTGGGGACAGGACGCCTATTTTCACTATAATGAAAAAAACGAAGGTACATGGGCTAACGATAAACCTCACGTTATATATGGCTATGCTGCAATAGATTCCTCCAAAACCTTGAATATTCAGCCAGACACGCACATTTACATGCACAAGAATGCCATTCTTTACGTGTACAAATCTACGTTGAACATTCAAGGCGCATTGGGACACGAAGTGATCATTGAAGGAGACCGTTTAGAACAAGCATATAAAGATGTAAGCGGACAATTTTATGGCATTTACTTCCATCAAGCAAAACCGTGTACAATAGATTACGCCATCATTAAAAATGGTACATCAGGCGTTCATTTATACGATGAGGATCCAGCGAATAGCAACTACACACTTACCATGACCAACACGATTATCAAAAATCAGGCACGATACGGTGTTTTCATTTACGCAGGAGCAAGGGTCAAAGCAGAAAATTGCATCGTAGCAAAAAATGGCACACATGCGTTATTTGTATTACAAGGTGGTGATTTCAATTTTAATCAATGTGATTTATTAGGGTATGGAAGTTCCACTAATCCAGCTGTTGGAATTAGCAATTATTACACAGATCAGTCTGCCGGACAAACAAATGTTTCTTCGATCAACGAGGGGAAATTGTATAATTGTGTCGTTACGGGAAATTTAACCACGGAATTTGCCATGGACACCATTCAAATGTCCGGAGTAGTATTAAATTTCGATATTAGAAATACCCTGCTACGTTCTGAACATATTTACACAGATTCGTTCTATGATGCAAGTGTCCTATGGAATGGATCACCATCATTTACTGACCCAGACGCTTTTGATTTTAGCTTTGGTGTCAATTCTGATTTACAAGGAAATGGATTTACCACAGCAGTGATCAATGACATTTTCGGAAATGCACGCAACAATCCACCCGATATTGGTGCGATTGAAAATTAATAGCAAAAAAAAATGCGGTTGAATAGTCAACCGCATTTTTTTTGAAAGAATATTCAATTATGCGTTTGCAATCATGTTATCCAACACTTCCATGACACTTTTCACTGCATCAGCAGATTCAACAAGAAGTGCACGTTCTGCGTCGTTCAATTGCAATTCGATGATTTTCTCGATTCCGTTTTTACCAAGTACAACTGGAACACCAAGATAGATATCATTCATTCCATATTCTCCTTGCAACCAAGCACAAACTGGGAAAATTCGTTTTTGGTCACG
>JBJTMU010000074.1:0-44922 GCA_046070685.1 Flavobacteriales bacterium | reverse complement strand
CACGCTCAGTTTCCCAAACGGCGGACAGTATTTTGATAATTTCACTTACAATTGCTCGGACACATCCATGTACGGATTGATTCGCACCAATTACTATTCCCAAATTTATGATCCATTAACGATGACGAACACGCAGGTATTTGATTCTGCTACGGTTCACCTCGGGAAAGTAAATGCCCTAACTGGTGAAGTTTCGAAAGTAAGTTCGCAAGCCTTAGGTGTGAACTCATTCTCTGTAAACGGAAGTTCAACCATTGACCCTATCCAAATGATTTACTATTTTATTAGTGGCAGTTCTGGATCGAATTTAGCGATATACGGAGTCTCCCTTCAAACAGGTTTATTGGTAAGTCAAAGTCCCATTTCTGGTAATGGTACCCCTTACTTTGATATGATTCGTATTCAGAGTGATTGTTATGAGTCCAGACCAACTCGATTAAATCCTGTTGCACTAACCAATGAAAACATCAATAGCTTAATCTCTGTGTTTCCTAATCCATTTACGGAAAAGCTTCACTTTTCAAGTGAAATACAATGGCAATCTTATCGTTTGTTAGGAATGGATGGAAAACTATTGAAATCCGGAACTCTTTTTCTGAAGAACGGTACCATTGATTTAGAAGAACTAATAAGTGGAGCTTATGTTTTACAATTGATTTCGAATCAAGGAACGACTTCTATTCCTGTGATCAAATAATGATAGTCAACTTCACAAGATGAAAAAATTAAAGTATCTCAGTGTCTTTTCTCTTCCAATCTGCGTTTGGATTAGTTTCAATCAGACAGGATTACTCGTATTTCTTCCTGCTATTGTTTATTTCGGCGCCATTCCTTTCTTGGAATTAGTGTTAAAGATGGACCCATCCAATTTATCAGAACAGGAAAAAGAACTAGCAAAAAAAGATCCGTTTTACACAGTTTTACTTTGTGCGATGCTTCCCATTCAATGGGGATTTCTTGTTTTTTTCTTTACTCACATCGAAGAAGCCCCATCAACAATGGTTCTAGTTGGAAGGATTTTGTCCATGGGCATCATGTCTGGAGTAATTGGCATCAACATAGGACATGAATTAGGACATCGCTCGAACCGCTTTGAACGATGGATTGGTGAATTACTTTTGTTAAGTTCATTGGAAAATCACTTCGTGCCATATCATAATCGAGGACATCACACCAATGTTGGAACAAAGAAAGATCCAGCAACAGCCCGAAGAAATGAATGCGTTTACCTTTTCTGGTTTCGTTCACAAATTGGCAGTTATTTTCAAGCATGGCAAATCGAAAACACACGTATGGACATCATGAAAAAAAACCGCTTTAGTTTATCAAATAAAATGATTTTATATACCCTACTCCACGTTTCACTCCTCTATTTTATTTATTTCTTCTTTGGAATGAACGTGCTGATTTATTTTCTTTACACAGCATTAATCGGCATTCTGTTATTGGAAACCGTTAATTACATCGAACATTATGGATTGTTTCGTCAAGCTCGGGAAAACGGCACCTTCGAGACAGTGAAACGAAAACATTCTTGGAATTCGAATCATGTGATAGGAAGAGTCGTATTATTCGAGTTAAGTCGTCACTCTGATCATCATTTCAAAGCAGATCGTCCGTTTCAACTTTTAGAATCTACAGAAGAATCACCTGTAATGCCAACAGGCTATCCTGGAATGATGTTACTCACCTTTATTCCTCCTCTATTCTTCAAGATAATGAATCCACGCGTGGATAAAGCGTTAGAATAATTTTTGTCGTTTCAACAAATATTGCAGCAAGATTTGATGATATCCTTCGTGAATGTCGGCTGTCATGAAGTCAATCCGATGGTTTACACAACGCATTTTCACCTCGTTGAAATAAGCTTCGATTCCTTTCACATAATGATCACGAACCTCCGCAGGTTGCAGATGCATTTTTTCTCCGGACTCCATATCAATCAGTTGATACGGTCTATTTTCTAATTCAAAATTCCGTTCCAATTTGGAGTCAAGTACATGGAATAAAATCACTTCGTGTTTATTGTGCTTTAGGTGTTGCATGGCGCGAAAAAAGTCATCTATTCGATTCGGGTCGTCTAATAAATCCGTAAAAACAACCACCATACTTCGCTGGTGCGTTAATTCTGCAATATCGTGCAGTGCTTGTACCGCATCTGTTCCTGTTCGTCCTTTTTCATCGTACTCCTTCATCCGTTTTTCCAATTCACTATACAGAAAACGATGATGCGTTAAGGATGACTTTGCTGCCGTATGAATGTCCAACTTATCTGAAAAAACGGATAGTCCGACTGCATCTCTTTGACGTTTTAAAAGCTCGATTAAACTTGCTGCAGCGTAAACTGAAAATTCAAATTTTGTGAGTCCATTTTTGGGAAAAAACATGGAACTCGATCCATCAATAACAATTTGACAACGAAGATTCGTTTCTTCTTCAAATTTTTTGGTGAACATTTTTTCTGTACGACCAAACAAACGCCAATCGATGTTTCTTGTGGACTCACCCGGATTATACAAACGATGTTCGGCAAATTCAACCGAGAATCCATGAAATGGACTTTTATGAAGCCCCGTGATGAAACCCTCCACAACTTGTTTGGCCAGCACTTCTAGGTTCCCAAATTGCGCAAGTTTCAGTCTATCGATCGTTGGATTCATATATAAATTTGAATGAAAGCAAAAATAAACATAATTTTAGCGTAAAGGCAACGTATTCTCATTCGTTTCGTCAATCAATTGAAAACCAATTCCTATGAAAACAATCTACCTAACAAAAATTGTAGCCATTTGCTTCCTACTTGGCGCCATGTTTACCACGAATGCGCAAGTTTCAGGATTTGCCATTACTGGTCTAACAACACCAACAACGATGCCCACTACTATCTGTGGATTAACGGCAAATGTTAGTTATTCCGCTATGACCCCAAGTACTAGTTCAGCGGGAGCGGCCATCATCCCTTATGTCATTACAGGAAATAACTTTACAGGATTTCAATTTGTTTCCCAAGTCAATTGGGGTGATGGAACAACCACCACATCCAATGGAGGAACTTCAACAAGTGGAACAAACATCAACATGACTCCAGCGATTTCGCACACATACGCGACACCTGGAACATATAGCATACACACGACTGTATACAATCAGTCCAATCAAACATATGCGTTAGACTCTATTATGTTTACTGTTGGTTCATGTACCGCTTACTTTTATTGCATGATACAAGTTGATTGCAATAACGATGGCACCATCGATTCACAAATCAACGCTCCTGTACCAGTTACTTTAACAAATGGGACGAATACCTACACG
The DNA here is from genome assembly GCA_046070685.1 of Flavobacteriales bacterium. Lineage (GTDB taxonomy): Bacteria > Bacteroidota > Bacteroidia > Flavobacteriales_D > Crocinitomicaceae > UBA952. Next base: position 41,607 of record JBJTMU010000074.1, on the reverse strand, counting down.
GACACAACTCAAAATAATATGTTCATGATGAATAATATTTGGGCTGGAACTTACACCTTATCGATTGACCCGAGTTGGCTAGCAGCAAACAATTATGTCATTGGAAACATTATTCCTAGTCCAAACATAACTGTTTCTAGTGGCGCAACGACAACGCTCATCACCTTAAATTGCGCTTCCCAAACAACGATGTTATGTGCAACAGGTCAAGTTTATTGCGATGCAAATGACAATGGTATGATGGATAGCGGCGAAACACCGATTTCAAATGCACCAATTTCCGTAAATGGAACAGTTGCTTATTCGAACGCGAATGGCTTTTACAACATTACATTTCCAGGAATGGTGAATGACACATTTGGACTTTATATCAACTCCAACTGGTTAACACAACATGGATACATTCTACTGAATAACAACGGAATGCCCTTGACATATATTTTAGGAACACCATGCAATAGTGGAATTCCGATCGCAACAGTAAACTATCCGTTAAGCTGCGGAGGAACCGTGACTCCAACCATGTGTTATTCCGGATATGTTTTCTGTGATGCCAATGGAAATGGGGTGATGAACGCCAATGAAGCGCCTTTAGCTGGAGCTCCAGTTATGCTATACAATACCACAGCAACGAATAGTTCCATTACCGTTTACACTGATTCAACAGGTTATTTTAGCTATTGCGGACAATTCAGCACAAGTACTTATTTAATTGCCACATTGAGTCAAAGCTGGTTATCCTACAATGGGTACAATCCATCTGTTGGCGTGATTACACTTATTGGTAATCCAACGGGAACAACAAATATTGGATATATTGCCGTGAACTGTGGAGGAACAACTACCACATGTGCTGATCTTTGGACAACTGTCACTCCTTGGATTGGATACTATCAAAATAGTACCGCTTACATTAAATTAAATTGGGGGAATTATGGACCCGGAGCAGCTGGAAACTACACGCTGACCATGTCATTCCCTGCAGGAGTAACTGTCAATACTTCGAGCATTGCCAATTCCGGCTATACCATGTCAGGAAATACGATTTCTTGGAATTTATCTTCTGCTTCCACGTTCTTCAGTAATTACGATGTCATCACATTCAACGTTCCAGGTGGACTTTCGTCAGGAACGGCACATTATTTCACTTCAACGATTGCTCCAACGTCAGGAACAGATTGTTCAACCTACAATAATGCTGGAAACCTATTACAATTAGTCGGAAATAGCTATGATCCAAATGAAAAAGTAGTCGCAAGACCTGAATCCACTATTCAACATTTTGGATCACCAACAAGTTCTTTGGATGGAACCACTCAAGAGGCCTTAACTTATACGATTCGTTTCCAAAATACCGGAACGGCACCAGCTCAGAATATTTACATCATCGATACCTTGGATGCGGATCTAGACTGGTCTTCATTAACATTGGTTGAGGCAACACATAACATGCAAATTGTCAATCTAGGAAATGGTGTTATTCGATTTGAATTCCCGAATATTTGGTTAGCCGACAGTACCACGAATGAAGCAGAAAGCCATGGTCATTTGGTTTATCGAATCATGGAAAGCACAAGTGCTCATGCAGGAACAGAAATCGAAAATACAGCCTATATTTATTTCGATTGGAACACTCCAATAGTAACGAACACAACTTACAACATCAATGTCATTGTCATTGGTGGAGTTGAAGAAAATGGAGCCGAAATAGCGATGGTTTACCCGAATCCAGCAACTGAAAGTTTAACCATTTCGTATGATGGGAAATTCGACTATCAACTAGTGGATTTATCCGGTAGAATCATCACAAGTGGATCCGGTTCGGACAAAGAAACTATTTCGATTTCATCTGCTGCAGTTGGAATTTATCAATTGACTGTTAATGGTTCAAAAGGAAATTCAAGTTTGAAGGTGATCAAACAATAACAGTTGTCAAATATTTTCATCAAAAACGCTCGATTCTTCGGGCGTTTTTTTTTGTACCTTTCGACCGTGAATGAAATCAAAAAAACGGCAAAAAGAACGGCAGTCCTGAGTATCGTGACTAATTCTGTAATGGCTGGAGTAAAAGGAACTGCAGGGGTATTCGGACATTCGGATGCTTTGATTGCAGATGCCATCGAATCAACCGCTGATATTTTTGCTAGTTTCTTGGTTTTATTTGGTTTGAACTATTCCACAAAACCAGCGGATGACGACCATCCATACGGACATGGAAAAGCAGAAGCATTGGTAACGTTTGCCGTTGTTGGATTTCTATTGATCTCAGCAACCATCATCGCCGTAGAAAGCATTCGCCATTTAAGTGAGCCGCAAGAAAAACCTGAAATCTTTACCTTGTACGTCCTTGGAGCCATTATTTTGGTGAAGGAATTATCCTTTCAATTCGTTCATAAAAAAGCGAAGGAAACCAATTCTTCCTCCTTAAAAGCAGATGCGTGGCACCATCGCAGCGACGCGATCTCTTCGGGAATCGCTTTTGTGGGTATTTCATTGTCCTTTATTTTTGGAAAAGGATTTGAAAAAGCTGATGACTGGGCAGCGTTAATTGCCTCCGTGTTCATTGTTTACAATGCCTTTTTGATTTTTCGACCGGCATTAGGTGAAATCATGGACGAGCACATTCATCATGACCTCATTGATGAAATTCGCACTTACGCTATTGAAGTTCCAGGGGTCATTGATACGGAAAAATGTTGGGCTCGAAAGACTGGAATGGTATATATCATTGATTTACACGTAGAAGTTGCGGGGGAAATCAGTGTAATTGAAGGCCACGAAATTTCACATCGATTGAAGGACCATCTAATGGATAAAATTCCAACAATTGCAGATGTGCTGATTCACATCGAACCAGCAGGACAAACCTACAACTAACCTTTTTTCTTGGTTTGGGAATATCCTTCCTTCACCAATAAATCGAAAATTTTATCCTTGAAATTACCCTGAATTAGGATTTCATTGTCCTTTACAGTACCTCCCACCCCACATTTACTTTTTAATAATTTACCAAGTTCTTTGAGGTCATTTTCTGTCCCGACAAATCCTTCAATCAAGGTCACTTCCTTACCTGCTCGTTGCTTGCGGTCAATCGAAACATAGAGTCGTTGCTGATTATTCGCTAATGTATCCTGTTCTTCTTCCTCTTCGTGTTGAAATTGAAAATTTGGATTAGTCGAATAAACGACATTGATGCGGCTTTTATCTTTTTTTGACATACAACAAATGTACAAACTTGAGACAAATTCGATCACGATAAACAATATTTTATGTGGATTTGAGTTTAGGATTTTACCTAAAACCCTACCATGAAACAAACACCTGCATATCGTTCCATTTCTTCCATCAAGATGTGGGCAGAAGATGATCGTCCGCGAGAAAAATTACTTTTAAAAGGAAAAGGAAGTTTATCTGACGCTGAACTTTTAGCCATTCTCATTGGTTCCGGATACCGCGATAAAAGTGCGCTCGATTTAGCAAGAGAACTTCTTTCCGTTGCTCAGAATGATTGGCACATCTTATCGAAATTCAATGTCGTTGAATTGACTAAATTAAAAGGATTAGGACCTGTCAAGGCGATCAGCATCATTGCTGCACTAGAAATTGGCAAACGAAAGGAAGCAAGTGTGATTCCATCTAAAACAAAAGTTCGAAATTCTAAAATGATTTACGATCATTTAAAAGCGACTTACCAGGGATTAAATCATGAGGAGTTCTATGTTATTTATCTCAATTTTGCGAATGAAATACTAGACACCGTGCAATTATCGAAAGGAGGCATGACCAGCACCATTGTCGATGGGAAAGTCCTTTTTCAACATGCCTTGAGTTGCCAAGCTACAGGATTTATTGTTTGCCATAATCACCCAAGTGGCAATCGAGGACCGAGTGATGCGGATAAAAAATTGACCTATAAACTGAGAGACTTTGCGAAACTTATCGATCTACAGCTCATCGACCACCTTATTTTCACGGATAATGGTTATTTTAGCTTCGCCGATGAAGGTCTTTTATAAATTATGTCTTTAAAAAAAATCATTACTGTCATTGGGGCACGACCTCAAATCATCAAAGCAGCCGCGATTAGCAGAGCGATTGCAACACATTTTCCTGATCAATTACAAGAACTGATTGTTCATACCGGTCAACATTACGATGAGAACATGTCAGCTGTTTTTTTTGAAGAATTGGGTATTCCTACTCCACGTTTTAATCTTCATGTTGGAAGTGGGTCGCACGGAAGTATGACCGCAAAAATGCTGGATGGACTTTCGACCTTATTCTCGGAGGAACAACCAGCTGCCGTTTTGGTATATGGGGATACAAATTCAACCATTGCAGCAGCTCTTGCCGCTTCCAAAATACACATTCCAGTAATTCACGTGGAAGCTGGATTGCGCAGTTTTAACAAAGCGATGCCGGAAGAACTAAATCGCATCGCTTGTGACCACATGAGTACCTTGCTCTTCTCACCCACGAAAGCAGGTATGAATAATTTACAGAAGGAAGGCTTTGACTTGACTCCAAATAAATCAGCAACCATTGATCGACCAAACATCTATCATTGTGGAGATGTCATGTATGATAACAGTTTGTATTTCTCAAAAATTTCAGCTGAGAAATCAACCATCCTTGCTGAAAATGACTTAAAAGAAAACCAATTTATTCTTTGCACAATTCACCGCGATTCAAATACGGATATCGCAGAAAATTTAACATCCATCTTCAAAGCATTGTTGCATATTCATGAACAACATCAGTTAGGGGTGATTCTACCACTTCATCCAAGAACAAAAAAGAAAATGGAGGAGTTGATGGATCCTACATTACTGGAAAAACTAAGTTCGACTAAAGGAATCAAAATTATTCCTCCTGCCGGATTTTTGGATATTATTGCCCTAGAAAAAAATGCCCGATTGATGGTCACAGATAGCGGTGGCCTACAAAAAGAAGCGTTCTTCTTTAAAAAACCATGCGTGATTTTACGAGAGCAAACAGAATGGATTGAAATTGTCGAGAATGGAAATGCACGCTTAGCCGGGGCTAACGAGCAAGAAATTGTGTCGGCAGCAGCAGCATTATTAGTGAAAGAGGACTTTAGTTATCCACCGTTATTCGGAGATGGTGAAGCCGCAAAATTTATTTGTCAAAAAATAATGGAAGATTTACCGTGCTAAACATTTACGTAGATCACATATCGCCTCGCTTAATTTACACCTTCCAATTTGTGATGGAAAACAGAGGTGTAGCCTATCAATTCTGCAATGATTATCAACATTTCAAGGAATTGGACGGCATCAAACTGAATTATTCTGAGCGACATTTCACCCATATCCCGCAACTCGTTCCTAGCAGTTTGCTGTTTGAAGAAACAATCGAAATACATGAAGTATCCAAGGGGAAATTCTTTCAGGAAGAGTGTTTTTCTTTTGATGAAGTCATTGATCCATTAGCCAGTATTTTTTACACCTTAACTAGAATGGAAGAATACGGAACGGATCAAACTGATAGTTTGGGACGATTTCCAGGAAACAATGGCTTATTGTTTCAGTACGGATGGCATGAAAAGGCAATGTGTGATCGTTGGAGCCAAGATTTCTTGTTATTTGTGGCAAAGAATTGTGGATTGAAATGGCATCCGAAATTGGAACGAATTGACAACATTCCAACCTTTGACATTGACAATGCTTTTGCTTATCAACATAAAAATGCCGTTCGAACACAGTTAGCGACAGCCAAGGATTTTCTCTTCAATCGCAAAAACAGAATGGAGGATCGGAAAAAAGTGTTGTCGGGCGAAATGAAAGACCCCTATGATACATTTGATTTCATGGAAATGCTTTCAATGACCGGAGCAACATTTCATATCTTTTGGCTATTAGGTGATTACGGCTTATACGATAAAAATATCTCGCATCAGCATCCGGCACAACGACAATTAATTCAAAAAATGTCCAATGTGACCGAAATCGGTATTCATGCGAGTTTTGGATCGAATAGTTCTGAGTACCAACTTGCCACTGAAATCAAACGTTTAGCAGATATTACGCAACAAAAAATTACAAAAAATAGACAGCATTTTCTCATGTTGCAATTTCCTTTTACCTATCAAGCGTTGCTTCGACAAGGAATCACAGATGATTACACGATGGGGTTTGCTGACATTGCCGGATTCCGAGCTGGAACTGCGCGTTCGTTCTATTGGTTTGATTTACACTCAAATGACGTCACTGCTTTACGCGTTCATCCGTTTAGTTACATGGATGGAACCCTGAAGGAATACTTAAATTTAACGCCAGATCAAGCCAAGAAAAAAATTGCTGCATTATTCCAAGAAGTTTGTCAATATGGCGGTCAATTTTCATACATCTGGCACAATGAAACCATAGGTGACTATGCACATTGGGCAGGATGGAAAGATGTATTTACGTATTCACTTAATTTGAATCAAGCTGATTTTATTTAAAACGAAATGGAATTACAACTGCAAAATAGTCGAATGAAACGAATGTTAGGAATGCTCATTTGTTTGTTGTTATTCAACACCTGTGACAAACCAGACTTAGCAATCGCGGTTCCAAATTGCATAGAAAGTAAAATTCAGCAAATCAAAAACGCTCCAGTTGAAAATCCACCCACGCAAGTTTGGTTATGGGAATACAATGGTGTAAAATACTACTATTTCACTGCTGCTTGCTGCGATCAATTCAGCAAATTGTACGATGAAAATTGTGAGTTAATCTGCGCACCGGATGGTGGATTCTCAGGGGCAGGAGATGGGAATTGTGTGCCAGGGATTCAGAATGCCACGAAAACATTGATCTGGAAGGATCCACGTTAATCAATAAAAGCACATCTTTTCGCGCCCAAGTCGAATGGCAATCGTGACGCCACTATACACATACCAGTCCTTGGTTGTTGGATTTCCCCGAACGCCATACTTAGATCCATCTAAACTTCTATTAGACATTGCCGCTGCCATTGGTGAAACTTCTTTCCCAATGATTTTTGAATTGGCGTAAGTTTGGGAGCCTACATCATCCAAATAATCGGTAAATGTTTTGCGAATGGCTAAATCAAAATTGACGGTCAATTTATTTCCGATTGAAAATTTGGCGCCCATTCCTAAAGGAACACATACTTGATAATGGTGGTAAGGTTTCCTTGTTCCAATGGAAGTTCCTTGTCCTTCAGTGGACAAAGGTTGCAATTCGACCAAAGAACCATTGTACATTGCTTTGGGATTCATGTAAAATCCACCAAGTTGAGCGAGCAGGTAAACTGTTCCTGCGTTTTTATTTCCTTTACCAAACGTGAATGGAACGTAATGAAATTCGACACCTGCAGCTACTTCGTGAATAATGGAGCGGAATTCTAAGTTACGGTTGACAAACAATGGATTCGAACTTTCTTTGTCGTACGCTTCTACTTTTCCATACAAATAATTGAATCGAAGGGTAAAGCGAGGTTGTAAGTTATAGCGGTACATGAGTCCACCAGCCCAATTACTTTGATAAAAAGGCTTAAATTGATTCAGGTCACCAATGTAATACATGCGACCAACGTTCAAACCAAATTCTGATTTAGAAAAAAAAGTCTTGCGCTGGGCTTTAAAGCTTCCAACGCAAGACAATAGTATGAACATAAAAATCAGTTTTCGCATCGTTTGAGATAACGTATAAACTTACAATTTATTACGCTTTTCCGTTACGTTTACGATCTGTTTCTTTCAAAAGAATTTTACGAATGCGTAAGTTTTTAGGAGTCACCTCAACATATTCATCTGATTGAATGTATTCCAAACACTCTTCTAAACTGAAAACTCTTGGTGGCGCTAAACGCACTTTATCATCTGAACCAGACGCACGCATGTTGGTCAACTTTTTGGTTTTTGTCACATTCACACACAAGTCACCCGCACGTGAATTTTCACCAATTACTTGTCCTTCGTAAATATTTTCATTTGGAGCAACGAAGAATTTCCCACGCTCTTGAAGGTTATTCAAAGAGAACGGAATCGATGTACCTTGTTCCAATGAAATCAAGGATCCATTTTGACGACCCGGAATTTCACCTTTGTATGGTTGATATTCCAAGAAGCGGTGGTTCATAATCGCTTCACCTGCTGTTTGAGTTAACAAATAGTTTCTCAATCCGATGATTCCACGAGATGGGATTTCAAAAGTAATCACCATACGTTCGCCTTTTGGAACCATGTTTTTCATGTCCCCTTTTCGACGCGTTACGGCTTCTACAGCTGTTCCAGAATGTTCTTCCGGCAAATCGATTGTTAATTCTTCAACCGGCTCACATTTCACACCGTCGATTTCCTTGATAATTACTTGTGGTTGTCCTACTTGTAATTCATATCCCTCGCGGCGCATGGTTTCAATAAGAACCGATAAATGCAATACCCCACGACCAAATACCATCCATTTGTCTGCTTTGTCTGTGTCTTGAACACGCATCGCCAAGTTTTTCTCCAATTCTTTGGTCAAACGATCAGCAATATGACGAGAAGTGACAAATTTCCCTTCTTTACCGAAGAAAGGAGAATCATTGATCGAGAATAACATACTCATCGTTGGTTCATCCATTTTAATTGTTGGAAGAGGTTCTGGATTTTCAGCATCACAAATAGAGTCACCAATTTCGAATCCTTCAATTCCTGTTATCGCACAAATATCACCTGCCTGAACTTCAGTCACTTTCAAACGCTCAATTCCTTCGAAAACGAATACTTCTTTAATGCGGTGTTTTTCTTGACGACCATCAGATTTAGAAAGAACGATTGGTTGATTTTCTTTCAACACGCCTCTTGATAAACGTCCAATAGCGATACGTCCAACATAAGAAGAGAAATCTAATGATGTAATCAACATTTGTGTATTACCTTCTTCGATTTTTCTTGGTGGAAAATACTCTAAAATTTTATCTAGCAATGGTGTGATTGTCGTTGTTGGTTGTTTCCAATCATTTGACATCCAACCATTTTTAGCCGAACCATAAATAGTTGGGAAATCTAATTGCTCTTCATTCGCATCCAATTCGAACATCAAATCGAATACTTTTTCGTGCACTTCATCAGGCGTACAATTATCCTTATCTACTTTATTGATCACCAACAATGGTTTAATTCCCATTGAAAGTGCTTTTTGAAGTACAAAGCGTGTTTGAGGCATTGGACCTTCAAAGGCATCCACTAACAAACAAACTCCGTCAGCCATGTTCAATACACGTTCTACTTCCCCTCCAAAGTCGGCGTGACCAGGAGTATCAATGATATTAATTTTTGTATCCTTGTAAGTAACTGAAACGTTTTTGGAGACGATAGTGATTCCTCTTTCACGCTCCAAATCGTTGTTATCCATGATCAGATCTCCTGTCGGACGATCACGTTCATTGATCATCGTTCCGGCTTCTATAATTTTATCCACCAACGTCGTTTTACCGTGGTCAACGTGGGCAATGATGGCGATGTTTCTAATTTCCATGATATGATATTTAGCTATCTACTTATTCGTTCATCTTAATAACGTTTGCGATCTCCGCCAAACGATTTGCGTTCACCTCTTGGACGATCTCCGCCACCTGAGCGATCTCCGCCACCTGAGCGACCTGAGAATCCACCACCTGAGCGACCAGATCCACCTGAGTTTCCTCCTCCGGATCGACCAGAGAATCCACCACCAGAACGACCTGAGAATCCACCTCCTGAGCGTCCAGCGTATCCACCGCCACCATTGGAGCGAGAATCACCACCAAAACGTCCGCGACCGCGTCCACCTTCACTGCGACCAGATCCACCTTCTTTTTGAGCGGTTACTTCTACACTTACTTGGTGTCCTTCGAAATCTGTACCATTGACATTTTTCAAGATTTTTTCCGTGTGTTCTTGATCCGCTTCAAAGAAAGAATAAGAAGTCATTAAGTCAATACGTCCAACTGCGGCAGATTTCAATCCCGTAGCATCACAAACAACACGTAGTAGTGCTCCCGGATTCAATCCATCACGACGTCCTAAATTCACAAAGAATCGTGTTTTACCTTCCTCACGAGCACGACTAGATTTACCGCTATTTCTTTCACCACTACGGTCATCTTTAGCCGCTGCGTTTAAGTCACCAGCACGTTCGTAATAATTGATGAAACGATTGAATTCAGCAGAAACGAAATGTTTGATCACTTCTTCTTTCGACATGTTTTCAAAAGAAGCAAGAATTTGTGGCATAAACTTCGCGATGTCATCTTCCTTCACTTCAGTTGCAATCGTTTTGTTGATCAATTTCATTAATTGAATCTCACAAATCTCTTCTGCATTTGGTACTTCACCGATGGTAAATGTGGTGCGCATTTGGCGTTCAATCGCTCTAATCTTTCCGATTTCACGACCATTGATCAATACCAACGATTCACCTTTTTTCCCAGCGCGAGCTGTACGACCACTACGGTGCGTATAGTTCTCGATGTCATCAGGTAAATTGTAATTGATGACGTGTGTGATATTATCAATATCTAAACCACGTGCTGCCACGTCAGTTGCCACCAAAATTTGAATTTCTTTGGAACGAAAACGATCCATTACACGATCACGCATTGCTTGCGTTAAGTCTCCATGCAATGGTTCCGCACTATATCCTTCGCGTCCTAATTTTTCAGCAACCGTTGCGGTTTCATTTTTCGTACGACAGAAAATCAATCCATAGATACTCGGATTGAAATCTATTAATCGTTTCACTGCTTCGTAACGGTCACGTTCTTTCACCATGTAATAGATGTGATCGATGTTTTCGTTACTTTGATTTTTGTGTCCAATCGAAACTTCTAATGGATCATCCATGTACGTTTTCGCGATACGTGCTACTTCCGCAGGCATTGTCGCTGAGAACAACCATACATTTTTGTCAATTGGCGTTGTCTCCAAAACGGCATCAATATCCTCTTTGAAGCCCATGTTCAACATTTCATCCGCTTCGTCCAGAATGACGTAACGAACTTGTGCTAATTGAACTACTTTTCGATTGATTAAATCAACTAAACGTCCAGGAGTTGCCACAATAATGGAAGTCCCTTTTTTGACGTCGGTAATTTGTTTTCTGATATCTGTACCTCCATATACCGCTGTAATGTTACAGTCAAGGTACTTAGCAAATACATTTAAATCCTTCGCGATTTGCAAACAGAGTTCGCGCGTTGGACAAATGATCAAACCTTGTGGAAGTCTGGCTTTTGTATCGATGTTATTAATTAACGGCAAGCCGAATGCCGCTGTTTTTCCTGTTCCTGTCTGCGCTAGGCCGACAAAGTCGCAATCTTCCTGCATGAGGTAAGGAATTGCTTTTTCTTGGATGGGGGTCGGTGCTTCAAAACCCAATTCTGTTAACGACTTCAGCACCTCACTCCTCAATCCGAGCTCTTCAAATGTCATCTTGTTATTTTAAAATTGGGTGCAAAGATACGTATAATAAAAGGATTAGTTGTTAATAAGTTGATTCTTAATGTTAAAAAACCATTAAAGCACTTAAAATTGAAGGTTTTAAATCCTCAGTTAGCCCCTATTTATTTAGATAATCATTCATTTCATTGATCACGAACGACTTGACTATCATCGAGAAAATGATTAATTTCAAAACATGATTCGAACCTTCTTCTGCGCGATGTTACTTTGGGGATTTTTAATTCCCCTTCAACTGAATGGACAAAGAGTCCAAGCGATGGTTTCTGGTATTCAGGTAGATTCCATTCTCAAAGCCAAACCAAGTGCGTCAAAAATGGCCTTTGATCCAATTTCGAAACATTTGTTTTACGCTAGTTCAGATGGGAAAATTTATGAAGTTTTTGAAGATTCAGGAACAGATTCCTTGCGTTTTACGTCCAACCAACATTTCTTAACGCGACTTCAGGGACTTTGTTTTTTAGATAGTACCATGTATTTAGCAGGAAACATTTGGTACAATTCAACTGGAGTTGGTATGATTGTCAAAGGGAAATTACAAGCTGATGGTACTCGCATTTGGAGCAACATCCTTAGTACAGAAGCCTATCCAACAAGTAGTTCCAGTGGTGACCATGGATTTACAGCCTTGAATGTTGATCCATCTCATCAGTATTTATTTTTTTCTGGTGGATCCCGCACGTCTTTTGGTGAAGTTGAATCACACAATGGCCTGTATCCGGGCATGCGAGAACAAGCATTAACGAGTAAGATATACCGCATCCCGATTGATGCTGAAAATTTATTTTGGCCGAATGATTCCAGTTTTTTATCCACTAGTGGATTTGTTTTCGCGGAAGGGACGAGAAATGCGTACGACATGGCATGGAATGCACAACAACATTTATTTGCCGTTGATAATGCTGGCGATAGAGATGATCCCGAAGAATTGAATTGGCTTCAACAAGGACAGCATTATGGTTTCCCATGGAGAATCGGTGGTAATTGGAATCCCTTATTGAATCCAAATTACGATGCCAGTCAAGACCCACTGATTAACCACCAAAATGGCGCTTTTATTGCTGGTCATTTCAATGCCGACCCCGCATTTCCACCAATTCCAAACGGACTTCAATTCACGGAGCCACTTATACATTATGGTCAGGCTGCAGATTATTACAAAGATGAGCTCACAGGTGAAATCAAACGTGCAAGCGAAACAGGAACAACTTTACGAACATTCACAGCGCATCGTTCCCCCTTGGGACTCATCATCGATAAGGATTCGTTGTTGAATGGATATTTCAAAGGCAAAGCATTCGTGATGAGTTTTATGCCGGGTGGTGATAGCAGTGGATATACTCCTCTTTCTCCTTGGGGATCCCCTTGTCCATTCGTTGATTCATCACGTGAATTGGTGTTGATGGACATCACCTATGATTCGACACTAGCCGACTATACCGTTCATTCTTCCAACATTGTTACTGGTTTTTATTTACCGGTGGATGTGGAGCAAGTGGGAAATACGTTATATGTAATCGAGAACTATGGGAGCTTGTGGAAAATTCAATTACCTGAATTACCTGAACCTCCAATATGTTATGCCGACGGATTGTTCGTTTACCCCAATCCTTTTTCAACGAGTGCCCAAGTCTATTTTCCTAATCCAAACAATGAAAACCGTTGCATCAAATTATACTCGAGTAATGGAACAATTGTTTTTAAATCCGAAACTTATACTGAATCAGAGTATTTGTTAAAAAAAGCGAATTTATCGAACGGTTCTTACCAGATCGTCATTGAGTCCAATGGAAATATTCTCGCTCGGCAAACACTGGTTATTTATTAAATTTAATTCCTTATCATTAAATTAATTTGTGCTTTACACAACATGAATAGCATTTCACGCGTTTTCAAAGACTTATTTTCCTATTTTTGACGCAAATTAAATCAAACACATGAATCTGACAGGTATCATTTCCATCTCTGGTCGACCAGGATTATTTAAAGTTATCGCTCAAGGTAAAAACAGCGTGATTGTTGAATCAATGATTGACAAAAAACGTTTTCCAGCTTATGCTACAGAAAAAATTTCCACTTTAGAAGACATCAGTATCTTCACTTATGAAGAGGATGTGAAATTAACGGAGGTATTAGCAAAAATGAATGAAACATTTACCGATAATTGTCCTGCTCACAAAGAGGATATGAACGTATTGGTGAAAGCATTGGACTCATTTTTACCAAATTGGGATCAAGATCGTGTATATCCATCAGATGTTCGTAAAATCTTTCAATGGTTTCACTTGATCAAGCAAGCTGGCCTTTTTGAAGCATCTGAAGAGGAATCAACTGAAGCACCAGCAAAAGAAGCCAAAGCAAAAACAGAACCAGCGAAGAAAAAAGCGAGTACTGCTGCTGCTCCGGCAAAAGCAGCCAAACCGGCCAACGTAAAAAAAGCGGCTCCTGTTAAAACAGGAAGCTCACGCGGTAAATAAATTCATTATCAAAGAAAAATCTCACCTGTCGTATGGTCAGGTGATTTTTTTTGCCCTAACATTTTTATCAGATGATTATTCAAAAAAGCAAACGACATTTTCTAGACGAGCACCTAAAAATTGAAGCTTGGGAAGACCTCAAGCCTTATTTTGACGATTTAATCTCACGTGATATCAGTCAGCTAGTCGATTTTGAAAATTGGCTAAAAGACCGTAGTGAATTGGATGCCGTTTTAGAAGAAGACCTTGCATGGCGCTACATACGTATGTCCATTGAGACGAACAATGAATCCCTCGCAAACGACTACACTTTTTTCGTGACGAAAATTCAACCTGAATTAGCACCACTCGAGGACACCTTGAATCGAAAATTCATGGAGAGTCCTTTGCGACACAACTACACAGATTCTGCGTATAAAATTTACTTTAGGAGCATTGAAACACAAGTTCATTTGTTTCGCGAAAAAAACGTCTCAATCGAAGCAGAATTAAATGAATTAGCACAAAAATATGGCGCCATAAGTGCAGCGCAATCCATTGAATATAATGGGGAAACATTGACGATGCAGAAGGCTAGTCAATTACTCAAAGAACAAGATGAACACATTCGAAAATCTGTTTTCGATTTAATTGTTGAACGACGAAGAGTTGACACGACTGCATTAGACGATTTGTATTCCCAGTTGATTGCGAAAAGACATGAGCTTGCCTTGAATGCAGGATTTGAAAATTTCCGTGACTACAAATTTCAATCTTTGGGTCGATTTGACTACACGAAAGAAGATTGCTTTGCCTTTCACGAAGCCATACGTATGCACATCGTCCCGTTAGTCAAAGAAATCCAATTGAAAAAACTTGCCTTTTTTCAAACAGCGCAATTTAAACCATGGAATTTAGAAGTTGATCCTGAGGGAAAGGCACCCCTAAAACCATTTCAAACAGGAAAAGAAATGTTAGATGGCTGTGTTCAGATGTTGGGGAATTTGGACCCTTACTTTGCCGATTGCTTAAAAACAATGGAGGAAATGGGACATCTAGATCTCGACTCAAAAGCTGGAAAAGCACCCGGTGGATACAATTATCCCTTATATGAAATTGGGGTTCCATTTATTTTCATGAATGCTGTTGGTGCACAGCGTGATTTAGTGACAATGGTTCATGAGGCTGGTCATGCCGTTCACTCTTTTTTAAGTCGAAATTTATCATTGACTGGATTTAAAAATTTACCATCAGAAGTGGCTGAATTGGCGTCGATGTCAATGGAATTACTGTCCATGACAGAATGGAATCATTTTTATTCGAATATCGATGACTTAAATCGAGCGAAACGTGAACAATTAGAAGGAATTTTAAAAATATTACCTTGGATTGCACAAATTGATGCTTTCCAGCATTGGGTGTATGAGCATCCGACACATAGTATTGCGGAAAGACACGCACATTGGTCAAAATTATCCAAAGAATTTGGAACTGGATTAACCGATTGGACAGGTTATGAAGATCAAATTGAAACATCTTGGCAACGTCAACTACATTTGTTTGAAGTTCCCTTTTATTACATAGAGTATGGTATCGCGCAATTGGGTGCTTTAGGTGTGTGGATGAACAGTTTAACGGATCTTAAAAAGGGATTACACGCATATCAAGAAGCACTGAAATTGGGTTACACCAAATCAATTCCAGAGATTTACAAAACAGCGAATGTTCCATTTGATTTTTCATCTGACCGTTTAAAATCACTCGCTTCATTTATTCAGGATGAATTAAAAAAATTGAATTAGAAATTTTTTCACTTGGAATTTTGCAAGGATGTCAAAATTCTCTTTATATTTGCACCCTCCTGCGAGATAGCTCATCCGCCGCGGCGGAGGTTAGAGCGTAGTAATATATGGCGAGATAGCTCATCCGCCACGGCGGAGGTTAGAGCGTAGTAATATATGGCGAGATAGCTCAGTTGGTTAGAGCGTAGGATTCATAACCCTAAGGTCCCGAGTTCAACTCTCGGTCTCGCTACTGAAAGAACCCTGACAGAAATGTTGGGGTTTTTTAATGCTTTTACTTTTGGTTATGATCCATGATTTGTATTTTTGAAGTATGAAATTATTATTAACCATTGGCTTAATTTTCTACGCACAAATTTCTTTTTTCGCACAAAACTACATTGTGCATTTCCGACAGGATGGCGTCGAAGTTCCGATGAACGATGAAAAGGTCATCTTAAAAAAGAAAGCCTTTCAAATTGAAGTTGAGCTACTCAAAGTAGATGGCGTATTTGGATCCTGCTCGCTGAATGACTCATTGTTTCGGATTCCTTTGGATCAATCGCTACCTGAATCGGACCTCATCCAATGGAAGATTGCAGTGGAACCTGAATACAATCAAGACCAGGACATGATCGTTTCTTCAGATGGTTACTTCTATTGGTTTTATAATCCAAAAGTGGATACTTGGCATCGTTTTGATAAAAATCCCAAAGTGGAAAAAGGTCGGGTCATTGGGACAAAATCCATCGCTCATTTTTTCTTGTCAGAGAACAATAATCAAACAACGAAATCCATAAATGTATCGGAAATGAAGCAACCTTTATACTTGATTTTTTTCCTTATGGATGACAAAACAAACAAGGTCTCTCAGCGTCAACGCATTGCGATTGAGTGGAAATAGGCAAGTCTGAGTTCCTTTCTTTTTCCTTCCGATGCCGTTATCCGTTTGGTAGCGTGTGAAAATTATGGATTGCACATGGGACAAAACATAGGATCTTCCATTTTCTTTCCATCTGCTCGATTTTCAACTTTTTCAAACTGACATTTCTGACATTTAAATTGACGCGACAAGATAGCTGCTGTTGGAAAGGCACAAACCTGACAAGGCAATCCGGGAACATGTGCTACCACGTCGAATCCAGGGGCATGACACGCAGGACAACAAACATGAATTTTCGCCAATAATTGATGTGTGGCTTGTTCAATCACTCGCATTCTCATTGGATTATTCATTGCCCTCATATCCGTTTCCACATAAACCCTTTCGTTTTGATGTTTAATAAAATGGAATTGACGCATGATTTCATCTAAATCGGTGGCATTTTTCAATATAACCTTTGCATGGTTTTCGGCATCCTTTAAAATTAACCGATGACTGGGGAAATCAATTCGATCCATCATTTCCCTTAATTCCTCTTCGCTGCTGATCCATCTTCCTTCAAAATTGGTCTCTGTACTTAACTTTTTGGCCACAATTTCTAATCCATTTTTGAGGTCCATCAAAATCAGTACCTCTTCATTCGCAACGGTGAAAGGGAGATACGGATGCGCTCCAAAACTTCCTTCACTGGCAAGTATCAAATCCGCGGAAGTATTTTCCAAAGCTGCTCTACATTTTTCACGTAAGGTTTCCAATGGACTTTTTAATCGTTGAATTTCGCCTGAAAATGTGCCAAATTGATCTGAATCAAAGGCAACAGGAACGACACATTTCACTCCTAAAAATGGCTCTAGAACAGGAGCGATGACTTTTTCCCTTCCGTGCATCGTAGCGACCAGAAGTGTCCGACCAGAAAAAAGCGAATTCATGAAAATTCAATATAAGGTTGCCAATGAAAATTTCAGTGTCAATAACGCTTGTTGATACTTTGAAATGGATTCAATGCACTTTAACTTGGCTTGAATGTAAGTCATTTCGCGCGCATTGACTAAAAACAAGGAACTTTCTCCATGATCAAACATTTGCTTTTCAGCGTCAAATAAGCGCTTGGAATCCAAGACCGTTTGCTGATAGATTTGCACTTGATTTTGTGCATTCAACACATCGTTTTGTGCTTGTTTGATTTTAGCCTTCAAATAGACGGTGTTACTTTGCAAATTAAACTGTTCTTCCTGTACTTTCAATTGAGCTAAAGCATAGTCTCCTCGTTCCTTTCGTAGAAAAAGAGGCATGTCGAACTGTACCCCAATCTTGTTGTTATTCGGACTAATATTCGTCATTGGATTATAGTTCAAAGGCTCATTGATGACATGATAACTAAGATTTAAATTTGGTTTTAATTGCTCACGTTTCAGTTTTTGATCGATTTCAAGACTTTCAATTTTTAATTCATTGATGTTTAAATACGGATGTTGTTGAACGGCGGAATCGAGCGCTTGATCCGTTAATAAATTTAAAATGGTCCAGCTTATCGAATCCAAAGAAGTTGGCATGGAGGACTCCCCTAGCTCCAAGGGATCTTGAATTTCACTCCACAAATAGGTAGAAACCTTCCACCGGTTATTTTGTAAATCTGTTTGATAATTCAAGTACATTGATTTTCGATTTTGGACTTGAATTCCTGCCTCCACCGTATCGATAAACGGACGATCTCCAAGTTCAGCAGAGGTCTGTACACCTTTTAAACGGTCCAACGAAAGCAAATACGCATCTGACAAAATTTGAGCAGAATAATGGGCTAAGAACCAATTCCAATAAGCATAACCTGACTCATAAATCAGTTCGTTCATGCGTAATTTTTTTTCTTGATTGGAACTCTCCAAATTGATTTTCGCTTTGAACAATTCCGCTCGTCGTTGGTCAATCACCATTCCTTGTGCCAAATTGAGGGATAATCCTCCGTAAAATAATCCTCCTGCTGGCGTTTTCAACTCCGGATTCAAGTAAGGCCCACTGTTTGACTCGAATCCAGTTTTCACTTGAATTCCATACCAAGTTGGAATAGTTAATCCCGCATTGAATTTTTGAAAGTTTCTTGTCCCATCAAAATTTTTATTGGCAAATTCAGTCATTACTTTTGGATCGAACGCACCTTTTGCCTTAAGAACTTGATTTTCTCCCATAATGGGTTTGAGTCCAGCTTGTTTGATCAAGGGATGATTCGAAATAACGATTGCCTGAAATTGCTCGTAACTTAGAATCGTTTGACTCCAACAGGAATGGAAAAACAAACACAAATAGACGAATAGTAGAGTCTTTTTCATTTCGTTTTTTTAGTTGTTTTTTTCTCGTGATAAAAATTGGGTGGAAATCCATTGATTTTACGCCATAATTCATAACCAATCATGACATCATCAAGTAGGATCATCGCTTTAGCTCCCCCACCGACACGCAAGGCTTTTGGCCAAGATTTGTCCTGTTTATTTGGAGCTACTAAGACCCTAAAGTTTCCTTCTTCATTCGCGAACTGATCTATGGCAAATATTTTCCCTCCAAAAGTTCCAAAACTAGCCGTTGGCCAACCAGAAAAAACAATTGCCGGCCATCCATCAAATTGAACGCGAACTTTTTGTCCTTTTTGGAGAAGTGGTAAATCCATTGGACGAACATACATTTCAATGGCCAGGTCATAATTCTCCGGCATGATGGTCGCAATGGACTCACCTTGTTTGATTGATTCACCAATTCCACTTGAAAGAATTTTTGTTACCAAACCATCCTGCGGTGCTAAGACATAATACATTCCATTTCGGATCGAATAATTTGCCGCTTGATTTTGCAATTTAATGACATCCACTTCTGTATCGTACAAGTTAGATAAAGTAGCGAATTTATCTGATTCAGCTTTTGAAATTTCATCTCTGTATTTTGCTTCAATGGATTGATACTCGACTTTTGCATCCATGATATCATTGGCACTTTGCAAGTATTTCTGTTGTGCTGAAACTTGTGCTGCTTGCGCTCGTTGAAATGCCAATTTCCGTGTTTCTAATTCGGTCAATGACTTTAAGTTATCCTTGTAAAGTTTTTCGAATCGTTCATATTGCTGTTCTGCAATTCTAGCATTTATTTGGGCCGTATGAAATTCAATGCTATCGGTTTTAAGTTTTAAGTAAGCTTGATTCAACTTGATCTTCGCTTGTTGTAACTTCAATTTATTTGCCTCAATCAAGGCATCAATTCGTGTATCCAAGGCGCTGATTTTATCACCATACGAAACGACAGAAAGTTCTTTGTTCTTCAATTGTTTTTCTGTTCGTCCAACTAAATTCGGATCCAAGTAATTTTCTTTAATTTCCGAAAGGAATAAAATCGTATCACCTTTCTTCACGTAGTCGCCGTCTTTCACGTACCACTTTTCAATGCGTCCGGGAATGATGGATTGAATGGACTGCGGACGTTGTTCTGGTCGCAATGTTACGACATTTCCATTTGTTCGAATATTTTGAGTCCAAGGAAGCAACATGATTAGGATCAGTACAATTAATATCCAAACAATCGATTTTCTCAGTCGATTTGAAGAATGATTCTTTTCAAGTCGCTGCAAGGAACTTAAGTTGGAATCATGAAGAACCTGTTTGTTTTGAGGGGATAAATTTAGCATGACTATTTCAGTTGAAAAGATTGATAATTTCCATCGAATATAATTTTACCAGCAGAACATTCAATGATGCGATCACAGCGTTCCATGACGGTACTATCGGTACTTGCGATTAAAATAGACTTCTGCGTTTGAGCGAAAATGGTATCCAAAATAAGTTGACGCTGATCCGATGTGAGTCCGGCAGTTGGTTCATCGATCAGTAAAATGGACGGATTACCTATCAAAGCGCGACATAAGAGTAACTTACGCTCCACATCCCTTGGAATTGTTCCCTGTTCTGGATAGAGGATTGATTCGTAAGTGTTGTCTAACTGAAATAAATAGGATTTAAGTCCTAATTGATTCATCCATTGATCGAGTGCTGTGGTAGAAACGTGATCACGTCCAAAGAGGATGTTTTCTAATAAACTGGATTGAATGAGTTTGTCTTTCGATAGCAATGTTCCTATTTGCTCGCGTAACACCGATGGATTCAAATTTTGAAGGGGAATTCCATTACAGGTTACATTTCCACCATCAGGTTGTTTTTGTGCAGTGATGAGTGAAAAAATAGCGTCCGTCGTTAAGCTTGAATCAGAAACGATGCACACCTTTTCACATGGTTTTAATTCGAAGTCAAATTGATCCAAAAGCACCGTTTGCTGCGACAGTTGCAATCCCACATCATGAAAGGAAAGTTCTATTTGACTCGTGTCTTCCAAGGTCAAGGAATGAGTTCCCTCCTCTTCGATTTCCAAATCGGTCACTTGTCCAATTTTCTCTACTGCTGTCAACACATCATAAACAACCTCAATACTTAAGATCAATTTCTCGACGGCACTTAAAATCAATAAAATAATGATTTCGGAAGCAACGAACTGACCAATATTCATTTGCTGTTGAATGACTAAAATTCCTCCAATAATCAAAAAAGATAAGGCGATTAGCACCTTGAAGAAAATGAGATAAGTGTATTGTTTAACAAGCACTTTAAAGTGTTGATCTCTCGCATTCAAATAACCGTGCACATATTGATCGGTTTTCACAAGATGAAACGAATGCATCCCAGCCATGGAAAAACTAAATCGTGCACGAGAGACTTCTTTCAACCAGTGCGCAATTTTATATTTATAACTTGATTCTTCCAAGCTTGTGTACATTCCATGCTTGCCTGTGAAACGAATAATAATCAATAACACGAAGACTAAAAACAAACCAAGAAAAATGAAAAAACTATGGTAAAAAGAAAGTAAAACCAAACAGAATACAAGTTGTAAAATCGCTGCCGTGAAGTCGATTAACAACTTTGACAATCCCTTTTGAATCGTCAAGGTATCAAAAAAACGATGGGTCAATTCATAAGAGAAGTGTTGAAATTCTTTGGTCCATTTGAATTTTGGAATGCGTCCAGCAAATTCAAACGCTGAACGTGTGAAGATGCGTTGTTGCAAGTTCTCGGTGATACGCAATTGAAAAATATTCAGCAATCCAGAAAAGCCAATCGATAACACGACTAAAAAAACAAGGACAAACCAAGATGTGCTCAGTTGACCAAGTTCAATAAAGTTGATAATGACCTGTATTCCTAATGGCAATCCAAGAGAAAGTAAGCCACTAAGAATGGAGAATAAATAAATATTTCGAATTTCTTGACGATCGGATTTGAGTAGATTCCAAAAACGAGAAAAGAAAGTTACTTGTTGATTAGGCATGTGCTATGGCTTTAAATAATAAGTCCGTGTAAAACTCTTCGACAAGATCTTGATTTGAATCGACGTTCGTTAAACGCGGTAAATGAGCGGCAAAAAACCGCTGTTGGTTACTTCCTTCCATCATGGAGGAAACTAACATGTTCGCAAATGGATAAGAAGGATTTATCTCAGAAACAATGGAAGAAACGACTTCCACTACTTTTTTATATTCAGAAAATACGCCATGTTGATTTTCATCATCCACATTTTTAGTCAAAAAAACTTTAGATGCCTCATTGATGACCATTTGTTTCAATTCAACTTCATGATCCAACACTAATTCATTTTCGGGGTTTGGAATAGCCGTAAGTATGTGAATACACTTACGTAATCGGTCGTTGGGATTAGCCAAGTTTTGTGTCCCCATATACATGCGAAAAGAAATACAGGACCAATACCAATTAATGAGGTAAAGCATCACTTTTTGCTTACTTTCAAAATAGCGATATATGGAAGCTTCAGTCGTTTCAATCTCCTGCGCTAATTTTTTGAAGGTAAATTTCTCAAAACCGAGATCTGAAATCAACAGGATACTTCCATTGATGATTTTCGTCCCTAATTCAGATGACATTGGATCTTTCACATACAAATGTGCGTTCACCGGAATGGACATTTTTGAAAAAAGTTGATTCATATAAAAGATTTACTTCGCAAAAGTAATAGTATTACTATCTTTTTACAAGTCTTTTACTATTTTTTTCAATTGAATCCAAAAAATAATTTGCTTTCAGCGGTAAATCATTCAGATTTCAACCTATTTCAACCTGAAGAAATCTATTCATGGAAAAACACGAAGGATAATGCGTTTACTTTTTGTTCAAATAATCTTCACGCACACAGCGTTCCACAATTTTCGCACTGTTCAATGCCAAGGGAATTCCGCCACCTGGATGAACTGTCACTCCCGCAAAATACAATCCGGACAGGGTTCTTGAAAAATTCGGATGACGATAAAACGCAGAAAAAGCATTATTCGATGAATTCCCATAAATGGATCCTTGTTTACCAAAATAGACTGCTTCAATTTTTCTCGGTTCGTTGATTGCTTCTACTTCAATTAATTTTTCGATATCACAATCCAAGGCCTTAGATAGTTTATTTAGGCAATTTCGACGCGTTTCGGCAATAAATTCATCCCAATCTTGACCAACATCGATCGGCGCATTGACCATGACGAACCAATTTTCTGATCCACTCGGTGCATCATGTTCTTCGACTTTGGAAGTGATGTGTACATAAATGCTTGGATCATCGAAGCGCGTTTTTGTGTTAAAAATCGCATCGAATTCAGCTTTATAATCCGCCGCGAAAAAAATATTGTGTACACCAAGTTCCGGAAATGAACGCTTGATTCCCCAATAAAATACAATGGCACTACTCGATTTTTCTTGTCTCAATATTTTTTTGGGTTCATGTAATCCGTTCAATAAGCGTTCATAGGTAAAATGAACATCCATATTAGAGACAACAAGATCACAAACAGATGTTTGATGTTCCGTCCGAATTCCCACTACCCTATTTTCCTGATGGAGGATTTCTTCCACGCGCTCATTCAAATAAAATTTCACCCCTAGCTCCAAGCAAAGAGCATGAAGTGTTTTCGAAATAGTAACCATTCCTCCAATGGGCATTGCCGGACCCTCATTGAACTCCAAATGACTAATGATATTTAATAGTCCAGGTGTACGATATGGGCTACTTCCATTGTAAGTCGCCATGCGATTCAGCAGCTGTGCGGATTTCGGATTTTTGAAATGTGCTTTATTGACCTTGGACATGGAACGAATCATCCCATAATATGGAAGGCGTAGAATGGCATGAAATACACCTTTATTACACCATTGATGAAAGCGATGCAAAGATGCTTGTATAAATACAGGAGAAAGTGCTGCATAATTTTTGGACAAGCGCTTTAAAAATCGTTCCGTACGCTGTTGATTTTCGCCAAATTCTTTCGCAAATGTTTGAGCAGCGGCTGATAAACCAGAAGGCATGTGTACTTGTTGTCCATCTGAGAAAAAATAGCGACAGGACTCCTCTAATTTTCGATAAGAAAAATCATTTGGATTTTTCCCGCATAAAATCATGAGTTCTTCGATCAGTTTTGGTTCCGTAAAAACAGATGGACCCATATCGAAACGATAATTTCCCAACCATTGTTCATTGACTTTTCCACCAACAAATGCATTCGCTTCAAAAACCGAAACTTCGTATCCAAGTTTAGACAAACGAATAGCGCTGGATAATCCACCTATTCCTGAGCCTATTACCGCAACTTTCATATTCATTTAACAAAGATGCAGCAAAATTGTTAGCCAGATGATAAAATAAAAACGACTCAAATACCCCTTCGAATGCAGTGAAACCCTAGTTAAATCAATGTTTTTAGACGGCTTTATTAACAAAATGCCCGATTTTTCAACATTTTGCACATTTTTTTTACTCGAAACCTCCACTCGCATTGATATTCAGATATATTTGTTACGATAAAATTTATTACTAACTAATTAAAACCAAGTTATTATGAACAAGGCGGAATTAATCGACGCAATGGCTGCAGCAGCAGGATTGTCAAAAGCAGATGCTAAAAAAGCATTAGACGGATTTGTAGGAGCAACTACAGATGCATTGAAAAAAGGTGAAAGAATTTCTTTAGTAGGTTTCGGTTCTTTCGACATTTCTAAAAGAAATGCTCGTAACGGACGTAACCCTAAAACTGGTGCAGTTATCAAAATCGCTGCTAAAAACACAGTACGTTTCAAAGCAGGTTCTGAACTTTCTTCAAGCGTAAACTAAGAAGAAATCTCTACTTAACTAAATAGGCTTCCACTTGGAAGCCTATTTTTTTTTGTTTGAATTTTATGCCACTTTTTTTGAAATCGAATTTCTCAAAAGTACATTTTTCTTTACCCCCACTTTTTGGACTCATACCTACTAAGTCGGTGATTGTTTTGGGATGAGCTTCCAAAATAACCATGGAACGAAACGCTTTAACTGAACAGCCAATAATTCTTTGTTTCCAATTAATACTTCGTGTTTGTTTTTCACTAACGCTTGCAATAATTGACTCACACACTCCGACACAGGCATTCCAGTTGCTTGATTATGATCCATCTGACCATGAACTTTTCCTTCACCCGTTACTGCATTGGTTGAAATTGGCGTATTGATTTTACCAGGACAAGCTACCGTTACTTTTAACCCATAACTCATCTCTTCCATCACCAAACTTTCATAATATCCCATTAATGCGTGCTTCGAAGCGCTGTATGTCGAACGTAAATGAAAACCAAATTTCCCTGCAATACTACTGATTACCAAAATTTGACCCGCTTGTTGTTGTCTAAAAATGGGTAAAACCGCTTTGGTTAAGGCAATATTTCCAAAGAAATTTACTTCCATAATTTTGCGACTCACTTCTAAACTCGTATCGTGCGCTGTAGCGCGCTGACTAATTCCACCATTATTGATGAGCAAATCTATTCGACCATAAGACTGAACAATTTGCTGCGCTAGATCCTGAACATTTTCAGCATGCGCTAAATCCAATGGAACCACCATGTGTTTCGTTGCATTCGACAAACTTGATTTGATTTCATTCAGTTTTTCGACATTTCTTGCAGACAAAATCAATTGAGCACCTGCGCGATCTAATTGACGAACCAATTCTTCACCGATTCCAGAGGAAGCACCGGTGATCCAAACAACTTTTTGATTAAAATAGGAAGTATTCATGATGAATCAAAGATACGAATCTGAACGATGTTATAGTCCTCCTAAAGAATTTAGTTTAATTTTGAATTCAATTCAGTGATATGGAACTACACAATTTGATTCAACAGCAATTCGAAGAGGCTCAAAGAACCCTCGATCTTTTTCAAACGGAAGCCAACTTTTCGTTGATTTCCAGTGCCGTTGAACTCATGAGTACATCGATTCTAAAAGGAGGAAAAATCATCAGTTGTGGAAACGGTGGATCGATGTGTGATGCCATGCATTTCGCAGAAGAATTAAGTGGTCGATTTCGCGATAATCGTCGGGCTCTTCCTGCTATTAGTATTTCTGACCCATCACATCTATCTTGCGTTAGTAACGATTACGGCTATGACTTCGTGTTTTCCCGTTTCATTGCAGGACTTGGAAATGAGAACGATGTGCTACTTGGGATTTCCACTTCAGGGAATTCGAAAAATGTCGTCTTGGCAGTAGAAGCAGCCAAAGCCAAAGGAATGAAAACAGTTGTGTTAACAGGTAAAGATGGCGGAAAACTGGCAGGAATGGCGGACATCGAAATTCGTGCACCACATACACCATTTGCTGACAGAGCACAAGAAATTCACATCAAAGTGATTCATTCGTTGATTCTTGGGATTGAACATCGATTAGGGATTTAAACGACACTCACCTTATTTTTTTCAATGTTTTAAAGATTGATGACAATTGTGATGTCATTCAACTTCATTCACCGCCAATTTCGAGTGTTTTCTACCATACAGGAAGTAAATCACCAAACCAAGCAACAACCAAATCGTGAAATAAATCCAATTGGCAAGCGCCAGTTGACTCATCATGTATAGGCAACTCAATAAACCTAAAATCGGAATCAAGGAAAGCTTGTGTCGTACTGCCATGATGGTGATGAATATCGTAAACAGAATAAATATCCAACTCGGGATTTTATTGGCAAAATGTGACCATCCTTCATTTTTTAACGAAATCCTTGTCCATCCATGTTGATTAATCACACTTGCTAATCTATCGGAACCACTTTCAGACGAATAATAGTCATCCAAATTCACCGCTAGATTTCGCCAATTGTCTGACTTTCCCTCGAGTAATTTACTTTCCGTTCGATGGATTTCATGTCGCACAACATCTTTCAAGGTCTCCAGCTGACGATCATTTAATTGCAACATGATTTCTTCAGAGGTTTTCAAAGTTGGTTTATTTTGAATAAAGGACATCGTTTCAGTACGGTAAGAACTGAAAAGAATCACCATAGAAAGCACAAAAAGAATTGGCATAAAAATGGCACCATTGATGAAAGGCGTTTTAAATTTCCCACGTGGAATGTCCGTTTTATTCTGAAGAATCAAGACGCCTCCGCACACCAGCACGAATGCAAACAAAGTACCAATGGAACACAAGTCTGTAACCATGGTTAAATTCATAAACAGGGCTGGAATTGCCACCACAAATCCCACCACAATCGTAGCAAATGAAGGCGTTTTGTACTTCGGATGAACCTTGGAAAAACGTTTTGGCAACAATCCATCACGACTCATACTCATCCAGATGCGTGGTTGACCCATTTGAAAAACCAATAAAACAGAAGCCATGGCCACCACCGCACTAATCGAAATGATTCCAGCCATTTTTGGAAGTTGAATTTCATCGAATACAAAAGCCAACGGATCTCCGACCGCCAACTTTTCGTACGAAACAATTCCCGTTAAAATCAAGGCGATGACGATGTAAAGTATGGTACAAATAATAATTGCCCACATCATTCCACGAGGTAAGTCACGCTGTGGATTTTCACATTCCTCTGCCGTTGTAGAAATCGCATCGAATCCAATGTATGCAAAGAAAACAGCGGAAACACCTTTCAAAATACCACTGACACCATTGGGAGCAAACGGACTCCAGTTTTTCGTATCGACATAGAATAAGCCAACACCAATTACCAACAAGATAATGGCCAACTTAATGACAACCATGATATTCGACGCGTTTCTACTTTCCTTCATTCCACGATACACCAACCAGGTAATGAGCACAATAATGAACAATGCCGGTAAATCAAAAATCAAATGGAAACCAAAAATTTGTGGAGAATTCAACCAAGCCTCGCGAGCGAGAACCAATGCTGAATCCAAATCCGTCATATTTTTTCCAGCTGCCAACAAGGTTTTTGCTTCCTGAAATCCATTGGATGCCGTTAAATAATCCATTTGAATCCATTGCGGCAAATGAATTCCATTTGGAATTCCAAGTGCTTTAATATGAATTCCTTCCAGCATGTTAGTAAAATAATCACTCCAAGAAATAGCCACCGTAATATTCCCAATCGCGTATTCCATGATGAGTGCCCAACCGATGATCCAAGCGATGATTTCACCAAATGCCACATACGAATACGTATAAGCGGATCCAGACACTGGAACCATCGATGCAAACTCTGCATAGGCGAATGCTGCAAATCCACAAGCGATTGCTGTAAATAAAAACAAGAAGATAACCGCTGGACCACCTTGTGAACTAGCTTCTCCAATGGTACTGAAAATTCCCGCTCCTATGATCGCTGCAATTCCAAACGCCGCTAAATCTCTAACTTTCAAATGCTTTCCTAAAGCGTGAGCATCACTATTTTCATCGTTCAAACGCACTTGCTCCAAAATGGCATGTACAGATTTTTTACGAAAGAGGGAATTCCAAGACATATTTTCGTGTTTAGCGGACTAAAAGTAGGAAAATATTTAAGATTTCAGTCGAATACGAACAGCATTCCTTTTCATCTGTTACTTTTGTATGGTGGAAAAATGCATAGAAATAAAAGGAGCACGGGTTCATAACCTGAAATCAGTGGATGTTAAAATCCCTCATGGCAAACTAACCGTTATCACCGGCGTTTCTGGCTCAGGCAAATCCAGTTTGGCCTTTGATACCATTTTTGCAGAAGGACAACGTCGTTTTATTGAAAGCATGTCGTCTTATGCCCGACAGTTTTTAGGAAAATTAAACAAGCCAGAAACGGAATACATCAAAGGAATTGCTCCATCCATTGCCATTCAACAAAAGGTGATTTCAAGCAATCCGAGATCCACGGTTGGAACGACCACTGAAATTTACGATTACTTGAAATTGTTTTTTGCAAGAGTTGGAAAAACCTACTCTCCCATATCAGGGAACGAAGTACAAAAACACCAAGTCAAGGACATTATCAGCTTCCTGAACAAGCACTGGAAAAACGAAGCAATTGCCATCTTATGTCCAGTTTCCCTTTACGAATCAGAAACGTACAAACAAAAATTAGAATCACTTTATAAACAGGGTTTTACACGCATTTATATCAATCAGTCATTTCAGTTAATTGAGACGGTATTAACAACAGATTTCAACGAAGAATTCCTCCTCGCGATTGACCGATTCACCAATGATTTGAGTGATGAAAGCAATTTAAATCGCTGCAGTGATTCTCTTGGATTGGCCTTTACAGAAGGAAAAGGTATTTGCGCGATTTTAAATAATACAGATCAAAAATTAGAATGGTTCAGCAATCGATATGAACTTGACGGAATGAGCTTTCAAGAGCCTAGTGTCAACCTATTTGCCTTCAACAATCCTTATGGCGCCTGCAAAACTTGCGAAGGATACGGAATGGTTTTAGGAATCGATGAAGAACTCGTTTTCCCTAATCGAAACCTCAGTATTTTTGAAGGTGCCATTGCGCCATGGAAAGGCGACACCATGAGTGAATACCTAAATGAATTAACCTTCAATGCTAAAAAATTCGACTTTCCCATCCATCGCCCTGTTAAGGATTTAAGTCCTGAACAATATGCATTATTATGGGAAGGAAATACTTATTTTATGGGTTTAAATAAGTTTTTCAAATTCATTGAAAGTCAAACATATAAGATTCAATATAGAGTCATGCTTTCTCGCTATCGAGGAAAAACTAGTTGCCCCGAATGCAAAGGCACTAGACTTCGTGGCGATGCCGCATATGTAAAAGTCAACAACTGCTCCATTCAAGAAATTGTGTTAAAATCCATCGATGATGCGGCAGCTTTTTTTCAAGCATTGCCACTTACGGATTATGACCGTCAAGTATCTAAACACATTCTTCCAGAAATTCAACAGCGATTGGGCTTTCTTCAAGATGTAGGGCTAGGCTACCTAACGCTTAATCGTGGCGCCAATACACTTTCAGGTGGCGAATCCCAGCGCATACACTTAGCCACTTCACTCGGAAGCAGTTTAGTTGGATCCATTTACATTTTAGATGAACCCTCCATTGGACTACACCCAAAAGACACCGCTCGATTAATCAAGGTACTTAAAAACTTGAAATCCCTTGGAAATACGGTGATTGTCGTGGAGCACGAAGAAGAAATCATGATGGCAGCAGATGAAATTTTAGACATCGGGCCCTTAGCTGGATCACATGGCGGTGAAGTTGTTTTTCAAGGTGATTACCAAGCACTCACGCGAGCAAAAGAAAGTTTGACTGCCCAGTATTTGTTAGGAACAAAAGAAATTCCCATTCCAGCAAAACGTCGCAGTGGAAAAAACAGAATCACCCTACATGGAGCTCGTCAACACAATTTAAAAAACCTGACACTTGATTTTCCATTAAACAAACTTGTTTGTATTACAGGTGTTTCAGGCTCCGGAAAATCCACCATGATCAAATCGCTTCTTTATCCTTCTATCCGAAAAGAACTTGGGCTTAGCGGAGATTTAATTGGAAAATGCGATGGAATAACAGGCGACTTAAAGTCCATTAAACACGTTGAATTTGTTGATCAAAACCCCATTGGAAAATCCTCGCGAAGCAATCCAATTACTTATGTTAAAGCTTTCGATGACATTAGGGAATTATTTGCTAGACAACAACTTGCAAAAATGCGCGGATACAAACCTGGATTCTTTAGCTTTAATGTAGAAGGTGGTCGTTGCGAGATGTGCGAGGGAGAAGGAAGCATTACTGTTTCGATGCAATTTATGGCAGATGTCCACTTGAATTGCGAAACATGTAAAGGAACGAGATACAAATCCGAAACCTTAGAAATCGAATACCGTGGTAAATCTATTTTTGATATTCTCGAAATGACGCTGGATGAGTCCTTGGTATTTTTCAAGGAAGGCAGCGATAAATTAGACGCGAAAATCGTAGAGAAAATTCAACCCTTAGTAGATGTTGGATTGGGTTATTTAAAAGTTGGACAATCGTCCAGCACCATGAGCGGTGGAGAAGCGCAACGCATTAAGCTAGCCTCTTTTTTAGCCAAAGGAACACAAGCACCACCCACCCTATTTATCTTCGATGAACCAACAACAGGCTTGCATTTTTACGATATCGACAAGCTATTGATTGCTTTCCACGCATTAATTGACCGCGGACATTCCATTTTTGTTATTGAACACAATGTGGAGGTGATAAAATGTGCCGATCACATCATCGAATTGGGTCCATGTGGCGGTGAATTAGGCGGACAATTACTGTTTGAAGGTACGCCTGAGGAAATGATTCTCGCAAAGAACACCGAAACCGCGGCATTTTTAGCAGAAAAACTCAGTCCAAAACGCTCGTAATCGGATAATTGTGCATTTATGTGTTGATAAAATGCAATGCGTCCGAAATACACAAAGTAATATTCAATTAACTTTGCATAAAAATAGTTTACATGTCAGCAGATATTTTCGAAAAAATTAAGGCGAATCGCGGACCTATCGGGCAACACGCGAAAGAATCACACGGATATTTTACCTTTCCTAAATTAGAAGGTCCAATTGGTCCACACATGACTTTTCGTGGAAAAGAACGCTTAAATTGGTCATTGAACAATTATTTAGGCTTAGCGAATCACCCAGAAGTGAGAAAAATCGATGGTGAAGCAGCTGCGGAGTATGGATTTGGTTCTCCAATGGGAGCAAGAATGATGAGTGGAAATTCTGATTATCATGAGCAATTAGAAAGAGAGTTATCGGCATTCGTTGAAAAAGAGAGTACAATTCTTTGTAATTTCGGTTACCAAGCAATGGTTTCTGCGATTGACTGTTTAGTGGACCGTCATGATGTCATTGTTTACGATGCAGAATCACATGCGTGTATTTTGGATGGTGTGCGTTTACACATGGGAAAACGTTTTGTGTTTAAGCACAATGACATCGAAGATTGCGAAAAACAATTACAAAGAGCGACAAAATTAGCAGCCGAGACAGGTGGAGCGATTTTAGTGATCACAGAAGGTGTATTCGGAATGCGTGGAGATCAAGGAAAATTACGAGAAATCGTTGCTTTAAAGCAACAATACAATTTCCGTTTGTTTGTTGACGACGCACATGGAATTGGAACATTAGGTGCAAAAGGTGGTGGAACAGGTCAAGAGCAAGGATGTCAAGATGGAATTGACATTTACTTTGGGACATTTGCGAAATCATTTGCCTTAATCGGTGGATTCATTTCATCTGATGAGCAAGTAGTGGAATATTTACGTTACAACATGCGTTCACAAATTTTCGCGAAAGCGATGCCATTACCATTGGTTATTGGTTCATTGAAAAGATTAGAGTTGATGCGCAATCATCCAGAATTGAAAGATAAATTATGGGAAATTACCCATGCCTTACAATCTGGATTAACGGAAGCAGGATTTGAAATTGGTCCAACCAATTCATGTGTGACACCTGTTTACTTGAATGGTTCTATTCCAGAATCAACGAACTTGATTTACGATTTACGCGAGAATTACAACGTATTCTGTTCGATGGTGGTTTATCCAGTTGTACCGAAAGGAATGATCATTTTACGTTTGATTCCAACCGCAACACATACCTTAGAAGACGTGAAATACACGATTGAGTGTTTCTCTAAAATCGTTGGTAAATTGAAGGCTGGAGAATACGTTTCAGATAAAATTGCTGCTGTTTGATCTATACCGAACATAATATCATAAAAAAAGGAGCTTAAGAGCTCCTTTTTTATTGATCTTATTTTCCAACGAAGGGATGATCCGCCACGACTGGAATATTCAACCCTATTAATTTTTGAATATCTCTGAGGTACTTTTGTTCTTCTTTATCACAGAAGGAAACAGCAATACCAGAAGCTCCAGCGCGTCCAGTTCGACCAATGCGGTGAACATACGTTTCTGGAATGTTTGGAATGTCGTAATTGATGACAAACGATAATTCATCGATGTCAATTCCACGTGCGGCAATATCTGTTGCTACCAATACACGTGTACTGCGATTTTTGAAATTCGTTAAGGCACGTTGACGTGCATTTTGTGCTTTGTTTCCGTGAATGGCTTCTGCTGTAATTTTATGTTTGCTTAACCATCGAACCAGCTTATCTGCACCATGTTTGGTTCGTGTAAAAACCAATACACTCGGTGCATCCGATTCTTTCACCACATGAACAAGCAACTCCTTTTTTTGTGGTGTTGAAACAGGATAAATGGCCTGCTCAATCATCTCCGCCGTCGAAGAAACTGGATTCACTTCCACTTTCACAGGATCGGTTAAAATCGAATTCGCTAACGAAGTGATTTCTTTTGGCATTGTTGCCGAGAAAAACAAGGTCTGACGTTTTGCTGGAATGAGTTTGATAATTTTCTTTACGTCGTGAATGAATCCCATGTCGAGCATGCGATCTGCTTCATCCAAGACAAAAATATCGAGGTTCCCCAATTTAATGAATCCTTGTTGTTGTAAGTCCAACAAGCGTCCCGGAGTCGCAATCAACACATCTACCCCATTTTTCAATCGGTTTACTTGCGGATTTTGATTCACCCCACCAAAAATAACGGTGTAGCGTAATTTCAATTCACTACCGTAATTTTTAAAACTTTCTTCAATTTGTATCGCTAACTCTCTCGTCGGTGTAACAATCAATGCTTTGATTTTATTGGACGGATCTTTTTGCTTCGCTAAATGAATGCGTTGAATGATTGGAATGGCAAATGCAGCCGTTTTTCCTGTTCCTGTTTGCGCACAGCCCATGACATCTTTTCCTTCGAGTACATGTGGAATGGCTTTTTGTTGGATGGGAGTCGGTTCTGTATAACCTTGCTTGGTAAGAGCGTTTAAAATCGGCTCTAAAAGATTTAATTCGGTAAATTTCATAAAGGTATTCAATCCTATGGTTGAACAAATAAAGTCATGAATGACCTAGGATTTGTGCAAAGGTAGGTGAAATAAACCGGAAATGCTATTTCAGTACATTGTGCAACGAATCCAACATGCGTTGAACACGTTTCTCTTCCACCTTTAAAACGGTTTCTGAAAACGCCGAATCTTCATCTAATAAAACCTTTGTCGTTCCCGAAAAATGAATAGCATCTGGCTGTGCCTCGGCTGCAATTTTATGGATGTTTCCGGCATTCACGCCTCCACCTGCCATGATTTCGATGAGACCATTTGCGTAATGTTTCATTTCTTTTAAAATAGGCAAACCTATATCGACATGACTGGCAAACCCAGATGTTAAAATGCGTTGGAATCCCAACTTCATTAATTGATCCATCGAACGTTTCCAATCGATGCTCTCATCAAAAGCCCGGTGAAAAGTCCAACAAAAATTTGGAAATGCTGCTTTTAAAGAGGCAAGTTGTTCCGTGTCAATATCAAAATTTGATTTCAACATTCCCACGACCACCCCTTGAACGCCCAATTGTTGGCAAAACGCTAAATCTTGCTCCATCGATTTTATTTCTTCAGGACTGTAACAAAATCCACCGGCACGTGGACGAATCAAGACATGTGTCTCGACGCCTTGATCCAATGCAAACTGAATCATTCCCGCTGAAGGCGTGAGTCCACCCTGCTCTAAATTCTGACAAAGCTCAATGCGTTCAAAACCAAAGTTTTTCGCTAACAAGATGGCATCAACTGATGCGGCACACAATTCTAATTTCATACGTCCAAAATAGCTGCACAAAATTGCTAAAAAATTCCATACAAAAACGCCGTAGCTTTTCCGTATATTTGCATACGATTACAATCAACAATGGCAAAAGAAAAAGCAACGCAAACACAAGATCAAATGGATTTTGACGCATTCAAAAAACAAGTTTTAGCTGATTATCAATTGGCTTGTGAATCCAGAGAAACTTCCCTACTCGGAAGAAAAGAAGTGCTCACAGGCAAGGCCAAATTCGGTATTTTCGGAGATGGAAAAGAACTTGCACAAATTGCTTTAGCGAAACAATTTCAAAATGGTGATTTCCGCTCTGGATATTACCGCGATCAAACCATTATGATGGCGATCGGTGAATTGAACGTCGAACAATATTTTGCTGGATTGTATGCGCACACGGATGTAGATGTTGAGCCACAATCAGCTGGACGTCAAATGGGTGGGCATTATTCGACTCGAAACCTTGATGCCAAAGGAGAATGGAAAAACCTGATGGCACAAAAAAATAGCAGTGCGGATATTTCACCAACTGCCGGACAAATGCCACGTTTGGTGGGATTAGCTCAAGCATCTAAAGTGTATCGTCAACAAGAAGCATTGACATCCAATCCGGCATTTCAAAAATTCACGAACGGTGGAAACGAGGTCGCATTTGGAACTATTGGTGATGCCTCCACGAGTGAAGGTCCATTCTGGGAATCCATCAATGCAGCTGGAGTTCTTCAAGTACCGATGGTGATGTCTGTTTGGGACGATGGTTATGGGATTTCTGTTCCACGAGAATTACAAACAACAAAAGGTAGTATTTCGGAAGCGTTAGCAGGAATGCAGCGCACAGCTGAAAAGCCAGGATATGAAATCTTCGTGACAAAAGGTTGGGATTACGCGCACCTTTGTGAAACGTATGAGAAAGCCGTAAAGTTAGCCCGCGAGGAACACATTCCTGTGTTAGTACACGTGAAGGAAGTCAATCAACCACAAGGTCACTCTACTTCTGGATCACATGAACGTTACAAATCCGCAGAGCGTTTAGAATGGGAAACAACATTTGATTGCATCCAAAAATTCAAAGAATGGATTCTTTCCTTCGAAGCGAAAGGCATGACCTTGGCAACAGAGGAGGAACTCAATACGATACAAGCGAATGCCAAAGAATTCGTTCGCAACTCAAAAAACATGGCCTGGTCCCGTTTCACGGAAAGCATGAAACAAGATCAAACCGATTTAATTACTCTATTAAAAACGGTTGCAAGCGAAAGTACACATGGTGTCTTTATTCAGAAGGACATTGAAAGTTTGGAAAAAACGAAGGAACCAATTCGTCGTGATTTATTGACCATTGCACGCAAAGTACTTCGTCAAATTCGAGCTGAAAATATTGCTTCGAAAAAAACCTTAGGTCAATGGATACAAACTGTTATTGCGACAAATTTCAATCGTTACAGTTCACATTTGCATTCACAATCTGAGCAATCAGCCTTGAATGTTACCCCGGTTGAACCAACTTATGCGGATGAAGTTCAGATGGAAGATGGACGCATCATTCTTCGAGAGAACTACCGTACGATTTTAGAAAACCGTCCAGAAGTATTGGTTTTTGGTGAGGATGCTGGTAAAATTGGTGGAGTGAATCAATCATTAGAAGGATTACAAGATCAATTCGGCGAAATACGCGTTTCTGATACCGGAATTCGCGAATGTACAATTATTGGTCAAGGAATTGGAATGGCCATGCGTGGATTGCGTCCCATCGCTGAAATTCAGTACTTAGACTATTTATTGTATGCGATTCAGATTATGTCGGATGACTTAGCGACGGTGCAATACCGTACGAAAGGCGGACAAAAAGCACCATTAATTGTTTCCACACGCGGACATCGTCTGGAAGGAATTTGGCACAGTGGATCTCCCATGGGGATGATTGTCAATTCCATTCGAGGGATTCATGTTTGTGTCCCGAGAAACATGACCAAAGCAGCAGGATTCTACAATACCTTGTTGCAAGCAGATGAACCTGCATTAGTTATTGAGCCATTAAACGGTTACCGCACGAAGGAACGCATGCCAGTCAATATGGGTGAATTTAGAGAAGCATTAGGTGTGCCCGAAATTGTGAAAGAAGGAACAGACTTGACACTTGTTTCTTATGGTTCAACTTTCAATCTTTGTGAAGTAGCAGCGCAACAACTGGAAAACATGGGGATTTCGGTTGAACTAATCGACGTACAAACCTTATTGCCATTCGATATCGAACATATCATTAGTGATTCCTTGGCAAAAACAAATCGTTTGTTGATTGTTGACGAAGATGTAAGCAGCGGAGCAACAGCTTATATGCTTGATAAAATCTTAGTGGAACAAAAAGGATATTATCACTTGGATTCAGCACCAGAAACATTGAGTTCTAAGGACCATCGTCCGGCGTATGGTTCTGATGGAGATTATTTCTCTAAGCCAAGTGTAGATGACATTATTGAAAAAGTATATGCGATGATGCATGAGGCCGATCCAACTGGATTTCCTAGTTTGTATTGATTGACCGAGGTGGTGAATGTCGAATTGTCTGCACCATTTTTTTAGGCATCTTCGTTTAATTTTTACGGTAGTAATCGAAAAAAGTTGACTATTATTGTGTGGGATGAACATGCAACCGAATACGGCTCATCCACACCATCACTTCCATTTTTGCGTTACATTACGTACTAAGAGTAAAGAATGATTTAATCCGTTTTTCACTTAACCAATGATGATGAAAAAAAAGACGCTACAGTTATTATCAATAGGTTTATGCTTATTGGTATCTTCCCTTCAACAAATAAAAGCACA
This sequence comes from Flavobacteriales bacterium, assembly GCA_046070685.1. GTDB lineage: Bacteria > Bacteroidota > Bacteroidia > Flavobacteriales_D > Crocinitomicaceae > UBA952. The sequence continues at coordinate 4,163 of JBJTMU010000074.1, read as the reverse complement.
GTCGCCAATTTGGATACAAAGCAACGCTGTTTGGCATTATGACTTTGATAATTTCAATGGAACGAATGGCTTTTTAAAAATAAGATACATCGGAGACACACTTATTGACGGACATACTGCTCAAATATTAACGAGTACTTCTTATGTGTTTTTCACGGATCAAAATGACATTTCACATTTGACAGGAATCTACGAATTAGACACAAACTACACGTGGAATAATCAAAATCAAGTGTTTTATTGGGTGAATAATCAATTTGAATTATTGTATGATTTCACCAAATTAACGGGCGAGAGTTTTGCGATTCATTCAACGGAAGATCCTACATTTTTTTGCAACCCTATTTCCATGGCAAATGTCACAGGAACAGGAAACGTTACACTAGCCGGACAAAATTATCCAACGATCGATCTAGGTTACAACGATGGAGATCACACGCGATTACAAGGGCCATATAATGCGCGCTTCGGGAATCAATCCATGTTTTTTACCATTAGCGGACTTTTCCCCATGCAGACCATGACTTGTGACCCAGGAATCATTGTCGAATACAGCCAGTATCGATTTAGCTGCTTCCAAGATGATGGTCTGACCATCAATCCATTAAATATCGATTGCGAATACCAATTGACACATGTTGGTATGACGGAATTAAACGAAGATGGATACTTGCTTTACCCGAATCCGACCAATAATTTTGCCACATTGGTTTCTCCGTTTGATCAAAATGAAGTAAAAATTTTCAATCTATCAGGTCAAGTGGTTTTCGAGATGGAAACAGCGAATAAATTAGAAGAATTTACCTTCAACCTAGCTAAAGGAACATATCTCCTGAAAGTTTCGTCTGGAAATGAATGGAAATATTCTGAAAAATTAGTCATTCAATAACGGAATTTGATGAAAAAAAGAAGCTTTTATGTAACTGTTTGTTGGATTGTTTTCAGCAGAAGTTTCGACGCTTACTGCACCAATCTTCAGACACCAGACCTTCAGAAGGAGGCAAATCCGTTGGTTTCCTCACTTGGATTAACTTGGTCCCCATTACTGCTCATTTTAGGATTACTGCTGATTTACGTTATTTATGCTTTTTATCAAGCGGTTTTTCATCCCATAAAATTAAATCCAACGGAAAAGGGATGGTCCTTCCAAGAATTTGTCACCTTTCGATATTTGGGCAAGAAAGCGCATTGGACTTCCCTACTCTTTCAATTTCCGTCAACGCCCAAACGATTTCACCAGGTCATGGGACCATTATTTGCTACTTGTTTATCCTTTGCCGGCATCATTTCTACGGTGATGTGGATTTTAATTTTCAACAGTTCCTGGTATCGATCCGTTCATCACGCGGGACTTATCTATGGCCTATTAATTAGTGGTTGCTTGTACATTTGTTATGCTTCCTTTCGAAAAAATTATTCTATTTATGTTTCCATACCCAACGAACGAACATGAATTGCTGGAAGATCATGGCGTATGTCATGATGGTATGATGTGGAACGACAGCTTGCAAAGAGAAAAAGGAAGGGGCAAAAAACACCGGGAATAGAATCGTTATCACTCAGGAAGACTCCAGCAATCAAGAAGGAAATCATTTCAAAGAAATGGATTTTATTTATCATGAATTCACAGTTGTGAAAGGTCCATTTCTTAATGAAAACACATCGTTTAAGCCCAGACATTGAAGGGGATTTTTGCATCATTTTGAATCATAAAATTCTCACTTCAACATACCATTCACAATGGATTGCATTGATTATTCTAGACTGTTGGATAAAAATGGTATGTTTGTGTAAGAAAAAACAAGCAAACCAACTTATTATGAGGACGTTATTACTACTAATTGGGGTATCGTTTATTTTCATGGGGAATGCACAGTGTGATATCCGAGTAGAGAATAAACATAGATGTTCACCCGAAACAGGTGTCACTCTTGGCGGAGCAAACACCTATTCAACGGGAGTTTTACCCTTTCAATATAGTTGGGAAATTGACCCCATCTATGTTGGATCATCCATTTTCCCCTATTTTTATGCTTCCAACATCTTAAATGACACTACTTTAGCGAATCCATCACTTGTTTACAATTCCATTGGGGATTCCATGGTATTTTATGTTACATTAACTGATGCATCTGGATGTCAGGATACTGATACTATGTTATTAACCACTTCCGTTTTCACGCTTAATTGTTCAGAATTTAACTATTGGATCAATCCAGGTGATTCTGTTTTTCTAAACGAAAGTCCCAATATTGGAGGTGGATACGGCTCGATCACGTATGACTGGGATCCATCCGTAGGACTTAGTGATACGAATTTGGTACAAGGATTTTGGGCATTTCCGCAAGTAACAACATTTTACACAGCAACCGTGACAGATTCCAAGGCTTGTTCGTTAAGTAATGGTGTGTTTTATCGTGTTTATGTGAATGAGGCATCAATCGATGAAATAGAGAATTCATCGAATGTAAATGGATATTCAATCGAACAAAATGTTCCGAATCCATTCACTGATAAAACATCCATTCGTTTCCAATTAGCACCTGGTGTTGAAACTGCAACACTTTCTATTTTTAATTTGAATGGTGCCTTTGTGAAAGATTATACCCTTGAAGGAAATTCGGGCGAAATTGAAATCCTTGCTTCCGAAATCGGTAAAGGGATGTATATTTATAGTCTGAATAAAAATGGACAAGAAATCATTGCAAAACGAATGATGATTAAATAACGTTCTGCTTTTCTTTAAACACCACTATTTAATCAATAGTGGTGTTTTTATCTTTTGGATGACTAAATTCGTATCTTTTTAAATCAAAACTATTCAGGAAAATAATTGTTAAGTTAGTAGATATGAATCCTATTATAAAAAAAACAATTCTGTTTTTTGTCTTTTTTTGGTTTTCAAACATTTTTGGATATTCTCAAAGTTATATCCCTCTCACACTATACCAGCAATTTAATGGTCCTTTCGATTACACAATTATTGGTAATACTCATAATCCCTATGATAATTGGATTTCACCACCGCAGGCTCCTGCGATGTTATCAAGTTCATCCGCATCTTTAAATTTGGCGGCTAATCAAACTATTGTAGGGGCATATTTGATATGGACTGGAATTGGAGATGGTACGACTACAACAATAAATTTAAATGGGAACGCAATAATACCAGACTTTGTTAATATTGCTTATCCCTTTCCTACAATCCCCCCAAGTTTTCCTTTTTTTTCTGCAGTAAAAGATATAACAAGTTACGTTCAATCCTTTGGGAATGGTTTGTATCAAATTTCAAATTTTAACCTTAGTTCAATACTTTTATATTACTATTCTAATACTATTCAGTTCGCAGGATGGAATATTATTATCGTTTATTCAAACCCGACCTTACCAAATAAGCAATTAAATATATACGATGGCTTACAATATGTTATCGGGAATTCAATCAATTCAGTTAATATCCCAATAGATAATCTAAATGTTACGAATACTTCGGGAGCCAAAATGACCTATATTGTTTTTAATGGTAGTCCAAATTTTTATGGTGGTGAAGTAGCGCAGATTAATGGTCAGAATTTATCAAATGCATTAAACCCTATAAATAACCCTTATAACGGCACAAATAGTTTTACAGGAAGTACGTCAAGTTGGAATATGGATGTTGATTCCTATGATATTTCGAATTTTATTTTAGTTGGCAATTCGAGCGCAACTATTACAATGAGTACGAATGCTCTAAGATTGCTTTCAAATGTTATTACTTCCATCCAATCCGAGCTTCCTGATGCAACGATTTCTTTGGATAGCATTACCGGGCAAGATATTTGTCAGAACCATGATTTGACACTCGATTACACGGTGTACAATGTCAATTCAAATGATACTTTATTGGCGGGAACGCCTATTTCGGTTTTTGTGAATAATAATGTGCTCCTATCAACGGTGACTTTGCCTTCAAACATTCTCATTGGGGATAGTTTGTCTTTAAGCACATTGGTAACGATTCCACAGGGCATTTCAAGTCCATTTACCTTGAGTATGGTGGTGAACCAGAATGCTTCGCAGTTGGGTGTTTACCCGGAAAGTAATTTTGGCAACAATACTTCGAATGATTCTACCATCTCACTCACAACAGTGGTCTATCCCAATTTCGGTAACATTGGTCC
>JBJTMU010000073.1:0-39576 GCA_046070685.1 Flavobacteriales bacterium | reverse complement strand
TTTCTAAGGGAAGAATTGATACTTCATTCAGTTTCATGCAATTCTTGAATTTGAATGGATTTCAGACTTGATGAATGTATCCACAATTTACGAATGTACTCACCGATAATACCAAGGGAGAAAAGGACTAATCCAGTCGAGAAAAAGATGGAAACAATAATGGATGTAAATCCTATTGGAGCGTTGTGAATGATTTTGGCATAAATGAAATAGATTCCTAGAACGAAACAAATAACAGCAATGATCAATCCAAGTCGACTGATAAGTCGTAATGGGAAACCGGAATGAAACAGTAAAATGCGTGTGGCAAATTTAATCAAGCCAAACATGGAATAACTTGATCTCCCCTCTTTTCTTTCCGCATGTTTTACCCTACAAGCAGATTTTTTTCTTGCCAACTGCTGTAATTCAAAGTCTAGAAAAATGACTTTGTTCTGAAGTAGTTGAAACGCTTGTCCAATTTCTGCTTTAAATAAACGAAAAGAAGTGACATCATTGTAATCAATTCCCATTAATTTGAACATGCGTTTTAATAGAAAACTTCCAAGATTTCGAATGATCGAATGTTCCTTATGCTCATAAATCCCGTAGACCAAATCAGCTTGTGATTTTTTTTGTTCCTCAATTAAACGAATCAATTCAAACGGATCATGCTGTAAGTCATCGTCTATTGTAGCAATGTATGGTGTGTCAGCCAATCCAATTCCGTAGGCGGTTACCGTATGTTGTCCCTGATTTTGAAGCATTTTAAAAATTCGGCAGTCAAAATGCTTATTTGCTTCTTGTAATCGTTCAATTGTTCGATCAGTGCTGGCGTCATCGATAAAAAAGACTTGAAACGAGGGGGCATTGGGTGAAGCTTGGAACTCATTTAATCGTTGCACTAGCAAGGGTATAGTGCCTTCAGAGTGATATGTTGGTATGACGATTGTTACTGTTTTCATGCTAAAAATCTACACATTTAGCCAATTTCAATGGTGGCATTTTAAGCAGCACAGAACCAATGGAAAATCCAACGCCAAAGCCGCAAAAACAATACGTTGCTTCACCTGAACTTGTTTCGTTTTGTTGCAAGATAAGTGTTAACGGAATACTTGCGGATGAGGTATTTCCAAATTGCTCAATACTCGAAGGGAATCGTTCTATATTGCATTGAAGTTTTTTCGCAATGGACTGATTTATTAAACGGTTAGCTTGATGTAATATGAAATAATCGATTTTTTCTTGATGGATGTCCGCGAACGAAAATAATGAGTATAAGTTTTTCGGAACAAATTGAACAGAATGCTGGAATACATCAATGCCATTCAATTCCATGGCACCTTTATCTAAGTCATACTTTATAGCATCTACTCCACTAGAGATGGACTCCAAGTGAAAGAACCATTCTGAGAAAAGTGGTAACTTTTCGATGGCCGTTACGGAAATCCCATCTGAAAAAATCGGTTCAGTAGCAGAATCATTTTTTTGAATAATACGGGATGAAAAATCACCGCAGCATAACAACGCTTTTACGTTCTTTTCAGAAAAACCATTAAGCAGTTGACTGACCAATTGTAAACCATAAACAAAACCCGAACAACCTAGGTTGATGTCAAAGCATAAACAAGACGAAGTCATCTTCCAATTCGCATGCAGCTGATTTGCCATTGAAGGAAACTTGGTGCTTGGCGTTTGACTGACACAAATCAGCACTTGAATTTCATTGACGTCCCATTGTAAATCATCAAGAATTTCTGAAATTCCTTTATCAAAATACGCTTCTATGCGATCCTCTTTTTTGGCAATTCTACGATAGCGAATACCTGTATGTTTGATAAAATTTTCTTTGGCTTCTTGATTCAAAAAAGAAAGGTCAAGATTATCTGTTGTCTCGGTAGGGAGAACAACCACTGATCCGATGAGGTGAATTCCCTTACTTTGTAAAAGTGCCATCCCAATGAGTGAAAATATACGAGTAAATATCTCCGAAACTGGTCCATTCCTTCAATAGTCCTGAATGAATCATGACATCGGTTCTTTCGTTGATTGCGGCAACGAGTAGCAGGGCATTTAGGGAACTCCATTGAGCTAAACCTCTAAATTCAGTGGATAAACTCAAGGATTCATCACATTGTAATTCTTCCGAAACAAATGATAGAAAAGCGTTAATTTCTTGATTATTTTCCATTTGCTTCAATTATTTTGTGAATCCAAAAATACGTTTTTTCTAGGCCTTTTTTAAGGGGAGTATTGACTTTCCAACCGAGAACCTTTTCAATTTGTTCGTTTGAGGAATTACGTCCGCGAACCCCAATTGGTCCATTGACGTGTCGAAGGGAAAGTGTTTTTCCAGAAAGTTGTATGACCATTTTTGCCAGTTCATTAATACTCACCATTTCTTCTGAACCAATATTGAGGGGTTGACTAAAGTCAGATTTCATTAATTGAAGTAAAGCATCAATTGCATCGTCAATAAATAAAAAGGAACGTGTTTGATTCCCGTCGCCCCAAATTTCGATCGAATCATGTTCTTTAGCTTGCGCAACTTTTCGACAAATGGCCGCAGGTGCTTTCTCTTTTCCGCCATCAAAAATCCCCCAAGGGCCATAGATATTATGGAATCGTGCAATTCGAATGGAAAGGTTTTTATTTCGATGAAAGGCCGCATACATCCGTTCTCCAAACAGTTTTTCCCAGCCATAGTCACTATCTGGATTAGCAGGATAGGCAGATTCTTCTCGGCAATCAGGATTCCATTCGTTTAGTTGATTTTCTTGTGGATAAATGCATGCTGAAGAGGCAAAAAATATACGTCCAGTGAAATTCCAAACTTGTGTAGCACGCAGTACATTTAAATTTATCTGAGCTGAATTGAGCAAGATATCTGCATCGTGTTGTCCAGAAAAAACATACCCTGCTCCGCCCATATCGGCTGCCAATTGGTAAATTTCGTCAAAAGTGATATTCTTTAATCCGTTTATGAATACTTGTTCGCGGAGGTCGTATTGGTGAAATTCAAAGTCGTAAGTTTGTTCGAAGTCAGGCATTCTGATATCACAAGAAATCACACGATGCTTGTCCTTTGTCAACCGATGAATTAAATGTTGTCCAATGAATCCCGAACCGCCCAATACAAGAATGTTTTTACTCTCCATCTTCCTGCAAATATACCGAAAATCGCCGTAATTCCATCGGGTTTTAAGCTTTGATAAAATGGAACTTTTTCGTACTTTTGTTGCATACACGGTCTATTTAGTTTGAGTAACAGCCTTGTTTTTATCAATTCATTTACATGATTCATTTTAATAGTTCTGTTTCAAGTCCACACTATTTGAGTTATCTCCAAGAGTTGAATGCAGATTATTTGAATTATCGGCGAAAAATATTCAGTGAAAAAAGCTTGAATTTATTGTCGGAACGTTATTCCTCAAGTCAATTATTTTTATGTTCTTCAGCTACAGATGCATTAGAAATGATTGCTTTTCTGATGGATATCCAAGATGGAGATGAAATTATCATGCCTTCTTTCACCTTTGTTTCAACCGCAAATGCTTTTGTTTCTCATGGAGCAACACCCGTTTTTGTTGATGTTGATCCGGAAACAGGAAGTATGGATGCCAATTTACTTGAACAAGCAATAAGTGATAAAACAAGGGCAGTCGTATTGGTTCATTATTTGGGTATTTGCCCGAATATCGACGTGTTTAAGGCATTTTGTCAAAAACACCAATTGTTGTTGATTGAGGATGCTGCCATGGGATACGGGAATTCAACGAATGAAATGGCTTTGGGGAGTATAGGCGACTTTGGTGTGGTAAGTTTTGATATCACTAAACAAATGTCAGCCGTTCAAGGTGGATTACTGCTTGTGAACAATCCAGCTTTTCAAAATCGCGCCCAACAAATTTATCATATTGGTACAAATCGAACTGCCTTTGAGCAAGGTGGGAAACCCTATTATGAATGGGTTGATGTTGGTTCTAAATTTCAAATGAATGAATTAAATGCGGCTTTTTTATTTGATCAATTAAGCCAGCAGGATCAAATTATCAGCAGAAGGTCAGAGCTTATAAAACAATATTATCAGCGATTAATTAATTTAGCAAATCAAGGCTTTTTTCGCATTTTACTATCTGAGTTCATCGAAGAATCCATACATGCATTTGTCATGGTACTGCCAACGCCTCAATTACGTGAAACCCTATTAGCATATTTGAAGGAAAATGAAATTGAGGCGATGTTTCATTACATACCGCTTCATTCATCTGAAATGGGACGTAAATGTGGTCGATTTATTGGTGGAGACCACACAGATCAGCTAGCAGGAACTATTCTGCGTTTACCTGTTCATCTACATTTATCCAATTCCGATGTCAATCGAGTTTGTGATGTCATTCATTCCTTCTTTTCAACAAGTAAATCGTGATGAAACATCAGCTTAATAAAGCAGGAAAGGATCAGTTGAGAACTGTTTTGTTGACTATTTGGTCCCAAAGAGAATTAGTCATGGCGTTATCAAAGCGTGACATTAAATTGAAATATCAACAGACAATTTTAGGAGTATTGTGGCTTTTTTTGAATCCGCTGTTAATGGCTTCCATTTTCACCTTTTTTTTTAGTCAAATTATCCATTTTAAACAAGTAGGGAATAGCACCCTCTTTGTTTTAACGGCATACTTGGGCTGGTATATTTTTGCTAATACTCTGCAGCAAAGTTCTCAAGTTTGGAAGGAATCTGCAGCCATTGTCGAAAAAATTCAGATTCATCGATTAATTTTAGTGATGGCCAGATGTGTTTCAATCAGCTTAGAACATTTCGTGTTTATCTTATTAGTGCTAATTTTTACTGGTATTTCTGGTCAACTTTCATTTGATTTTCTATGGTGGCTTCCATTGGGATATGCACTTTCAACTTTTTCAGCGCTTGGGGTAACATTTTTTGTTGCTGGAATATCCATGACGAAAAGAGATGTCATACAACTTGTTCCACATTTTTTACAAATTGGTATATGGCTTACTCCTGTTTTTTATGCCAAAGAAATGTTACCAGAAAAATTCCAGCTCATCTTCTCTCTGAATCCATTGGTTGGAATGACTGATTTTTGGCGCTTTGCCATTTATGGTTTGCCCATTGACCCATGGCATGTATTCATTTGTTTTGTTGTACTCTTGCTTTTTGGTTGGATCTCTCTGAGATTTTTTGTGAAACGTGAGCGAATTTATCTCGAACAAGTATGAAAACACTCGCCATCCAAGCAAAAAACTTGTCAAAAACTTATTGGTCAAACACTGAATCTGGTGAGACTAAAAAAATACCCGTTTTCTCCGATGTGAATTTCGATATTCAACGTGGCGAGGTAATTGGGGTACTTGGGGCCAATGGAAGTGGTAAATCAACTTTATTGAAAATCATCGCTGGAATTACCAAGCCAAATGAAGGGCAGGTTGAGGTTTGGGGTTCAATTGCCAGTTTATTGGACATTGGTGCGGGATTCCATCCAGAATTAAGCGGACTCGAGAACATTGTATTAATGGGTCAACTTCAGGGGATTTCAAAAAAAATAAGTGAACAATTTATATCGGATATCATCGCTTTCAGCGAAATAGGTGATTTTATCCATCTTCCTGTCAAAAACTACTCAAAAGGAATGTATCTAAGATTGGCTTTTAGCACGATGATTCACTTACCTTTTGACATCTACCTGATGGATGAGGTATTGAGTGTAGGTGATCGTGATTTTCAAGAGAAATGCCGAAATTATTTGCATCAATTGGCAATGCAAAAGGATAAAACGCTCCTTCTTATCTCGCATAATTTTAGTGAATTGCGAGAACTATGTACGGGCTATATGACTTTTCATTCTGGTAAACTATTGCGTTTTGAACATTTAGACGATTATTTTCGATTTCAGTCCCAACAAATGAAACCAGTAGAAAATGGAACATATCAACTATGGGAGCATGGAATGAACGGTCAGCATTCATTTGAAGCGGTAAAAGTGGAAATTGGAAATAAAAGTGTTTTTGATTTTCATGAAGAAATTCCAGTTCAAATTGTGATTACCGCTTTGAACCAGTCTATACAAATGGGAATTTCTGTTCGAGATGCATTTAATCAAACGGTATTTCAAACATATTTCAAGGAAGAATTGGCTTGTTCAAGTCAAATTCAAATCGAAATGAATCTTCCTTCGCACTTTTTTAATCAAGGTGAATTTCAGATTGATTTGCTTTTTTACAAGAATGGTCAATTACATCGTTTATCAACTGGATTGGCTAAATTTGAATTACAGGAAATACGATTTGATCATACATTGCCACTAAGAACTTGGGGTCCAACGAAACCGATGATTCATATTAAATCCATTGCTTATGCGGATTGATCCACGTTTCTTTCATTTACATCCTAAGGCTCAGGAATGGATTCAATCCTTAAATGAGTTGGGATTTGTTGTGTTGGATAAAATCGATGCACAGAAATTAGACGAATTGAGATCTGCTTCTATGGACTTGATTCAAGATTTGCCGAAGAAAGATAAGGGGAGACAATTGTTGAATTTAATCAACGCATCTTATTCGGTTAAATTGGCCTCAAATGAAATCATTCAACGACTTTTTAATCCAATTCTAGCAACATATATTTCGACAGAGGAGGCGGATATTTTTCCAGTTTCCCATATTTTAAAACCATTTGGTTTAAAAAGTGATATCTGGCATCAAGACTCTTCGATTGTGGATGAACGAACCACTTTTTCTTTAAATGCATGGATTTCGTTAATTCCTTCCACTCGAATGAATGGATGTTTATGGGTGGTTCCAGGTAGTCACAAAAATGACAATCATTTTCGTCAATTTGGGTATAATCCTGTTCAAGGATTACTACTTAAGAAAATGAATAAAAAGCTTGTTCCAATTGAAGTTGATGCAGGTGAAATTGTGTTGTTTCACCGAAATATCCTTCATGGTTCCTCAAGAAATTGGTTGCCCAAAACGAGAGTGGCATTAGAGAGTGTTGTCGTTAGCAAAGGAGCTCAATTATTTAACTTCCATCGGGAGGAAGCACTTCATAAGAATCAAATCATGGGTTTTAAGGTGGACATGGAACATTTTTTAAGAGAAAATCCGAAAGCTGATTTCTACAATGGACGTTATTCCTATGAGTTGTACGAGGATTTAGGATTTGATGGGATTACGTCAAAGTTAGTGCAGTTTATTGATCAGTTATAGCAAAATGAAACGGGTTTCCATTCAAATTTCTAGAAAAGTTAAAGGTGTGTTTATTATCCTTTTATTTCAAAGTCTTTTTTTAGAAATGGTTCATCTGTCCGTATTTCCGGTAATTTCCTTTCCCAAATTTCGTGGGGATGAATTTCAAAAGGATAAGGAAAGTAATAAAATTGAATCAACAAATTACAAGACACTTTTAAAAAAGATCTATCCTCACGATAAACGTTACTTTTTATTCATTCAGCGAGCCATGGAAGATTCCACGAATGTTGATGAAATTCAACAATTTCTTTCGAAAAAACGATAAAATGAAGCGTATCCTTCAACTTTATTTTTTATTGTATTTGCTTTCGGGTGGATTTCGTCACATCCTTTTTGAAGAGGAGTATTTTTCCACACTTCATCATGTTGAATCATCTGCCATTGTTGGTATAGCGGCTTTAATGCTTTATTTGTTGGCAATTGCTTATTTACTTTCAAGTAAAAGTCTCATTGTGTTGATGTTTTATATCATCATGTTATTGACAGACATTTATATTCAAAATTGGGTGAAATTCGAAAGTTCGGTAATTCTTATTCATCAACTTCCTCTTTTTGCCTTTTTATATTTAAATGAGAATAAAAGATTTTTGAGCGAGGCGGTTGGAAGGTATGTTTTGTTACTATTTTTAAGTGTTGGATTTGTATTAAGTGGATTTTCAAAAATAATTACTGGTTGGCTTTCGTTTGAATCGTTGAACTTGAAGTCTCATATTCATTCATTGCAAATTGATTTTCATCTTCCCGTTTACTTGAACGAATCAAGCCTATATTTTATTCCCAATGGTTTTTGGAAAACATTGGATGTGCTAGTGGTCATTTTTCAATGCTCTTTTATTCAATTCTTTTTTTCTTTGAAAGGTCTTAAATGGCGATTTTTCGGCTTAATCATTTTTCATGTGAGCATTTCTCTTGTTTTGGGAATTCATGTTTTTTATCCATATTTTCTGGTATACATACTCCTGTTTATTCCATGGGAAGAAGGGCAGTTTGATCGCGTTTTAAATCGACTTTACCAATCTGCTGGATCGGTGATTTTTCTCACTTTTGTATGGTTCCGTTTCGATACAAATGCGCTGATTCGAACTTTGGGCTATACCTTTTATCTCCATGTCGATTTTTATCTCACCCTTATTTTAGCTGTGGTATTCCTTTTCATTTTAGTTAACTTCACAATCGAAAAGCGTTCCGAAGCATCATGAACATACTTCAAACATATCACCATTGGAAACGAAAGGTTCAACCGGAAAAATTACCACGTTTTGCCGGTGAATTACAATACCTTTTCCCCGAAATCCGTCAAGGATACGTTGATTTTCTTCGTGAAAACAAATCTGTTTTGCGTCCAATAGATGATGTATCTCCAGATCAAGTCGCATTAAATCAAGATAAAAAGTGGAAAGCCCTATTCCTGTTGGCCTATGAGAATGAAAATGATTGTACCTTGAATGAATTTCCCTCACTAAAAGCATTAGCGAAAAAGTATCCAGAAATTAAATTGATGTTGTTCTCTACGCTGGAACCAGGAAAACAAATTCCTCCTCACGAAGGAAGAAATATTGCCGTACATCGACTTCAGCTTGGAATAGATATTCAGCACCCAGAATCGACCGAATTAAGAGTTGAAAATGTCCGTATTCAATTAAAAGAAGGAGAACTTTTTGTCTTTGATGATACTTTTGAACATGAAGCAAAAAATGATGGTCCAACTAACAGAACAGTCTTAATTATTGACTACGAAAAATCGTGGCCTTTTCCAATTTCCATTCTTCAAAAAAAGTATTTGAAACGCATTGCACATTCAAGCTATATTCAGGATGCGGTTAAAAGATGGTAATTCCCTATCTTTGCTAAATGTTAATCATCGGAACAGGAGGGATGGCTAAGGATATCATCGGAAGTTTATCTGGAGATCCATCTCGACATGACTTAAAATTTTACAATGATAAGGATGGTAATTCCTTGTTTTTCAATAAGTATCCTGTTTTGCGATCACATGAAGAAGTGAAACATCTTTTCGAAACGGAGGACACTTCTTTTGTTTGTGCCATTGCTAATCCATTAATGAGAAAACGATTAACGGATCAATTTAAAGCCTTAGGTGGACAATTAAAATCATACATATTTACAGAACCAAAATTTATTTCTGAATTTGTAAAAATTGGACGTGGAACTGTTGTTCAATTTAATACCATTATTAGTAGTAATACAGAGGTTGGCGAAGGTGTATTTTTTAATTGTGCGTGTATAATTGGTCATGACGTGACCATAGGAGATTATGTTTCCTTTGGTCCTGGAGCTAAAATTTTGGGAAATGTCCAGATAGGTGACTTTTCCTATATTGGTACGAATGCGGTCATTATGCCGGGAGTAAAAATTGGGGCGAAAGTTCGTGTGGGTGTTGGGAAAATTGTGACAGAGGATCTTCCTGATGGTACAAAGTTTATCTAGTTGCTATGAAATTTATTGCTCGATTATCAAAACCAAGCCCAGCTCATTTTAAATCAGTATTTGATCAGCACAAAGTTGTTCTGGTCGATTTTGATACGCATGATTTAAAGACGATTGAAGCATCAACTTTAGCCCTTGCAAATGAGCTTGGAACTGTTATTCAATATGAAGAAGATCCATTTTCAGGGGAGATGACTTCAAATCATTGGACAGAGATTAAATACGATCCGAACGGTCCAAATGCCTATAAAACAAGCAATACGTTTCAGCCACTTCATACGGACTATGGTTATTTTTATCAGGAACTACCAGTTTCCTTTTTCTTTTGTGTCGAACAAGCAAAGTTTGGTGGAGCAACAACCTTTTTAGATCCCCATCGTTTGGTCGAAGTACTTGAATTGGAAAATCCATTGTTACTTTCGGAACTGCAACAAACCAAAATTCATTTCGGTAGAAATGAATCGGCCTTCACTTCTCGTCAAGACTATATCTTGCAAAATCATGATGGAGTTTGGCGAGTTAATTGGAATTATTATCGTGCGAAAGATGATGTGATTCATCAGGAATTAATTGAAAAATTTAAAGCTTTTTTGGATAAATATTTTGAGAAAAGTGGCGAATTAACGGAATTGAAATTGAAGCGTGGAGAAGCCGTTTTTTTTCAGGATTCCTACGTTTTACATGGTAGAAATTCTTTTTTAGGTGAACGGCAATTAAACAAAGGAGCCATTTCTCCTATTTCATTGGAAGCGTTGAAAGCACTTTATGTTTCCTTGTCATGAAGTTAAGCATCCTTCTTTTTACGTATCAACACGAGTCTTACATTGAGCAAGCGCTTGAGGGTATTCGAATTCAGCAAGTCAATTTTCCATTTGAAGTGTGTATTTCTGACGATGGATCAACGGATGGTACAAGGGAGAAAATACAGGATTTTTTAAAAAAATACCCAGACTTTCCTGCTCGATTATTTTTTCCAGACAAAAATACCGGAATCGTTCAGAGTGCAAAAAGAGTGCTGACCTCAATCAATTCCACTTACTTTGCCTTATTAGACGGTGATGATTTTTGGACAGATCCCTTAAAGCTGCGGAAACAAGTGGATTTTTTGGATCAACATTCGGAAGTAAATGGCTGTATTCATAATGCACGTTTCCTTCATGAAGCTGCCGCTGAGAAAATATTATTTCAGGGATATCAGTCTTATCATGAGCGTTATCAATATCCGGAAACAATTTTTCCGAATGACCTCGTTAAGCGATTAATTTTACCGACTTCTTCGATGATGGTGAGGACTGCCTTTATTCCGACAATTCCTTGGTCTTCTTTTTCTGATGATTATAGCGTGACATGGAAAATCACTTGTTACGCCATTGCCAAAAGTACTTTTCATTTTATGAATGAAGAGATGAGTGTCTATCGCAATCACATGAAAGGCTTATCCAAAAGTGCAAAATTGTCTTTTCATCAATCACATATTCATTTTTTAAATCGATTATTAAACGAACCATTATATGGGTTATATCAACTCGAAATTCTTCTATCAATTCGTTTCGAAATTCGACATATTTTAGAAAATTGTGAACTGTCAAAGAGTCAAAAGAAGCAGTATTTCTGGTTGCAATTTAGGCGTTCCATTCAGGAGCAAAGATTCTATTATAAACGGTTATTTCGAAAATAGATGTGTGGGATTCTTGGACAGGTAGTTTTAACTAATCGCGTGGATGAAAATTCATTCCAACGCATGTTGAATACACTTGAACATCGTGGTCCGGATGGACAAGGAATTTGGATATCCGATAATCAACGAGTCGCTTTCGGCCACCGACGATTATCCTTTTTTGATTTGACTGAAAATGGAAAGCAACCCATGCATTCCAACGATGGATATTTGCACCTTACCTATAATGGAGAAATTTACAATTTTCAAGCCTTAAAAAAAGAACTGGAAGCGGAGTATTCCTTTCATTCAAATTGTGATTCTGAGGTTATTTTAGCGGCTTATCGCCAATGGGGTATTTCTTGTATTTCCAAATTCGAAGGGATGTTTTCCTTTGCACTGTTCGATGAGCAATTAAATGAGCTCTTTCTTGTCCGTGATCGATTTGGCATCAAACCGTTATACTACGCACATCAAAATAATCAGTTTCTTTTTGCCTCTGAATTAAAGGCCATTGTGGAATGTGCGGATGTGGAAAAACGTTTGAATTACGGTGCTATGATGGATTTTTTCGTTTATCGATACATTCCTTCACCAAAGACAATCTGGCAGGACATGTATAAAGTCCCCCCAGCTCATTATTTAAAAGTGAATTTATCCGATTTCTCCACTTCACTTGTTGAATATTGGACCATTCAAGTAGGAGATGAATCTGTAGGAAAAGAAGCATTCGCCGAAGCGTATAAATTGGAACTTAAAAAATCGGTCGATGCACATGTATTGGCAGATGTTCCCATAGGTTCCTTTTTAAGTGGTGGATATGATTCATCTACGCTAGCAATTATGGGGAAAGATATTGATCAAGCTCATGAATGGCAAACATTTACAGTTGGCTTTGAAAATTGGGAGAAATCTGAAGATCAATTTGCGGAGTTACTTTGTCAACAGCATCAGATTGAAAACAAAAAAGTTAGTCTGAATAAAACAAGTTTAGATGACTTAGATCTCATGCCGAATGTGTATGATGAACCTATTGCAGATATATCCATCATTCCAACTTATGCAGTTTCAAAACTAGCAAGGCAATACAGAAAAGCTGTGTTGAGTGGGGAAGGGGCAGATGAATTGTTTCTAGGCTACCACTGGCAGAAAGAATGGATAATGGAATCCTCAATTTCTTGGAAATTCTGGCAGACAAAAAAGAAATTGGTGCCATTTTACAGTCAGGCGATGTCGATGGGGAACTTTGATCGACTAGAACTAAAGCAATTATTTCAGCCAAATCTTCATGACTATATTCCGGAAAACGTACATTGGTTTTATGATGCACATGCGAAAGAACACTGGCCAAAAGAAAAAGCCATTCAATATTTAGACATGAAGTGTTTTATGGGGGAGTTGGTTTTGACCAAAATTGATCGTGCTTCGATGGCCAATTCCTTGGAGGTTAGGGTGCCTTTTCTAACTCATCAAGCATTCGAAAAAGTGTTTCAGCATCGAAAATCAGATTATTTTGACCTTGAAAAACCTAAATATCCGATTTATTCCTTTTTGAAAAACAGTGTTTCAATGGACTTGTTGGCAAGAAAAAAACAAGGGTTTGTTGGACCAGATGATTATTACATGGATGTGTCATTCTACAAAGAAGCATTAAAAAATTCCTATTTGATTTCAGATGGAATCATTTCAAGGGAATATATTGATCAACAATTAAGCGAAACATATAATTGGCGCTTGTGGAAAATCGTTGTTTTCGAAAAATGGTATGCCCATTGGAGAAAGTACATTTCAAAATAAAGCGGTAATTTTGAGGCCATGTCGAAAGTGAGAAAGCGTATTTTTATTACCGGGGGTGCAGGATTTATCGGATTTCATTTGCAATCCGCCTTAAGTCAACATCACGAGGTACGTGCGATGGACTTACTAGATCCTTTGAATACGATGTCGAATCGACGGGCCGAGTTATTGGGTGAAATCAGTAAATCGGACATTCGCCAATCGTTTTTAACGGCATCAACAACACCGGATATTTTCATTCATTTAGCAGCGTTAACAGGTATTTCACGCTCAGCAATTGATCCATCAGCGTATTTAGAAGTGAATGTGAATGGGACATTGAATGCTTTGAAGCAAGCTCAACAATCAGGAGTGAAATATTTTATTTACGCAAGTAGTTCTTCCGTTTATACGCCTTCAGAAGGGGCAGTCACAGAGGATTCTGACACAAGTCGACCATTGTCCTTTTATGGAGCAACGAAGAAAATGAGTGAAATTCTTGTTGAGAATTATTGTCGTCAACATGGAATGATTGCGATCGGACTTCGTTTTTTCACGGTGTATGGTTCATGGACTAGGACCGATATGGCAGCCTTTAAATTTTTAACTTCGATCGACCAAGGTTCTGAAGTGACGATTTATCAACCGAATCAACTGCAGCGGGATTTCACCCATGTTTCGGACATTGTTCAAGGAATTGAACATTTAATAGAGATACTTCCAAATTTCCCTGAAGGAACACATGAGATCTTTAACATTGGTTGTGGACATCCTGTTTTCGTTCAGGATTTTGCTCAACTAATTGCAAAGAATTTAGGCAAGGAGCTTCGAATGAAGGCAGGAATTCTGCCAGTGAATGAGGTGTTGTCGACTCATGCAGACACAAGAAAACTTACTCTTTACACTGGATTTAAACCACAAGTTTCGGTCGAGGAGGGGGTTGCCGAGCTGGTTCGATGGTATCAAAAATTCAAGTAATGGAAAATTGTTTTGTTTTTGTAGTCTGTGGTGGAAAGGAACACCTTGAAACTTTGCATTTTTCTTTGGAATATCTTCTAAAAAGAACAAGTAATCAGGTTTTTGTACTTACAGATTCGAGTCGAAATGTTATACCCATCAATCATTCCATGTTGATCGATGTCAAATGTCCAGAACATTACGACCACCATCAGGCGTCCATTTATTTGAAAACCGGTATTCATCAATTTCTTCCGAAAGGTAATCGTTATTGTTATTTGGATACGGATGTGGTGGCGATTGGAGATCACGTCGATGACATTTTTTCTGCTTATCTATCTCCGATCACTTTCGCACCTGACCATTGTGTGGTCAACGAATTTAGTGCATATGCAGTGAATTGTGCTTGTTTGAATAAATGGGAATCGAATTGGGAACGATATCATCGAGCTTTCGAAGAATTGAATCAAAATAAATCTATTCCAAAGGAAAATATATCCAAGCAGAAGGATCTGCGAGAGGTATTTCAAGAAATGAATGGAAATTATTGGAAAATGTTCATTCAGTTCTTTCGCTATCTAATTTCCTATCCAGTTTTTCACTTAAATGATGAATTTTATTTCAATCGTAAAACGCGTCTTTGGTCACATGTGATGCTTGGACCGGTATTACACGAAACACCGAATAAGGAAATCGCAAAACGCTCAGGATTGCATTACCACTCATTGACAAAAAAATGGTCAGATGAGCATGGAGATCCATTATGGAATCCTACTTGCACCCATCTAATTTCCAACCTTAACGATAAATTAAAAGTGCATGTATCAAAAGAGCGTTGGCAACATTGGAACGGTGGAGTTTTTTTGTTTGATGACGAAAGTTATGAATTTTTACAAACCTGGCATGAGTGGACGCTAGCATGTTTTGAAGATAGTCGTTTTAAAACAAGAGATCAAGGTACATTGATTGCGACAGTTTGGCATTTCGGATTGCAGAATCATCCAACATTGTCGAAAAAATGGAATTTACTTGCGGATTATCATTCTGAAAAACTAAGGTTTCATTCTGAAGCGGAAGGTTTTTCCTGGATTGGAGAAAAAGAAATAGTATTTCCTGAATTTGTACATGTGTATCACCATTGGCAAGATGATCAGTGGGAAGTTTGGAATTGGTTATTAGGAAAAAAATGAGTCAATTAAAATCTTATGCTATTGCTTTCATTTTTGTTTGTGGAAGTTTCCTGTTAGGTGAATTTTATCCATTTACTAAATTCCCTATGTATAGTTCCTTTCCGAATTATTCTTATGTCTTTTACCTAACAGATTCAAAAGGTACATTTGTTCCCTTGAATAAATATAACATGTATGGAGGTGCATTTTCACACGTGTTTTTCTCAACTGCAAATGATTTACAGATTCAGAATGGTTATGGAAAAGAAACGAAGGATGAATTGAGTCGAATTGGTCAAAAAATGATGCATCGATTGGAATTGGAATCAGGTCAGAAATTGAAGAACATTCAGATTCATCGCATTCACTTTTTTCATCGGGGGAAAAAGATTGTAAAACGAGATCAAATTATATATGCACTTAGATAGATTTCAATACAATACAAAAGAATGGTGGTACATGCGAATCAGTATGAGCATCATTTGGATTTTTTTTGCTGTGCCATCGTTATGGTCTGCCAGTGAAATTTCTGTACCTGTTGGAATAGCCAAATTTATTCCATTGGACATTTTTTTGTGGAAACCCTTGAAATGGGGCATGTTGATTTTTAGTATTTTTTTATTGTTCAATTACATTAAAAATCAGAAAATGCTATTATCGACCATCGGATTGAGTCTGGTTAGTTTGGTGATATTTACCATTGAGGAATCAAGTGGTGTCTTTAGTCGCGTTAGTATGTTAACCATGGTTTGGGTAGCACAATCTTTGGCGATAGTACTCTATCGTAGAAAGGAAGTAGAAATTTATCCTCGGATGATTCATTTTACCCTTCAAATTATCGCCGTTTCATACATGATGTCTGCCTATTCTAAATGGTCATCCTCTGGATTGCATTGGGTAACTGATGGAAAAAATATTGATTTGCAAATCGTAAAGAGTTTCTATTTTCATTGGACAGATGGTGGGAATAAATTACCAATATTACAAGGTGAAAAAATGATGGGTGTTGTACATGGAAATCAGATATTGATTACCATAGTGCTGTGGTTTAGTTTGATCTTGGAAAGTACTTCAATCTTTTTATTACGCCATAAAAAATGGACATGGGTTTTTGGTGTTTTACTTGTTGCAATGCACGTTGGGATTTATGTGATTATGGGAATTCTCATATTACCTGTAATTTTACCAATGTTGATTTTTACAATCAATCCCTTATATGTAATTTCGGAACTCATCTTGAAAACCAAGATTTTGATTCAACATAAATGAAGGCACTTTGTTCCATTAGTACGTTTTCTCATTTAGCTAAGACATTTACTTTGGCAGAATCATGCCTACAAGATGAATTATTAATTTATGTGCTTTGTGTTGATTTTAAGAAAGATGACATCAAAGTGAAATGGCCCGATTCTGAAAATATTCGGTGGATTCACCTTGAGGACTTAAATCAATCGGATGTAAACCATTTTTCACGAAAATATGGACCAAATTCTGATGAATTTAGATGGAGTTTAAAACCAATGTTGCTGAAGCATTTGTGTTTGGAACATGATCAAGTTTGTTACTTGGATAATGATATGTATTTCTTGCAAAATCCACTTGAGATTTTTGAAAAGTTCCAGCAATACCGCATATTATTAAGCCCACATTTTTATCCAAATTCTCCCGATATTAAAGGAGCCAATTGGTTTGAAGCGAATTTTCAAGTTGGTGTATATAATGCTGGATTTATCGGTGTTCGAAAGGATGCTTCCGATTTTTTGGATTATTGGATCAATGCATGTCGATATGCCCTTCGCAAATCTTATTTTCGAGGATTGTTTGATGACCAAAAGTTTTTAGATGTGGTTCCAGCCTTTTTTCAGCAAGTATATATTCATCCCGCACCGACCTGGAATTTTGCTGGATGGAATGATTGGTATCCAAAGGTTAAATTGATTGATAACCAATTGCACATAGATAAAGAAAAAGTGCTATTTGTTCATTTTACTTCGTACAGTTTAAATCAATTTAGTCAGAAAGAACATCCAGCATTTGGGGTTTATGAATCCTATTTGAAGCATTTAAATGCATTTTCAAGTCAATCAATCCCAAAAGAATCGAGCTTTTCTAAAAGACAATTAAAAAATTACTTACGCTATCTTTATTGGCGCCTCTTAAAACGTATTCAATCCAATTGAAATGATTTCAACATTAAAAACCTATAAAAAGTACGTGCTCTCGATTCTCCTTTTTGGAATAATCGTCTATTTACGCAGTTTGTCTAATGGTTATAATTTAGATGATGAATTAGTGACGATTAACCACCCATTAACGAGTGTGGAGGCAGGTGTACAATGGAAAACCATTTTCAATAGCCCATATTCGATTGCTAAATTTGGATATACTTATGGCTATCGTCCGATTGTTCATCTATCTTTTGCCATCGAACACGCAATGCTAGGGGAGAGTCCTGCTACAAGCCATCTAATCAACTTATTACTCTATTTGTTTACGGGTATTTTTCTGTTTTATTTTCTGCTAGAATGGCTTGGCAAAGAACATGTTTTTCTTGCGGGAATAACAAGTCTACTTTTCATGATTCATCCTTTGCATGTGGAAGTGGTGGCAAGTATTAAGAATCGTGATGAATTACTTGCTTTTTTATTCGCTTTATTGGCGATGATATCTTATGTTAAATTAATCAACAATATCAGGGTCAAACACATCCTACTATTAATGTGTTTTGCTTTGATGGCGCTTCTTTCTAAAAAAACAGCGATTCCGATATTATTATTAATCCCTTTATTGGATGTGTTTTATTTTCAACGATGGAAAGTATCCTCACTACTTTTATTTATTCCCGTTGTGATTGTTTCATTGTGGGTTGGGCTTGATTTTGAATGGAATATCTTTATTATGTTCAGCATGTACACGATAACGGTTTTGGGACTTCTATTTATCTTGTTTACTTTTCGATCTCAGATTTTAAATTGGTACAAAGTCAATAAGTGGGTAAGTGTTTCTCTTCATCTCCTTTTTATTGTGTTTATTATTGAAGTAGCTCGTCGAATTGATGTTTACATTTTATTATTGTTAATCGCACCATTTCTTTGGCTCGTTAAACACGACAAAAATAGATTGTCCATTGCCTATTTATTCGCTTTTATTATATCTTCCGTACTATTTAAAGTTCCAATATTTATTCATGTATCTATCATGGGGTTGTTCTATTTGAATAATTTAAAGATGAAAACTAAAAATGGTGCATTGGTCCTGTTTTCGGTACTGTTAGTTGTTTTTTTATCGTTTGAAGTGTTCATTGGTCCTAGTACATTATTGATCGTTCGACAATGTATTTTACTCAGTATCGGTATTCTTTACATTCGAAACTTATTTAATTGGTCATTTCTTTTAGCTCTTTTAACATTGGTTATAACTGGCTTCTTTTTTCATACGCTACCTTTGCTTTTTCTTTTCCTAACCTTATTTATCGGAGCAAAGTTGTTACCAAACTACAATTGGATTTCAAAGATGAAATGGTTTGAATTGAAAAAAAGGTCGTTTCAATTTGGCTTTTTTGTTCTCATTGTGCTCATTTTATTTTTTCAAAAAGTAGCTCTGCCAGATGTGCAGAAAAAAACGCTTACGACCCCAGGAAATCTGATTGAATTATCCAATCATAGAATGCTAAATAATGGGGTGAAAGAGGGTAGAGATCTTGAGTTTGTGGAGAACCCTTTGATATATCCACATTACTTTCAAGAAGAACTTGCCACGGGAATTCAAGTCATTGGAAAATATATTCAATTAGAAGCTTTACCTTTTAATTTGAGGTACTATTATGGCTATAAAACGATTGGAATTTGCAATTTCCAGCAATGGGAAACTTATTTATGGTTGGGAATTATTTTGTTGACCATTACAATGATGATTTATTTTTACAATCGGGATAGATTAATTTCTGTGGCCTTACTATTGTTTTTAGTTCCCTTAATTCTGGCCAGTAATTTGTTTACTTTGGTTGCTGGGGTAATGGCGGAAAGACATGCTTACGTTTCTACTTTAGGTTTATCCATATTAGTAGCCATTTTAATGATCCGATTGAAAATTTCAAGCTGGAATTCTTTTAAATCGTTTAATTGGCCTAGTTATTTATTATTGATCATTTTCGTTTCCTTTGCTTTACAATCATTTGTTCGAGTTGGAAATTGGCAGTCATCAATTTCATTGATGGAACATGATAAAGAACTTTGTCGAAATTCAGCTCATGCAAATTCACTCCTTGCCACATCTTATATTAAGTCTGCCACAGAAGATTTAAGTTTAACAGAAGTCCAAAAACAGCAACACATTGATCAAGCAATTGTTCACATGAGTCGGGCAATTGATATTTTTCCTTATTTATTCAATTATCATTTTGACCTAGGACGATTTTATGTGTTAAAAGGCAATTATCGTTTAGCTTATCATGCTTTCAAATCTGCTCATGATGTAGTTCCTGGTAATCCTTTGGCAATTGATGAATTAGTAAAATGTAGTTTTGATTTAAATCGTACGACGGAAACCATTCAATATGGAGAAGAATTAATGAACATAACAGGTCCACAAGAGAAGATCATTGAATTAATGGCTTATCAAGCATTAACTGACCAACAATTTATTTTGGCAGAAAAATGGGCTTCATTTGGAGCGCTAAAATTTCCAGCAAATTCTAATTTTTCACGCTTAAATTCAGATGCTCAAAATCATAAGGTCATTTCCAAAAACTAAAATCTTTATTAACAATTAATTAAATTAATGAACATTTTTTTGTTATAAAACTTCTTTCACCTACTTTTGCGCCCTTAAATTTAGGTAAGAAGAATCTTATGAAAAAACAATTTTACAATTCAATTTTAGTGTTCATTCTAACATTGATGCCATTCATTGCTAAGTCACAATGTAACGTTGGGACAAATGGTTGGACACTTTCAGCACCAAGTTCATGTGGCTGGTATAATTATAATATCGGAGCAGGTGAATACGAGTACATTTATTTAGATCAAGGGGTCTCTTACCAATTTAATTTAACGTCTTCCGCTGGAACCTTCAACTGGGGTACGTATTTCGGTCAAGGCGTTTGTATCAATGGTTCAAGTAACGGAAATTCGGTGAATTATACCGCGCCGACTGCTGGAAACTACGCTATTGGTACCAATCGTTTGAGTGCGAATTATGGTTATTACTGGAATGGTGTTTCTGCAACTCTTTCCTACGCACCAATTACTCCAGCGATTCCAGGAGCAATTTCTGGGACAAACGTTCTTTGTCAAGGTGCAAATGCAACCTATTCAATCGGAGCCGTGACTTGGGCGAAAAATTATTTATGGCAATATACAACCGATGGCGGTGCAACGTATTCGACAATAACATCTACGGGAGGTACATCTGTCAACTTTACATGGCCAAACGTGGTAACTAGTGCTGCTTACGTTCGAGTACGTGCTCAAAATGGTCCTTGTATTAGTGCCGATTTTGCCTATTTGAATGTAAATTTATTAGCATCACCAAGTGCACCTACTACCGCAACAAAAAGTCCAAATGTCAACGAGGTTTGTAAAAATGCAACCGTTGGATTATCTGGACCTGCTTCTGGAGGAACCAATCAAAGTTGTACAATTGAATACCGATATTCAACAGATGCCGGTTCAACTTGGTCCAATGCATCGACCACCGTTCCAACTGGTTTAAGTAGTGCTATTCCAGGGGTGAATCGAATTCAAATTCAAGCAAGACGAAACAACTGTAACGTCAATTGTATTTCTACAACGGCTTGGAATACGGTTGCTACATGGAATGTCGATGTGACTCCACCAACAGTTGTTACTCAAAATATTACAGTTAACTTGAATTCAAGCGGAGCCTATACTTTACTTGCAAGTCAAGTAAACAACAACTCAACGGATAACTGTTCGATCTCAACGATGACAGTTTCTCCAAGTTCATTTACATGTGCGAACATTGGACCTAATACAGTGACATTAACTGTAACGGACAACGTTGGTAATTCAGCATCAGCAACAGCCATTGTAACTGTTCATGATGTAACTGGTCCATCAGTTGCTGTTCAAAATATTTTCTTGCCGTTAAATGCATCGGGAACTGGTACAATAACACCTGCGATGATCAATAATGGATCAACGGATGCATGTGGTATCGCATCTTATTCCTTAAATCAAACACAATTCAACTGTAATGATGTTGGATCAAACACGGTGCAATTAACTGTTACGGATATTTACGGAAATGCTTCCACTGCACCAGCAACAGTAATTGTTCAAGATTTGATTAACCCAGTGTTGAATGTTCAAGACATTACCTTGAACTTAAATGCGAATGGAGTTGCAAACTTAACTCCGGCGATGATCGACAATGGTTCGACAGATAACTGTTCTGTAACATTGTTTACTATTCCAAGTTCGTTTAACTGTAACAACGTTGGACAAAATAATGTGCTTGTTTTAGGGTCAGATCCAGGTAATAATGTCGTGTTCTCTTCTGTGACAGTGACAATTGTTGATGCTATTCAT
This sequence comes from Flavobacteriales bacterium, assembly GCA_046070685.1. Lineage (GTDB taxonomy): Bacteria > Bacteroidota > Bacteroidia > Flavobacteriales_D > Crocinitomicaceae > UBA952. The sequence continues at coordinate 17,767 of JBJTMU010000073.1, read as the reverse complement.
CCAACAATCACTGCTCCTGCAAACATTACAGTGAATGCCAATGCCTCTTGTACGGCAACAGGAGTGAATTTAGGTACGCCTGTTACAGCTGACAATTGTTCTGTTGCATCTGTAACAAACAATGCTCCTGCTGCATTCCCACTTGGAGTAACAACGGTTACTTGGACAGTGACAGACGTAAATGGTAATACAACAACTGCCACACAAACTGTTACCGTTGTTGATGTTACGCTTCCAACAGTTACACTTCCAACAGTAGTAACAGTTGCAGCAAACAATACATGTGTTGCGCCAAATAATTCAACATACATTAACTTTGGACTTGTAATCAACGATAACTGTACCATTGGTACAACGACAAATAATGGTCCTGCAAACTTCCCATTAGGATATAGTTCAATTACATGGACAATCGTTGATGGATCTGCTAATTCAGTTACGGCGAATCAATCAATTCATGTAGTGGATCAAACAAATCCAACAATTACTGCGCCTGCAACTGTTACGGTGAATGCTAATGGGTCTTGTACAGCAACTGGTGTAACCCTTGGAACACCTGTTACTGCTGATAACTGTCAAGTTGTATCCGTCATTAATAATGCTCCTGTTTCATACCCAGTTGGAACAACTCCAGTAACTTGGACTGTAATTGATGCTGCGGGTAATACAGCAACAGCGATTCAAAATGTGGTTGTTGTTGATAATACTTTGCCAGTAATTACTTGTCCATCTGGTTCTCCTTACCATAGAAATAATACTACAGACCTTTGTGCATACATTTCAGTTGGAAATGAATTCAAACCAACGGCTAGCGACAATTGTCAAAGTAATCCAACATTAACGCACAATTACAGTGCTTGGACGAATCCAAACTCTTTAACAGGTGCTTCATTCCCGGTAGGAACAACTACCGTAATTTGGACAGCAACGGATGGGGCAGGAAACACCGCAACTTGTACTGAAACCATTATCGTTCATGATGTTCAAGCACCAACAATCTCAGGATGTCCATCAGGTTTAACACTTTCTGTTGGTCAATACAACTGTGGCTCTACTCCAAATTGGACAATTCCAACAGCGACAGATAACTGTAGTTTAGCTTCAATGACACAAACTTCTGGACCTTCATCTACAGGATTATTAGCAGTTGGAACATACAATGTCAACTATACTGCATTAGATATCTCCGGTAACACAGCAACATGTGCCTTTACAATCAACGTATTGGCGTCAACTGCTCCGGTAATTGTTTGTCCGAATAATATTACGAGTCAATCTACAAATACAAATAATTGTTATTGGACTTCCACAGCTGTGGTAAACCCAATTCAATCAATGGGTAATTGTCCAACCGTAACTTGGTCTATCAATAATCCAAATGCTACTATAAATACAGGAACAGGAAACATTGCTGGATATAATTTCCAAAAAGGTACAAGTACGATTCATTATACGATTACAGATAATATCAATGTTACTTCTACTTGTTCTTCAACGGTAACTGTAATTGACAATATTTTACCAAGTATTACTGCACCTGCAGCTGTAACTGTGAACGCAAACGCATCATGCGTGGCAACAAGTGTTACATTAGGTACTCCAGTTACTTCTGACAATTGTGGTGTAGCGACTGTAACTAATAATGCTCCAGCATCTTTCCCTCTTGGAAATACAGTTGTAACTTGGACAGTGACTGATGTTAATGGTAATGTTAAAACTGCAAATCAAACGGTGACTGTAGTTGATAATACAGCTCCTGTTATAAATTGTCCGTCTTCACCTTTGGTAAGAAATGCAACAACAGGTGTTTGTGGATATACAATTCAGGGAACTGAGGCAAACGTTACGGCTACTGATAATTGTAGTTTAACGAGTATGGTTCACAACTACACATCAGCAGCCAGTGCAACTTCATTAGCGAACGCTGTGTTCAATGTTGGAACAACAACAGTAATTTGGACTGCTACTGATGCAGCAGGTCACGTAACAACTTGTACTCAAACGATTCAAATTGTCGATAATCAGGCACCAGTATTCTCTAATTGTCCTTCAAATATGACAATTGGTACTTACACTGGATGTACAGGAGGTACCACATGGACCATTCCAACAGCTACGGATAATTGTTCAACCCCAACTATTACTCAAATTGCTGGTCCTGCTCCAGGAACAACACTTTCTGCTGGAGTTTACACCGTAACTTATAAGGCAATGGATGCTGCAGGAAACTTTACAACTTGTTCATTTACGATCACTGTAAACGCGACAACAACTCCTGTTATACAATGTCCACCAAGTGCTTCACACACAACAACTATTCCTACAGGTTGTTCATGGATTTCTCCAAGTGGAAGTTTAACGCCGATTCTTGCTGCTGGTAATTGTCCGTACACAGTGACTTGGACTGTTGCCAATCCAAACGCAACCACGTCAACGGGAATCAATAATGCAAGTGGTTATGTATTCACCTCTGGTGCAAGTACATTAACATATACGATTACAGACGCTCAAGGTGTAACAGCGCAATGTACATCTACAATCACGGTTGTCGAAACAGTGCTTCCGACAATTACCGCACCTGCTGCACTTACAGTAAATACGAATACTTCATGTACAGCAACCGGTGTTGTTTTAGGAACTCCAGTAACTGCTGATAACTGTACCGTAGCAAGTGTAACAAACAATGCGCCGACAGCATTCCCATTGGGTAATACTACCGTGACATGGACAGTTACAGATGCAGCAGGTAACTCTGCAACAGCAACTCAAGTTGTCACAGTCATTGACAATATCAATCCTACGATTACTGCTCCGGCAGCATTGACAGTGAATACAAATACCGCTTGTACTGCTACGGGAGTTGTTCTAGGAACACCTGTAACTGCAGATAATTGTTCAGTGGCAAGTGTAACAAACAATGCTCCATCGGCATTCCCATTAGGAAATACAACCGTAACATGGACCGTAACTGATGGCGCGGGGCATACAGCAACTGCCACTCAAGTTGTAACCGTTGTTGATAATACGAATCCAACAATAACTGCTCCTGCAAACCTTACGGTTAATGCAAATAGTGCTTGTGCTGCATTCAATGTGGCACTTGGAACACCAGTAACAGCGGATAACTGTACGGTAGCAAGTGTAACTAACAATGCACCTAGCGTATTCTCATTAGGAGTAACAACCGTAACTTGGACAGTAACGGATGGAGCCGGACATTCAGTAACAGCGACACAAACAGTAACAGTTGTTGATAATGCGAATCCAACAATTGTAGCACCAGCTGCATTGACTGTAAATACAAATACAGCATGTACAGCAACTGGTGTTGTTCTAGGAACACCTGTAACAGCGGATAACTGTACGGTAGCAAGTGTGACAAACAATGCACCAACATCTTTCCCATTAGGAAACACAACTGTGACATGGACCGTAACCGATGGGGCTGGTCATACAGCAACAGCGACACAAGTGGTTACGGTGGTAGATAACGTGAATCCAACGATCACCGCGCCAGCGAACATTACAACAAATGCATCTGCTTCTTGTGCCGTAACTGGACTTGCATTAGGAACACCTGTAACAGCTGATAACTGTTCAGTTGCAAGTGTGACTAACAATGCACCTTCTAGTTTCCCAATTGGGACAACAACAGTTACATGGACTGTAACGGATGGAGCTGGTCATGCAGTGACTGCAACTCAAACAGTAACGGTAGTTGACAACACGAATCCAACCATTACAGCACCAGCAAACGTAACAGTGAATGCAAATACTGCATGTGCTGCTTTCAATGTGGCGCTTGGAACACCATTAACAGCGGATAACTGTACAGTGGCAAGTGTAACTAACAATGCACCGACAGTATTCCCATTAGGATTAACAACTGTAACCTGGACAGTAACGGATGGAGCTGGACATTCAGTAACAGCGACTCAAACAGTAACTGTTGTTGATAATGCAAATCCAACAATTGTAGCACCAGCTGCATTGACTGTCAATACAAATACAGCATGTACAGCAACTGGGGTCGTATTAGGAAACCCTGTTGCTACGGATAACTGTACGGTTGCAAGTGTGACAAACAATGCGCCAACAGCTTTCCCATTAGGAAATACCACTGTCACATGGACCGTAACTGATGGTGCTGGTCATACAGCAACAGCTACACAAGTGGTTACGGTGGTAGATAATATTTTCCCTACATTAACTGTTCCTGCGAATATTACTGTTAATGCAAACGCAACTTGTACGGCAACTGGCGTTGCACTCGGAACACCGGTAACATCAGATAACTGTTCAGTTGCAAGTGTGACCAACAATGCACCTGCAACGTATCCATTGGGTGTGACCAACGTAACTTGGACGGTAACAGATGGTTCAGGTCATGTAACAACAGGAATTCAAAAAGTAACGGTAGTTGACAACACGAATCCAACCATTACAGCACCAGCAAACGTAACAGTGAATGCAAATAGTGGTTGTTCTGCCTTTAACGTGGCGCTTGGTACACCAGTAACAGCGGATAACTGTACAGTGGCAAGTGTAACTAATAATGCACCGACAGTATTCCCATTAGGAGTAACAACCGTGACTTGGACAGTAACGGATGGAGCTGGACATTCAGTAACAGCAACACAAACAGTAACTGTTGTTGATAATGCGAATCCAACAATTGTAGCACCAGCTGCAATGACTGTAAATACAAATACAGCATGTACTGCAACTGGTGTTGTTCTAGGAACTCCAGTAACTGCTGATAACTGTGCAGTTGCAAGTGTAACAAACAATGCGCCAACAGCTTTCCCATTAGGTAATACTACAGTCACATGGACAGTAACGGATGGTGCTGGTTATACAGCAACAGCGACTCAAGTGGTAACGGTAGTAGATAACGTGAATCCAACGATCACCGCACCAGCGAACATTACAACGAATGCATCTGCTTCTTGTGCAGTAACAGGACTTGCGCTTGGAACACCTGTAACTGCAGATAACTGTACAGTGGCAAGTGTGACAAACAATGCACCTTCTAGTTTCCCAATTGGGACAACAACCGTTACATGGACTGTAACGGATGGCGCTGGTCATGCAGTCTCAGCAACACAAACAGTAACTGTAGTGGATAACACGAATCCAACGATTACAGCACCAGCAAACGTAACAGTGAATGCAAACAATGCATGTGTTGCCTTCAACGTGGCGCTTGGAACACCAGTAACAGCGGATAACTGTACAGTGGCAAGTGTAACTAACAATGCACCTACAGTATTCCCATTAGGAGTAACTACAGTCACTTGGACTGTAACCGATGCAGCAGGTCATGCTGTAACAGCAACACAAACTGTAACTGTTGTTGATAATACAAATCCGACTATCATTGCTCCTGCAGGAATGACGGTAAATACAAATACGGCATGTACGGCAACGGGAGTTGTTTTAGGAAATGCGATTGCATTAGACAACTGCACAGTAGCAAGTGTAACAAATAATGCGCCAACAGCTTTCCCATTAGGAAATACCACTGTCACATGGACCGTAACGGATGGTGCAGGAAATACGGCAACAGCAACACAACTTATTACAGTTGTAGATAATGTTAATCCGACAATTATTGCACCAGCAAATATCACAGTAAATGCAAATGCAGCATGTTCTGCAACAGGAGTTTCTTTAGGCTCAGCTACAACTTCTGATAACTGTTCAGTGGCAAGCGTGACTAACAATGCGCCTTCTAGTTTCCCAATCGGGACAACAACCGTTACTTGGACTGTAACGGATGGAGCTGGTCATGCAGTAACTGCCACACAAACAGTAACGGTATTGGATAATACGAATCCAACGATTACTGCACCAGCAAACGTAACAGTGAACGCTAATAGTGCTTGTTCTGCCTTTAACGTGGCGCTTGGTACACCAGTAACAGCGGATAACTGTACAGTGTCAAGTGTAACCAATAATGCACCGACAGTATTCCCATTAGGAAATACAACTGTAACTTGGACAGTAACGGATGGTGCTGGTCTAACAGCAACAGCAACACAAACAGTAACTGTGGTGGATAATGCAAATCCTACAATTGTCGCACCAATAGCTCTAACAGTTCATACAAATACAGCATGTACAGCAACTGGGGTCGTATTAGGAAATCCAGTTGCAACGGATAACTGTACAGTTGCAAGTGTGACAAACAATGCGCCAACAGCTTTCCCATTAGGAAATACTACTGTCACATGGACAGTAACCGATGGAGCTGGTCATACAGCAACAGCTACACAAGTAGTAACTGTGGTAGATAACGTGAATCCAACGATCACCGCACCAGCGAATATTACAACGAATGCTACTGCTTCATGTTCGGTAACTGGTATTGCACTTGGAACACCTGTAACAGCTGATAACTGTTCAGTTGCAAGTGTGATTAACAATGCACCAGCAACATTTAATATTGGAACAACTACCATTACATGGACAGTGACTGATGGTTCTGGAAATGTTAGTACAGCAATCCAAACGGTAACCGTTGTAGATAATACGAATCCAACCATTACTGCACCTGCAAACGTTACAGTCAATGCAAATAGTGCTTGTTCTGCATTTAACGTTGTGCTTGGAACACCTGTAACAGCAGATAACTGTACGGTAGCAAGTGTAACTAATGACGCGCCAACGGTATTCCCAATCGGTACAACTACTGTTACATGGACCGTTACTGATGAGGCAGGTTTAACAGCTTCTTCAACTCAAACTGTTGTAGTTGTTGATCAAATTGTACCAGTAATTTACGCACCAGTAAATGTGATTACCTATGCAAATAATAACTGTGAAGCGACAAATGTTATTTTAGGAATTCCAGTTACATCTGATAACTGTACTGTGGCGAATGTGGTAAATGATGGTTTAGCAGCCTTCCCACTTGGTACAACGACGGTTACTTGGACCGTAACAGATGGTTACGGAAATACAGCGACAGCTCAGCAATTGGTGACTGTACTTGATACACTTTCTGCTACTGCGGTAATTACAAATATCTCTGTGAACCTATTAACTACTGGTCCTGTCGTGATTACAGCTCAGGATGTTGCAGGTGGAAGTTTCGATAATTGTGGAATTGCATCAATTGTTTTAGATAAATATGAATTTAATTGTTCCGACTTAGGAGTGAATACTGTTCATGTCACAATCTATGATAATAGTGGAAATCAAACTCATACATCTGCTGTTGTCACTGTGTTGTTAAGTGGAATTGACTTAGATCTAGATGGAGTTGACGATGGTTGTGATCCAAGTGTTAACATTACAACTGTTGAAGTTCCAAATGGTTTCACACCAGATGGTGACAACTACAATGATAAATTTGTTATTCCAGGATTAAACGACTATACTTCAATTGAATTACGTGTGTATGATCGTTACGGAAACTTAGTTTATGAAAGGGCACATTATACGAATGATTGGGATGGAACTTCTATGAAAGGAAGTGAATTACCGGACGATACGTATTTCTATGTATTGACTCTTGATGGAACAGAGAATCGTCAAGGTTATGTTTACATCAATAGAGTTAAATAATTACGAAAATTAAAAAGAGAAAAATGAAAAATAATTTTTCAAAAATCGCCTTTATATTCAGCTTGGTGAGTAGCTTATTTACTTCATCGTTGAATGCACAATCTGACCCAAGTTTCAGAAGAAACCAATTTAGTGCACTTTTGGTGAATCCAGCACAAGCAGGTGCAAATGCATATGACAATGTAAGTCTATTAGCTTCCAAATCATATGTCGGATTTACAGGAGCTCCAAAAACAATCGCTGGAGTTGGAAACTTTAGATTGTTCAAAAACTTTGGATTAGGTGTATCTGCATTTAATGATCAATTAGGTCCGATTAATACCACTCGTGCATCTGTTGATTTCGCTTATCATTTAAAATTAAGTTCAAAGTGGAAAATGTCTCTTGGTTTAAGAGGTTCGGCAAGTTCAATCAATATAGATTTACCTTCGTTGACTACCACCCAATTACAAGATCCGCACATGCAATCTGTATTGAGTTCTGGTACTAATTTCGATGCTGGTTGGGGTTTACTCGTTTATAGTAAAAATCTTTATTTTGGATTATCGCAACCTCGTTTGATGAATACTAAATTTATCAATGCGAACGTGACAGATTATGTTGAAGGAAAGAGTTTTGTATCCTATTTGGGTGGAGATTTTAACTTAAACAAACTGTGGTCAATACGTCCAGTTGCGATGGTACGTTACGTAAAAGCACTCCCTACTTTAATTGATATATCAACTACTTTTACTTACAAAGAAATGTTGGACTTAGGTTTGAACTACCAATATGGAAGTAATGTAGGTGTAATTGTTGGTCACGAAGTCAATAAAAAGTTGTACATCGGCTATAATTACACATACCCAATTTCAAGCTTAAATCGAATTTCATCTCAATCACATGAAGTAGTGATTCGTTTGAAACTGAACTCAAATTCTTCTAGTAAATTCCAAGGACCAAGATTCTTTAATTAATCAGTTCAAACCTACATGAAGCATAACTTCGTTATCCTTATTCTTTCCATTTGTCAAGTTTTTGTGAGCTACGCTCAGAAGGACGAGTACAAATTGTCAAAATCTTGTTTCAATTCAACGTTTGATGATTTTGGTGTTCGCCGTCTGAACAATCAATACTATATGGTGTCTGCTTCAATTGATGCCGATAGTTCTGTGCGCATGGATGAAGAGACTGGAAAACCATTCACTGACTTATACGAGTTAAATGAATGTAAGCGAAAAGATGCTTATTTCAAGAATGCGACGACTCATGAGGATTGGATCTTAAGTTCTATGCATAACGATGGGCCAATTTCTCCTAATCGTTATAGTAACATTGTTTTCTTTTCTCACAATGAGAGTAAAATACTTGAATCCAAAATGGGTATTTTCTACTTGGTTAAAAATGGAAATGAATGGAACGATGCAGTTGCCTTCCCGTTTAATTCAAATACCTACAATGTGGTTCATCCGTATTTTGATGAACACACTAATCGCTTGTATTTTTCTTCAGATATGAATGGCGGAAAAGGAGGGTTTGATCTCTATTCTGTTTCATTTGATGGGGTGAACTTTGGGAAAGTTGAAACAGTTGAGGGTGTGAATAGTCCCAAAAATGAACTTTTTCCTTGTTTCATGGATGGAGCCCTTTATTTTACTTCCAATAGAGATGGTGGATTGGGAATGTATGATATTTACGTTTCCGCATCTTCAATCGTTTCTAATTTAGGGGATCAAGTCAACTCGGTTTACGACGACGTTGATATGTTTTTTGTGAATGAATTCAACGGATTCGTTTCAAGTAATCGAGATACTAAAGGATTAACGGATGATTCCTATTTCTTTGTTCGTACCAAAAAAGAACAGTTAATTGTTCAAGCTGATGCTCTTGCTGATGCTGCCGTTTTATCTAAAATTGAACGTAGTCAGGAAACGCTAGAAATTTTAGCTGCTTCACCGGCTTCTACGATGATGTTGGATTTAACGAAAGCAACGATGACCGATATCGTCGCAAAATCGGAGGAATTAACAAAAAAATTAACGGAGAATACAACGGCTGTTTTTAATAAGTTGAATTATTTTTCAGATACGCTGAAAGATCAGATCCTGAATAATATGACAGCTGACTACAACAAAAAAATGACAGCTATTTCAGAAATGAATCGCATCATCGAAGCGTTGAAAACAGAAAAAGATCCTGCTAAAATCGAAGCACTTTTGGCTGAATTAGAAAAGGTAATGAATCAAATCTCTCCAGATTTAGCAAGTCAAAATCATGAACAAGTAGCTCAAATTCGACAAAGCCTGATGACAAGAGTGGATATTTTGGCGAAGCAAGCTGACTATGACAATAAATTATCGGAAACTTCTAAACTCATTTTTGCTGAGGTGATTTCTTTGCCTAGTAATGCCGTAAACGATCAATTAAAAGATCAGCTAGTTGCCTCTTTGTTGGAAAATTTAAAAAATGATGCCTTGGCTCCAATTCAGGCTGAAATCACCGAGAATAACTCAGAAAAAACGGCTCTTGAAGCGAGTTTAAAAGCCAGTATGTACGATTACGTTGCTAAAGGTCTAGTGAAAAATCCAGCGGCATTTGAAAAAATTGAAGCATTATTTACTGAACTTCAACAAACAACGGATCCTGCACGTCGTGCGGAACTTTTAAAAGAAATTGCCGCATTAATGCAAACGAATGCGCCTGATCTTTATGAATTGAATAAGGGAACATTAGCGGGATTAAGCCAAAATAATGCAGATCGTCAAAAATTAAATGAGGAATTAGTTGCAACGAATCAAAAATATGATCCTTCCTTTAATCAAGCTTTTGCAAACTTGGCAAAAAATGGAAATAAGCTTAATCCTGAACAACTAAAAGCGGAGATTGCTAAGTTAAATCAACAGTTTGGTATTGATGTTTCAAATACCTTCTATCCAGATGCGCCAGTGATCAGTCCAGAGCTGTTGCAAGAATTTTTGGCATCTCACCGTCCAAAAAACATCTTATTTGCATTTGATTCTTTTGAATTGAAAAGTGAATATCATGACGAATTAGCTGATTTAATGGATTTCTTAGCTCGTTACCAACAATTTCAAATTTTCCTTGATGGTCATACAGATAATGTTGGTCGCGTTGCTTACAATTTGAAATTGTCCAAAAACAGAGCGAATTCAGTCAAGAATTACTTAGTAAAACAAGGAGTGAAGGAGTCCGCATTCGTTTTAACTCCTCATGGTTTGGCTAATCCAGCAGCATCCAATGATAACAAAGAAGGTCGTCGTTTAAACCGACGTGTTGAAATCCGTTTGGTGATTCGTTAATTATTCCCTCGATTCTATTTCAAGTTTTTCTAGTTGTCGGACTTGGCTTTTTTACTTAGTTTTATGTAAATCAAAGCCATGAATAAAATTGTATTTCTAATTATTTTCTTCCTTCCCTTTTTTGGAAACTCACAATCGCCTAACATCGGAAGCTACATTGATTCTGGGGTCAAATTTTATGATGAGCATAATTACAATGCCGCAATTCAACAATTTAACCAGGCCTTAAAACTAGATCCAAAGTCCGAACTTGCGCATTACGAATTGGCATTAACCTTTTTAGCGGTTAAAGAATACAATCAAGCCATCCAACACTGTGATATGGTCATTGGATCCAAAGGAAAAAATGTGCTGGCAGGCTATTTGGTGAAAGGAGCATGTCTTGATGAGCTTGGAAAAACAGAAGAATCAATCAAGTTGTTTCAGCAAGGAATTAAAAAATTCGGTTATGACCACCTCCTTTGTTATAACCTAGGAATGGAATATTACCGCATTGGTGAACTTTCAAAAGCTCAAGAAATCATCGAACACGGAATCGAGACGAAGAAGTCTCATGCGAGTAGCCACATGTTGCTCGGGTACGTATTAGCCGATCAAGGAAAGAAAGTCAGAAGTATGTTGGCTTTGAATTATTTCTTGCTCTTAGAACCATCAACTAAACGTTCTGAAAAAGCGTATGCACTTTTGATGAAGCAAATGGACGGACATGCTAATCTCGATGAAAAAAATAATGGAATAATCAACATTCGTGTCAATCCGGATGCAGACCCTGAATTTTCATCGGCGGAATTATTCCTTTCCATGTTGGCCGTGAATTACACCTTGGAAGAAAATAAGGACAAATCTCGTGAAGAAATGTTTGTCGAAAACACCAAGTCCTTTTTTATCATGTTGGGTGAATTAACGGATAAAAAAAGCAAAAAGAAAAAAGGCCTGTATTGGGAATTGTATATTCCACTTTTCGATGAGTTAGCTCATGCCAATGTATTTGAAGCTTATTGTTACTATATATCAGGATATGCGAACGAAGTAGCAGGACGTTGGTTGGATGAGCATCCCGAAGAATTCAACGCACTCGTGGAATGGTTCAAAAAAAGAGCTTGATATTCTTAACATTTATCAATAAAAGTCTTTTTGAAATCCATTAATTTTGACAAAAAAAATCACACCATGGAAAGAAGAAATTTTATCAGTAGAGTAGGTTTAGGGATTTCCTCATTGGTAGCCTTCCCGTTTTTATCCTGGTCAAAAGAAAAAGAAGACATGAAAGAAGCACAAAATAGCATTAAACGTATTCGTCCCTTGGGATTTCAATGGGAAACAGCTGATCCATTTTTATTTTGTGTGCACCACGAAGATTACTTTCCAAAAGGAAATGCGCAACTTGGACCCGATCCAAGCTTATTTGAAGGACGTCACATGGGACAGGATTTCATCGTGAAGGATGGATTTCGCATGTATCACGGATCTACAGTTCCCGGTTTTCCAGGACATCCGCATCGTGGATTTGAAACCATCACTGTTGTGCGCACTGGTTTGGTCGATCATGCCGATTCTTTGGGGGCAGCTGGACGCTATGGAAATGGCGATGTTCAATGGATGACAGCTGGGAAAGGGGTACAGCATTCGGAAATGTTTCCCTTGTTGAATCAAGACAAAGACAATCCCTTGGAGCTTTTCCAAATTTGGCTGAATTTACCCAAACGAAGTAAAATGGTTCAGCCGCACTTTAAAATGATCTGGTCGGAATCAGTTCCTAAATTTGATGCAAGCGATGCAAATGGAAACCAAAGTCACATCGAAGTTTTGGTGGGTAAATTAAACGAGCATCGCGCACTTAGTTCACCGCCAAATTCTTGGGCTGCGGACGAAAACAACCATGTAGCGATTTACAATATTCACATGGAAGCGAATGCACAATGGACACTTCCTGCAACGGCAGCAGGGGTGAATCGCACCTTGTTTTATTACGAAGGAAATCAATTGACAATTGATGGACAAATCATTCCTCATTATCATGCGGTAGAAGTTGATCCAACGATGGATTTACTCTTACGCAATAACGGCGAAACATCCAAAGTTTTGGTGCTTCAGGGACGTCCAATTGGAGAACCCGTTGTGCAACATGGACCATTTGTGATGAACACCAAAGAAGAAATCTACCAAGCATTCGATGATTATCAAAAAACACAATTCGGTGGATGGCCATGGTCGCGCTACGATCAAGTGCATCCAGTCACAGAAGGACGCTTTGCCAAACACGCCGATGGTCACGTGGAGAAACCGAAAGGGTAGGAGAGAGAAAAGGAGAAAGTTGGATTGAACGATTGTTTTCGATCTACCTTGAGATTCATTCTACGATACAGCATGGAATATTCAAAAAAAGCGTTAGAATTTTCTAACGCTTTTTTTGAATGTTGAGATTGGAAATTATTCTTTAACATGTAAAATCAATTTTTTATTTGCAAATAAAGAAATTGTGCTTCGTTCGATTATTCAGAAACCTTTTTATAAAATTGTTCCTTCATGATGTTTTTAATGTAGGCTCCATAAAGCATAATTTTGTCTTGTGGAATATCTAAAGTTACACCATCAGCAATCTGAACTTTAATGGTAGAATTTGCAACATTTTGCCCCATAATCCAGATATAGGAGCCTTCAGTAAGTTCTGTTCCGTCAATTAATGATATTGTTTCTAACATATAGCCTACACCGGCTCCTTGAGTCAATGGAGCAGGAGTCAAACAATTTGCACCTTGAATTACTACCATTCTTCCATTTGGATCAAAACAATAGTATTTTCCTTTGGAAAATTCGAATGCAATGACGATTTCACCTGAATTCATTTGTAGCTCATCTACATTATATTGGAATAGGTTACCACCTTCGTCGGTATAGTTGTCATCTCCACTTGGTTTCGCAATAGAATATTCTGCTGAGTTGTTGATAATGTAGTAACCTGGTGTGAACGATTGAGCATTAATATTCGTTAACAATATTAAAGTCAGTAAAAAATAAAAATGTTTCATAATTTAAAGTGTAATTATAGTGTTATTCGCTCTTTGCTGTTTTGACTTTCACTCCTATTTTTTTTGTTCCTTGAGGTGAATAGGTTTTAATTGTAAATGGTACAGAATTTCCTGGGTATATATAATCGTAGATAATAAAATTTTCACTTCCCAAACTAGTGTTGGTTTCAGTAGAATAAGAGACAATCAGTTCGACATCCTTAAACGTTGCTAGCGTCGCAGAGTTAAATATTGTTCCACTTATTTTTTCCTGTCCCGAAAGTACTTTATATGTTAAATTATAATCAACACTTAAATAATTTTTCGGGTTACGAGCCTCTTTTGTCGATAGATCTTGTCGCAATTCACTTTCAGTTCTAACTGATTGTCTAGATGGGCTAGAGTAACTAGAATTTTGATTACTTTCTGATTGATTTGATGAGTAATTATCTGATTTATTTTCAATGGATAGTTCACGCTCTCTTAATTCGAGTTCACGCTCTCTCAGTTCCAATTCTTTTTCAGAGTTAGAACTATTTGAGCATGCCATTAAAATAGTTGTTGTGATAAAAAAAAATAAAATTGTTTTCATTGTATTTTTATTTAAAAAACTCTGTAATAATTACACTCATCATTTGATACAGTAACATATTCATCATACCAAGTGAAATCAGTTTGGTCTTTGACTTCAACATGAATGGAGCCAGATGTATTTTTACCTAAGTCGATTGTATATGAAGCTTGTCCAGTTGCTGAACAGCTTGGTTGAGATGGGTAATATTCATTGGCTAAAGATGACCCAATATAAACACCATTGACATAGTATTTTAGGGATGTTACATTTAGGGGTGACCAAGAATTTGCGGCTGTTAGATCTTGCCAGAAAATCAATTTTGTTTGATAGGTGCAAGAACCATCGTTTTTCTTTGCGTAAGAATTGTAATTCTTTGCAGAAGGATCTGTACAACCAGGTTTTGAGCAACTATAAACTAGTAAGGATAAAAAGGATAAGAAAATAATTTTTTTCATTTGATTGATTTTTAGTTAATAAATTATTTAGGTTGAACTGAATACCCAAAGGGCATCTGGATATGGTGAGTCATATCCGTATGGTTATAGATTAATTTCGTTTTAACAGGTTTAATTTTGGAGGCTTTATCTGATTCTAATAAATCAAGAGGAGTTATCTTCGAATTCAAGTTTAAATCATAGTATTCATTTTCTGTCTTGATGATTTCGATTGAGTTTTCGATGATACTTGATAGCTCATTTGGTTTGTATGAAAAGTAATCAAATGACAGGAATTCATGAAATTCATTTGAGATGTTAAACCAATACTCCTTTCCTTGATCTTGTTTTACTTCCTCAGTTAATATGAATGCATAATCGGAAGGTCCGATTTGTTCAATTCGTGATTTTGGGATATAAAAACCTTGTCCATTTACCATTAGGTTAAATTTGAAAAATTGTAATTCAAAGTTTTGCTTGTTTTTAACAAAATAAGCTAATCCTATTTGAGGTGGACAACCGATGCAGTCTTGTATCCAACCATTTGAATCCACTTGCATCGTTTTAAATACAACAATTTTACATAAGCTTGTGTCAAATTGAACGGTGAACATTGTATCAATTAATGTGTAGGCATTTTGAGTAAAGTCAAGAAAAACCGAATCCAATTCCAATGCTTGTGTTTTCGAAACTGGCCATTTTTGAACATTGAGCTCTTCTTGAAACTCGCCATCAAAGATTTGTGCTAATATGTTTTTTGAGCTAAAGTCTTTTTCATTGATTACAACTTGAGCATAAGACAGACCAGAGAAAACCATTGCCGTAAAAAAGATGAAGCTTTTACATTTTGTCATTGTTTCCCTTTTTGTTTTGCTTTTTTTATGGAATCTAATTTCTGTTGATCATTCGATTGATGCATAATTTCCCTTGGTTCATTTTTATGTCGCTTTACTTTTTTACTCGTTTGACATTGTGTCAAACCTTGAAAAATCAATAAACTAATGGCTGCCAATAACAATAATTTTTTCATTGATTCTGATTTGGTTTTGACTAGTTTTGACAATAATAAAATACTCTCCTGTTTCTAATGCTCCTTGATTGAAAGAGAAGGTGTTTTTACCAATAAAAGATAATCCTTTATACAAATTTTGTATTTGTTTACCTTCTGAGCTAAATAATTGTATTTCAATGGTTTCTGCTTGATTTGACTCAAATTCAAGATGGTATTGTTGAACAATTGGGTTGGGATAGATTTTCACCTTATTCTCTTTTTGGATTTCGTTGAGTCCACTCGAATTTACCCCAACTTCTGCAATCCAGGTATCAAAGACATTGTCAATGTTTCCAAACATACCATTCACCCATACTTTGGGACTTGTTGCGTTGTATTGCCGACATGTTCCTGTGTAATCTCCCCACCGTTCAGTTGATGATGTCATGAAATCAACAAAATTTTCCCCTTCTTTAACAACAGTGCTTGCAGACCAATTCATGTTATTATCACAATTGACAACATTACACTGAGGATAAATACTTGAACCACTTCTTAAAAATGAAATCATGACTGATTTATCATTGACATTTGAGCCAAAGGATGCAATAGATGGGTAGGAATAATCAAAAGTTCCGGACATTCCAAAAGTCGCGGATGTATTTGTCAACGTACTGACATTTAATCTATTGTAATTAATGCCGTTCCAACCATTATTAATGTCAGAGTGAAAGACAAAATGAATCAAACCATTTAAATAGAACCCACTTTGTACTCGGTTATCTCCGTTATCTAAGAGATCACTTGATCCTAGCTGATTTGCATCCGCCGCTGGTGAATAGGATGGGGTATTGACAACATAATGGTTCAAAGAAGCATTATTGTGTAAATCATCTGTTAAATCATAAAGATGAATAATGTTATCCCCAGCTGACTCTGTTGAAACTAAATAACAACCAGGTCCATATCCTCCATTTTGACCATAACTAACTGGCAATAAAGTAAAAGGACTTCCTGGAATATTATACCAATAATTCCAATCTAATCCAGAACCGGAATAACCACTTGCTTTGTTAATTTGATATAAAATTGATTGATTATTACCACCTGATTCATAGAATAAATTGCCGGTTATATATAATTCGTTGGTAGAAATACCCATTTTAGGATAATCAAACCAAGAGCCATCATTTAATGGGTTACCTGTTATAGTATATTTCCACCAGCCATCATTTGCTGGATTATTGGATTTTGAAAAACAAATGCACAATTGTGAACCTGCTGCTGTCCCAGAACTTTCTTGGAAAAATAATATAAAGCGGTCTTGTTGATTGTCATAAATTACTACTGGATCACATACTTCTTGGATTGATGATACATTGAAAAAAGATACCAAATCATTATAGTAAAGTAGGCTTCCCTGTGAGTTGTCAATCTCTAATGTGGTATTCGAAACACTTACTATGATACCATTATTCGATATGGCCAAATGGTTGTCCATGGGCGTCATGCCATTATTTACGTTACCTAACCAATTCGCACCAATAGTTGGTGTACTTTTAAGGGTTGACCCTTCAACTGAGCTTTTCGAAGCTAGTTTATTTTTTTGTTTGCTAGATTTTATCTTTTCTAAAAGTTCTTCATTTTGCGTTTCAGGACGAAACTCAATCATGTCTTTCTTTTTCACAAGAATGGGTAACCATTTTAAATCCGTGGATTTGTCTGAAGTTGATCCCAGACAAGGACTTGTTACTATAGTTGATTTCAATGCTTTTCCAATGATTTTGGTGGTGTCCATTATTGGTTTTATTTCTTTAGCGAATAAATCTCCGAATATGGTTATTGAAGAAAAAATGAAAAATATTGAAACAAATAATTTTACTTTCATG
>JBJTMU010000072.1:0-24612 GCA_046070685.1 Flavobacteriales bacterium | reverse complement strand
CATTGAAAACAAATGAATCAATGAACCAATTCCAGTGATGATCAACGTCATCCAAATCGATAATGAATCAATTTGAAAATTAGCATCCAAGGTGAAATCATCAAATTTCGCTACTTGAAATAAATGAACAATTTGCGTTTTGTCGATCCCTGAAAAGAGGGTCAACCCGAGCAAAAACGAAACAAATACCATGATTGTTGCCAGAGATCCAACCACCAATTTTGGTAATTTTTTTCCAAGCATTCCATTGATTGCTGCACCAATTAATGGCAAAGAGATCAAGGTCAATAATAACATATCTTTTCCCATTTTCTTAACCGTTTAATTTGTTGAACATTTCAATATCAATGGACTTACTATTTCGGTAAGCAAGAATCAAGATGGATAATCCGATTGTTGCTTCGGCTGCAGCCACCACAATAATGAAGAATACAAAAATTTGTGCGTCACCATTCCCGAAAAATGTCGAAAAGGTCACTAAAAGTAGATTCACGGCATTTAACATGAGTTCGATGCACATCAATAAGACAATCATGTTTTTTCTTGTCAGGACACCTATTGCTCCGATGCAGAACAACGCGATGGACACAAAAATGTAGAAGTCCAGCGAAGCGCCAATATTATTTAACTGTTCCATAGTATTTTCTTAATCGATGATTTGTTTTTCTCTCTTCGCTAATAAAACGGCTCCAACCATCGCTGCAATGAAGAGAATGGAAGAGATTTCAAAAGGAACGAGGTATTTTGAGAACAATAATTCACCAAGTTTTTCCACCAAACCGGCGTCTTGCACTTTACCTTGTGCATATCCTTTTCCATATTGGAAGGTATCTCTTAATGCAGTGATCAATACCATAAACAAGGTTCCACCAGCAATCACAGCAGTGATAATGCTCGTTCGGTTGATTTCAGGCTCATTTTCTTTGTTTAAGTTTAACAACATTAAAACGAAGAGGAAAAGTACCATAATCGCACCTGCATAAACAATCATGTTTACGATAGCTAAAAATTGCGCATTCATCAAGATGTACAAAGATGAAATAAAGAAGAAGGTAATGACTAAGTAGATTACACTTCTAATGGGATGTTTGCTTAATACCACCATCAAAGCAGATGCAATGGTTAAACTACCCAAGATAACGGAGATCATTTGTAAACTCATTTCTCTGTTCTTTTACCGGTGAATTGTCTTTTTGTAATATCGATGCGATCATTCATAGATTCCACCAATTTATCTTTGCCGTAAATGAAATCTTCACGTTCAAATTCTGTCGTTACGATGCGGTCTGTCAAGAAAATAGCTTCTTTCGGACACGCTTCTTCGCAAAGTCCACAGAAAATGCAACGTAACATATTGATTTCGTAGCTCGAAGCATATTTTTCTTCTCGGTATAAATGCTCTTCTCCTTTTACGCGCTCTGCAGAAGTCATGGTAATTGCCTCAGCCGGACAAGCTACTGCACAAAGTCCACAAGCGGTACAATTTTCACGACCTTGTTCATCGCGTTTCAGTACGTGCTGTCCACGATAAACAGGAGCAAATACGCGTGTTTCTTCTGGATATTTAATGGTTTTTCGACGACGAAGCATGTGCTTAAACGTGGTCATCATCCCACCAATAATGGCAGGTAGGTAGATTTTCTCCCACATTGTCATGGGCTTATCCGAAACTACCTTTTTTCTATTTGTTAAACTTTCCATTTATCGATTCTTTTACATCCAACCTTGATTCCAAGCTACAACTAAGCCGGTAATCAACATGTTCACAATAGCAACAGGAATTAATACTTTCCATCCAAGGTGCATCAATTGATCAAAGCGGAAACGAGGGATGGTCCAACGAATCCACATAATCACAAAAATGAATAAGAATATTTTCACAGCAAATGCTGCGACACTTAAGATTGCGAGTAGATTTCCGGAGAAGGCATCCATTCCAGGGAAATTATATCCACCGAAGAATAGAGTTGCCATAATTGCCGAAGAAACAAACATAGAAGTGTATTCAGAGAACAAATACAATCCAAGTTTCATCGATGTATATTCCGTATGATAACCACCAATTAATTCCGATTCACACTCCGGTAAATCGAAAGGAGCTCTATTTAATTCTGCTAACGAAGTAATGAAGAATACGAAGAAAGCTACCGGTTGATAAAAAACGTTCCAATTCATTCCGTGCTGACTTTGAACGATGTCATTCAAACTCAAACTACCTGTAAGCATGACAATCGTAATCGCTGAAATGCCCATAGCAAGTTCGTACGAAATCATTTGTGAAGAAGCACGAATAGCGCCAAACAAGGAGTATTTGTTATTCGATGCCCAACCACCAATCATGATTCCATAGACACCAATTGAAACAACACCAAAAACAAACAAAATGCCAATATTGAAGTCGGCTACTTGTAAACTGATGTCTCTTCCGAATAATTGAAGGTTTGTCCCCCAAGGAATCACTGAACTGGTGATCAATGCCGTAAACATGGAAATTCCAGGTCCAATGATGAACAACCATTTATCAGCTTTTGCTGGAATGAAGTCTTCTTTCAAGAACATTTTTGTTCCGTCGGCAATTGGTTGTAAAATCCCAAATGGACCAGCACGATCTGGACCAACGCGGTCTTGGATCCAAGCGGCCAATTTACGTTCAAAATACGTTTGGTACGCTGCAACTCCAAGTGAAACGAGGAATAGCAATAATACCAACGCAGATTTTTCTATGAGCAATGCTGTATCCATTATCCAATTTTATTTAGTCCTTTATCCATTTTTGTCGCATATTTCCCTTGTGAAATTACGGAATGACGATCGATTTTTCTTGGACCAATAATGTTCCATTTACTTAGGTCTTTTTTGTCAAAACGACAGTCGTTTCAGATCCAAGCAGTTTTATCGTCGATATTTTCTACCTCGCCATATTTATCCTTGCGTGCAGTCACACGGTAAATTTCATTTCCAAACATCCAAACGACAGCTTTACCTGAGCATTTGGTACAAGCGCATTCTGCTTCCATTGGTTTCAAGAACCAAACACGACTTTTAAATCGGAATGTTTTATCTGTTAAGGCTCCAACTGGACAAACATCGATCATGTTTCCAGAGAAATCATTTTCAACCGCATTCTCGATATAGGTACTGATTTCGGCATGCTCTCCGCGGTGCATAACTCCGTGTACACGTTGATCGGTTAACTGATTGGCAACATGCACACATCGGTAACACAAAATACAACGATTCATGTGTAATTTGATTTTGTTGCCGATGTCGATTGGATCAAAGGTTCTTCTTTCTTCGCGGTAACGTGTTTTCGCAGAACCATGTTCGTAGCCTAAATCTTGCAAGTGACATTCTCCTGCTTGGTCGCAGATGGGACAATCAAGCGGATGATTAATCAATAAAAATTCGACCACACCACCGCGGTTGTCATGAACGCGTTCACTTGTTTTGTTTTTTACAATCATTCCATCCATTACCGTCGTGGAGCAAGAAGCTACTAATTTTGGCATTGGACGAGGATCTGCTGTTGAACCTGCGGCAACTTCGACCAAGCAAGTTCTACATTTCCCTCCCGTTCCTGGAAGTTTACTGTAATAACACATAGCTGGAGGAACCACTTCGCCGCCAATTTGACGAGCAGCGTTGAGAATCGTTGTTCCCGGTTCTACTTCAACTTCGATATCATCAATTGTTACTTTAATCATAGCGCTTTTATGTCTTCAACACGAGGTTGGATTAAACCATAATTTCTTGTTTGTGCTTCTGCGGCGTGAGTTACGTGCCATTCAAATTCCTCACGGAAATGTCGAATAGCAGCAGCAACTGGCCAAGCAGCGGCATCACCTAATGGACAAATTGTATTTCCTTCAATTTTTTTGTTGATTTCTTCAAGAAGCGTGATGTCTTCCATTGTCCCGTGTCCATGCTCTAGGCGATGTAAAACTTTTTCCATCCACCCAGTTCCTTCACGACATGGTGAACATTGTCCACAAGATTCGTGCGCGTAGAAACGTGCAAAGGTGTAGGTGTTTTTCACGATACATTGGTCCTCATCAAAAACAATGAATCCACCTGAACCAAGCATAGATCCAGTTGCAAATCCTCCATCAGAAAGGCTTTCATACGTCATCAATCGATTTTCACCGGCAGCCGTTTTTGTCACTAAATGTGTTGGTAAAATTGGAACAGATGATCCACCTGGAATACACGCTTTCATGCGTTTTCCATTGGCAATTCCACGGCAATAGTCATCACCATAAATGAATTCCTCCACGGAGATCCCCATTTCAATTTCATAAACACCTGGACGAACCAAGTTTCCGCTTGCAGAAATAAGTTTAGTCCCGGTACTTCTTTCTAGTCCGATTTGTGCATACGCATCTCCACCTTCATTCACGATAGGAACAACTGCAGCGATGGATTCAACATTGTTCACCACTGTTGGACAACCCCATAATCCTTTTACAGCTGGGAATGGTGGTTTCATTCGTGGATTCCCACGTTTTCCTTCAAGAGATTCTAGCAATGCAGTTTCTTCTCCACAGATGTAAGCACCTCCACCTGGAGCAACCACAAGATCCAAGTCGAAACCAGATCCCATAATATTTTTACCGAGCATACCATTTGCGTATGCTTCGGCAATTGCTTTTTCAAGAATATGTAACACGTACATAAACTCACCACGGATGTAGATGAAGGATAAGTTTGCACCTAATGCATAACTCGATGTAATCATACCCTCGATTAGCAAATGAGGAATTTTTTCCATCAGATAACGGTCCTTAAACGTTCCTGGCTCCGATTCATCCGCATTACACACAAGGTGTCTTGGAACTCCTTCCGGTTTTGCCAAGAATGACCATTTCATCCCAGTTGGGAATCCAGCGCCACCGCGTCCACGAAGTCCAGATTTCTTCACTTCTTCCACCACTTCATCAGGTGTCATTTTTTTCAAGGCTTTCTCCACGGATGCATAACCACCATTTTTGCGGTACACATCAAATGTTTCAATCCCCGGAATATGAACGTTTTCTAGAAGTAATTTTCTTCCTGCCATAATGCCTTATTTTGTCATCGAAGCTTCTCGATAAGCTTCAATTATTTCGTCAACTTTTTCTTTTGTTAAATGTTCATGGAACTTGTACTGACATTGCATTACAGGTCCATAACCACATCCACCTAAACATTCTGCTGTTTTCAAGGTGAACATGCCATCAGCTGTGGTTTCACCCACTTTAATATTCAATTTTTGTTCGATGTACGCGATAATATCATCACTACCTACAATCATACATGGTCCGGTACGACAAACTTCAAATACGTAGTTTCCAACTGGATTCAAATGGAACATCGTATAAAAAGTAGCAACTTCGTACACTTCAATAGGTTGAATAGCTAGAATCTCAGCCACTTTGTTCATCGCAGGAACACTGGTCCAACCGAAATGAGTTTGGACAATATGCAAAATGCGAATCAACGCACTTTTAGACTTTCCTTCCGGGAAAAGTCCAATCACACGATTGATTTCAGTCATCATTTCTGCGCTGAATTCTACCGGTGTTAAATCTTGTTGGTTTGGACTTGAAACTTTCATATTATGCATCTAATTCACCTGCAATGACATTTAAACTACTCAAGGTAAGTACGGCATCACTGATAGACATACCAGAAATCATTTCAGGGTATGCTTGGTAATAAATAAAACAAGGTCTTCTAAATTGTAAGCGATATGGCGCGCGTCCACCATCACTAATTAGGTAAAATCCTAACTCACCATTTCCTCCTTCAACTGAGTGATAAACTTCTCCCGGAGGGATTTCTGTCTCACCCATCACAATTTTAAAGTGATAGATCAAGGCTTCCATGTTGTTGTACACATCGCCTTTTGGAGGTAAATAAAAGTCAGGTAAATCCGCTTTGTAAGATCCTTCTGGTAAGTTTTTGTACGCTTGTTCGATGATGCGAATACTTTGACGAATTTCCTCTTGGCGAACCATAAAGCGATCGTATGTATCACCATTTACTCCAACTGGAATGATGAAATCAAAATCCTCGTAGGATGAATAAGGATGCATCGCACGAACATCATAATCAACACCTGTCGCTCTTAAATTCGGACCAGAGAAAGAATAAGAAAGCGCACGTTCAGCCGAAATCGGACCAGCACCTTTTGTACGATCCATAAATATACGGTTGCGAGCCAACATCGAATCGAATTCTTCAAACGCTTTTGGAAACGTTTTCAAAAAAGACTGAAGTTTCGTGTGGAAAGCAGGTGTGAAGTCACGTTCGAATCCACCAATTCTTCCAATGTTTGTTGTCAAACGAGCACCACAAATCTCTTCGTATAACTCATAAATTTTTTCTCTTTCCGTAAATGGATAAAAGAAGCTAGTCAGTGCTCCAGCATCTACGCCAATAACAGAATTACAGATCAAGTGATCGGCAATGCGCGCTAATTCCATAATGATGACACGCATGTATTGCACACGTTTTGGAATTTCAGCACCAATTAATTTTTCAACTGTCATTTCCCATCCCATGTTGTTAATAGGAGAGGAACAATAATTCAAACGATCCGTTATCGGTGTAATTTGATTGTACGGTCGACGTTCGGCAAGTTTCTCAAATGCACGGTGGATATATCCAACAGTTTGTTCAGATGAAATAATTTTCTCACCATCAACTTTTAGAATGTTTTGAAAAATTCCGTGTGTGGAAGGGTGGGTAGGACCAAAGTTTATGGTCGCGATGTTTCCATCAATCGTTTCTTTCGATTGAGCAAACGCTTCTTTATTTTTTAATTCGCTCATCTTTAGTTATTAAAACGTCCAAAATAACGATCATCTTTATCTTCGCGAGTAGCGTCCTCAAGCACGTGTTCTTTGCGCATCGGGAAATAATCCATGCTGTCTTCGTTCAAAATTCGACGCATATCCGGGTGACCGACAAATTCAATTCCGAAGAAGTCGAATGTTTCTCTTTCCATCCAGTTTGCTCCGGCAAAAACATCCGTTAATGTGGGGATTTGAACGTTCTCTTTAGCAAGATATGCTTTCAAACGAAGTCTGAATTGATTTTTCCAGCTATGAAGTTGGTAAACCACCGCGAATTCACGTCCAGCATCATCTGGGTAATGAATACCTGCAATATTGGTTAGATAGTTTACGCTTAACGTTTCATGGTTTTTCAACCATTCAATGATTTCATGTGCTTTGTTCGAACTAACTTCTATGGTTAATAGTCCATAAGGTTCTTCATGAAACAAAACATCGTTCGGGAAAGCTTCTTGAATGGACTTCAAGATGGCTTCATTATTCAGCTTTTCCATCTTCGATTTCTATGTTATAATTTTGTAACAAGTGCTTGTATTCATCACTGTAACGACGACGATTGGATTCGTTTTTCACTAATTCATGAATATTCATCACCCCATCAATGATTTGTTCTGGTCTTGGGGGACATCCAGGAACGTACACGTCAACAGGAATGATGCGGTCAATTCCTTGCAATACACTATACGTATCGAAAATCCCACCTGAACAAGCACAAGCTCCAACAGAAAGAACCCATTTCGGCTCTGACATTTGTTCGTAAACTTTTTTCAATACGGGTCCAAGTTTTTTTGAAATGGTTCCAGCTACGATTAATAGGTCCGCTTGACGAGGCGAGAAGGACATACGTTCCATTCCAAATCGAGATAAATCGTACGCACTACCCATTGTTGCCATGAATTCAATTCCACAGCAGGATGTTGCAAAGGGTAGAGGCCAAACTGAATTTGCACGCGCAAGTCCGATGGCTTTGTCTAATGTCGTCAATTGATAACCTTCACCATTGATGACTTCTAAGTCTTCTATTTTTCCCATTCTAAAGCACCTTTTAATCTAATGTAAATGAAACCGATCAGAAAGAATCCAACAAACATCATTAAGGCTAGCAAGCCTTCCATTTTTAATTCATAAAAATTCACCGCATACGGATAAAAGAAAATAACTTCTACATCGAAAAGAACGAATAAAATAGCGGTCATAAAGTAACGAATGGAAACAGGGAAACGAGCATTTCCTTCAGCTTCTACACCACATTCGAAGTTTTCATCCTTGCGTTCTGAATTGATTCTCGGAGATAATTTGTGGGTGACAAATAAGGTAAAAATCACAAATCCACCTGCTACAATTACTTGGAGTAATAAGGGGATGTAATTGGCACTTGTTGAAATTTCTTGCATAAGAACAATTTTGTTCGGTTCTATAATCACCAACAAACCAAGTGTAAATAGGTTTGTTAAAGCGACACAAATTTACTTTTTCCTTTTAATTCCTCCATAAAAATGTGGATAAAAAGGCAAAAAAAAAGAGCCTCTCATCTGAGAAAGCTCTTATTTAGAATCATTATGGTTTAAATCGACTAGATTTTTACTCTGAGTCCAACGGCAGAATTCATTCCTGGACTGAAAGAAGTACCAATTCCGCTGATTGATTGAATGTTCAAACTTGGTCGCATTTCAGCATACAAATGGAACGGCATCCAGAAGTCACGTTTTTTACCAAGTCCAAAATCAAATCCTAGCGGAATATATAACGACGCTCCAAGTGCATTTTTATTCTTAAAACTTTCGTTTATATCAACATTGTTGTTTTGAGGTATGGTGTTAGATGAATAGTTATAGTTGCCAGCAGTATATTCCGAATAATGTAGTTCCGTTTTCGCCATATAACTCATTCCGATTGAAGCTCCTAGTCCGGCTTGTAAAGACCATCTTTTCTCACCAAACATGCGGAAAATCATGGCTCCATCCAACCTGATTTGTTGGTTGTAGTAATTCATATGGTAGCTTTTGGAACGAGTCGTGTCAATGATGGTTAAGGTACCTGTCTGGGTTGATACTAACGTGTCGTAATGGCCGGATTCTGAGTAAGAGCCAGATGTGGAAAGAGCTCCCCAATTACTCACATGTGTAATCCCTACTCGAAAAGTGGCACGTGGCATTTTTTCACATTGTAATCCTAGTTGTAGGCTGTAATAAGAGGACTGATTCATCCCACGTGGCATAAACATGGGGAATCCTTCTGGATGAAATTGACTAAAGTCCTTTGTTAAAATACTTGAATTTGGTGCGAGGATTTTAAAGTTATCCAATGTTCCGTCGAATTTTTCTGCGTTTCCTGATCCGCTTGAAATGTTTATCTCACTGATTTTCAAATGCTGAGAGAAAGCGCTAACACTTAAAAATAAGGCAGCAATGAGGCTTGTTTTTTTAATCATGTTGTTGTTTTTAGTTTGTCTAACGTGGTTAATCATGAATTATTTGAAGTAACATGTTTTTTCTCATCTGTTGATTTAATTCAATACTTAAAATGTATGTTCCTTCAACTAGGGGACTTAGACGAATCATTTCAGAATTGGTTACTTTTTGAGCTGCGATTTTTTTACCAGTGGCATCGTAAATGTTCAATTCATGCGTTCCTTCTGGTAGATTTTTAAGTGTAAATTGACCATTTGATGGATTAGGGAAAATTTGAATGTCCTTTACCTCTGCGATTGAATTCAAACCCAGATGAATATTCGGATCTTCTGAAATGGTGCCTATTTGATTGATAATCCAGTTGTTTGGGTCAATCGTAATTGTACCTGTGATTTGTCCGATATTGTAAATACTAAATTGTTCTTGGTTGGAATGGATGTCAAAACGAATAATCGTATCGGCCTGACCTTGTCTGACAAAACGTAAGTCAATAGGGTTGGTAAAGGTGGGCGTCACCAATTGCATGGATGGCATGTGTGAAATTTCAAGTGCGACATCCGTTCCGGTTTGATTCCATTTCACCGAATAGGTGGGATATCCTTCACCAAAATACCATTCATTAAAGAAAGGCGTTAGGTTAATTCCGGTGTAATTCTCCATGAAATTTTTAAAGTTAATTCCGGTGGATGTACTGTCCTTAAAAGCGATTTGAAAAGCACGAAGGGCATCAAAAAACAGCGAGTCGTTGTGAATGATGTATCGCATCGTGTGAATAATGCCTGAGCCTTTGTCATAGGTGAGGCGTCCACTAAAAATGCGGCTTTCGTTCAAGCTATCAAGTACCCAAACACTTCCGCCGACTTGATTCATGACACTGTTGTGCACCTGCTGCATTTTAGGTCCTTGTTGTCCCGGATACAAATGTTCCAACATCAAATATTCACTGTAGGAAGCAAATCCTTCATTCAACCAGATATCACACCAGGACGCACATGTTACATTGTCTCCCCACCACTGATGTGCAAGTTCATGCGAAGTCAACGATTTCTCGAAAAAACCTTGTGTGGTCATGGTTTGATGTTCCATTCCTCCTGAAATCGGCGCCATGCAATGTCCATATTTTTCATCTTCAAAGGGATAAGGTCCATATAAATCATAATACAATTCAATAAATGCCGCTGTTTCATCGATGTCGGCCTGAAAATTGGGTAAGGTGCCAGGATTATCGTAAATGTAATTTTGAATGAGTATGGGATGTGGTGCTCCGACGGGATTCGCATAAACGTTGTATTCAACATATTTCGCGACCGACACCGATATCAGGTAGTAATCAATTGGATGACCATGTTTCCAGTCGTAACGGGTGAATCCATTTCCAAGCGGAGTAACATGAACAAGCGTACCATTGGAACCCGCTTTACACGTGTCTGGAACAGTGATTGACACCGCACATGAATCGGCTTTGTCCGTCAAACTTTGTTTACAGGGAAACCATTCAAAGGCTGAAAAAGGTTCGGATAAAGACCAAACTACTTTATTTCCCCAAGACGGAGAAGCAGCAGCACTCATTCCGCTTCCGCCAAGTGGATTGGTGGTTGCGGTAGGTGGGGTTCCTGCATAATCGACATCAATGATGAACGACTGATTTGCGTTGACATTCACGGGGACCTTTACGGCACTCAAGTTGCGCGAGAATCCAACTGGAATACTGTTGACACGAATTTCAGTAATCGTTAAACTGGAAAATAGTTCAAATAAAGCACTATCCATCGGAACTTTTGATCTTGCATGGATGCTACCCGTTCCACTTAAATACGTGGAGGTATTCGTCATACTTAAATTCAAGCCGTAAAAATGCACATCGTATTTTTCTGTTTCTGCGATTTGTGCAACGGTTAATGTGGCACTTTTCGTATGTTGAATGCGGTGGTCACGCTTCGAACAATGGACAGCGTTTTCTTGTCCATAAGCAGAAGAAGCAAGCGTGAATAAAGCAATTAGAATGGAAAGACGAAACATAAAATTGATTTTTTTTAAAATTACTTAAAATTAAAAGACAAAGTAAAATTGATGGATTTTCGACCTGAAAATTTATCCTATTCGTATGTTAAATTGCTGTTAAATCAATTGGCAATACTGAATAACAGAGAATTAAACGTAACTTTGTTTTATGAAATTCATAAGCTTTGTTTTAATGCTTTATTTCTCGTTATTGTCGCTAGCACCCAACTGGCAAGGGATTCAATTGTTAAATGTTTCTGCATTTATGGAGCATTATCAAGAATACCAGGCTGAGTCAAAAGACGGTGATGTGATTTCATTCATCAAGGAACATTACTTCAATAAGTTTACTGATTTTGACAAAGACCACGAAAAACTTCCGTTGAAAACGACGGTTCAAGTGGCAACGGTTTATTTTACCGAAAAGTTTCAAGAACCAACTCCTGTTGTGAATTCGAATGAAGAAGTGTGTGATCAAGCACACAAAAACAATAGTAAGTTGATTTCATTTATTGGGAATGATTTTCATTCCATCTGGCAACCGCCTCAATTGGGATAATTGATTCAGCAATTCGCTGATATTCACACAATTATTTACTTTTATTTTTCTTTTATTTTATGTTAAATCGCATCATTCATTGGTCGATTCAGAACAAATTAATTGTTGCTGTATTGACACTTGGAATCATCGCATGGGGAGTTTTTTCACTTTCTAAATTACCCATTGATGCCGTTCCAGATATTACCAATAATCAAGTGCAAATTGTCACCGTTTCTCCATCTTCCGGAGCGGAGGACATCGAACGATTTGTCACTTTTCCTGTGGAACAATCCATGGCCACCATTCCTGGAATTGAAGAAATACGTTCTTTTAGTCGTTTTGGTCTAAGTGTGGTAACCATTGTTTTCAACGAAGACACCGATATCTATTGGGCCCGACAACAAGTGTTGGAGCGCTTATCCGATGCCAAAGGATCGATTCCTCCTGGTTATGGGGATCCATTCTTGGCACCATTAAGCACGGGACTCGGTGAAATTTATCAATACACGCTGAAAGCTAAAAATGGCTACGAAAAAAAATATACACCGGCAGAACTAAGAACGATCCAAGATTGGGTGATTCGACGTCAATTACTTGGCGTAAAAGGAGTTGCGGATGTCAGTGGATTTGGTGGTAATTTGAAAACGTATGAAATTGCCATCGATCCATTTTTACTTAGATCCAATGGAATTACGGTAACAGATGTCTTTGATGCAATCGAACGCAACAATCAGAATACCGGTGGGGCGTACATAGAGCGAAATTCAATGACCACTTATATTCGTACAGAGGGACTCATTGGAAATTTGACTGACATTGAAAATATTCAAGTGAAACACTCGGATTCCGACATGCCTGTATTTATTCGCGATGTCGCAAAAGTGCATTATGGAGCTGCCGTTCGATATGGTGCTTTGACCTATAACACCGATGGTGAAGCGGTTGGTGGAATTGTACTGATGTTGAAAGGCGCAAATTCCTCAGAAGTGATTGGACTTGTGAAAGATAAAATGGCTCAAATTGAATCCAATTTACCGGAAGGAGTGGAGTTGAATGTGTATTTAGATCGAACGAATTTGGTGAATCGTGCTATTTCAACGGTGACAAAAAACCTCATTGAAGGCGCCTTGATTGTTATTTTCGTGCTCGTATTGTTATTGGGGAATTTACGTGCCGGATTGATCGTTGCATCTGTGATCCCTTTGGCGATGTTGATTGCCATTTCCTTGATGAATGTTTTCGGTGTTTCTGGAAATTTAATGAGTCTGGGGGCTTTAGATTTCGGACTGATTGTCGATGGAGCCGTCATCATTGTCGAATCGACACTTCATTTATTGCATCGAAGAGGGGATATCGTTTTGACAAAAGACGACATGGATCAGCAAGTGTACGAATCTGCTTCTAAGTTTAGCAAAAGCGCGGTATTTGGTCAAATCATCATTTTAGTCGTTTACCTTCCGATTCTGGCATTAGTTGGAATTGAAGGAAAAATGTTTAAACCGATGGCTCAAACAGTGATCTTCGCCATTCTTGGGGCTCTAGTGCTTTCATTGACTTATGTGCCGATGATTTCGTCCATGTTCCTTTCCAAGAAAATCAACACGAAAGTGACCATCAGTGATAAAATGGTGAATGCCATTCGTTCAAAATATACACCTGTATTGAAAGCACTTTTACGCAGACAAAAAATGGTCCTGTCTGTAATCGGCATTCTGTTTGTGTTAAGTATTTTCGCCTTTAAGCAACTAGGAGCTGAGTTTATTCCTTCCTTGGATGAAGGAGATTTTGCGGTGGAAACGCGATTGATGACCGGTACTAGTTTAACCAAGACCATCGAAGCAACTGGAAAAGCATCCAAAATCCTCTTGAATAATTTCCCAGAGGTAAAATCCGTGGTCGGAAAAATTGGAACAGCTGAAATTCCAACGGATCCCATGCCAATGGAAGCGTGTGACTTGATGATCATTTTGAAAGATAAGGATGAGTGGACTTCAGCTCATACAAAAGAAGAATTGGCGAACAAAATGCAAGCGAAATTGGAAGAGAGTTTGCCGAATGTTTCCTTTGGATTCTTACAGCCGATTCAAATGCGATTCAATGAGTTGATGACCGGAGCAAAACAAGATGTGGTGGTGAAAATCTATGGTGAAGAGTTTGATAAATTAGCAACTTACTCGAAGCAAATTGGATCCATTGCGTCTAAAATCAAAGGCGTTCAAGATGTATATGTGGAAGAAATGAGTGGCCTACCACAAATGATTGTCGAATATGATCGAGAAGCGCTTGCACGTTACGATGTCTCTTTGGACGAAGTGAATCGCGTGGTGAACTTAGGTTTTGCTGGGCAAGCTTCAGGCTTTGTGTTTGAAGGCGAAAAACGATTTGAATTAGTGGTGAAGTTGAAACCGGAATTCCGTGATAACATCACTGACTTAAGTCAATTGTTCGTGAGTAATGCCAATGGAAAAGAAATTCCAATCTCTGAATTAGCGCATATTTCGATTAAAAATGGTCCAAATCAAATTCAGCGAGATGATGCCAAACGTCGCATTCTGGTTGGATTCAATGTGAGAGGTCGTGATGTGGAAAGTATCGTTCAAGAATTAGAAAAGGAAATGAAAAAATCTGTGAAGTTTGAAACAGGTTATTTCCCAAAAATTGGTGGAACATTTGAAAACCTCATTCATGCACGTGATCGGTTGATGATTGCCGTTCCTGTTTCCTTATTGTTGATTTTCTTCCTTTTGTATTTGACATTCCAATCCTTGAAACAAGCAGCCTTGATTTTCTCTGCGATTCCTTTGGCTTCGATTGGAGGAATCTATGCACTGTATTTCAGAGATATGCCATTCTCCATTTCAGCTGGTGTTGGATTTATTGCTTTGTTTGGTGTCGCCGTACTCAATGGCATCGTGCTCATTGCTGAATTTAATACATTAAGGAAAAGCGGTCTGCCTTTGATGATGGTGGTCATTCGTGGAACAGGTTCTCGTTTGCGTCCAGTTTTGTTAACGGCTGCTGTGGCGTCTCTTGGTTTCTTACCAATGGCCTTGTCGCATGGAAGTGGGGCAGAAGTTCAGAAACCATTGGCGACAGTGGTGATCGGTGGACTCATCAGTGCGACATTGTTGACCTTGTTTATTTTACCTATTCTATATTTGATTTTTGAGAAACCGATGAAACGTAAGAAAAGAAATAGTGCGTCCTTAATGATACTATTATTGATTGGATCTGGTCATCTTTTTGGTCAAACAACTATGAATTATCAGCAAGCTTACGAACGCATGTTGACACAGAATGGTCAAATTACAGCAGCAAGGTTGGAACAAGAAAAACAAATTGTCTTGGGACGATCCATGGCTGAAATGCCAAAAACGACCTTGAATGGAATGGTTGGACAATACAACTCCTATTACAACAAAGACAATAACATTAGCATTAATCAAAGTATTCCATTTCCAACTGTTTTTCAAGATGAGAAGAAATTGGGACTTGAGAAAGGGAAATTGTCTCAATTAGAAGCGGATGTTTTGGTCAAAGATTTGACACAGAAATTGGCCATGTCCTTTGATCACTATGCATATTTGAAGGCGCAGATTCAGTACTTGCAAAGTTTAGATAGTTCCTTACTCATATTGGAGGAAAAGTCAAAAATCAGACTTGAACTTCAGGATATCAGTCGATTGGACTTTGCCCTTGTGCAGACGAAGCGAATGCGCATTGCGAACGACATTTCACTGTTAAATTCAGAATTAATCGGCGAAAAAAGAAAAATTGCTGCATTGATTAAAATGGATGATCGTTCCCTTGAAATCGCCGTTTCCACATACGAAATGCAAACACGAAATGTGAGCAATATCGATCCGATGGCTCATCCGTATGTTCAGTGGTATCAACAAAATGAAACGACTGTTCTACAAGAGAAAAAAGTGAATTTGTCTCGTCAGTTGCCGGAATTCAATGTCGGTTATTTTAATCAAACTTTAGTGGGGGTGCAAAACGTCAATGGAGTAGATACAAAATTCACACAAGCAAATCGTTTTCAAGGATACATGGTAGGTGCCAATGTGCCCATCTTCTGGGGTGGATACAAGAATCGAAATGAAGCAAGCGCCATCGCGTTACAGCAAAATTCCTTGCAATTAGATCAAGCCAAACAAGCCATGCAGTTAGAATATACTCAACTAATGGATCGTTTAAATTTGATTTCGGCGAACATTGATAAATTAGGAGGGCAATTAACCAATGAACTGCGATTTCTTTCCGAAGATGCGAAAGCAAAATTTGAGGTTGGCGAAATTTCATTTATTGAATTTCTTCAAATTCAACAACAACGTAGTGAATTGGAGTTGTCTTATTTACAGTTAATTAATCAATATAATCAAACAAGCATCCAATTGAATTGGTACCGCTAAAAAATAAAATATCATGAAAAAATCAGTTCTTTTCCAACTATTTGCATGGAGCATCGTTCTAATCACGATGATTTCCTGCTCAGAAAATACCAAACAAGAAACAGTTGTCGATAAACCAACGACAAAGTCAGATGTGTTAACATTGACAGGGAAACAGGTGCTTTCTTTTGGTATTAAGAGTACGACTTTGACAAAGTCATTCATCGGAATGAGCATTTTTGCGAATGGGATGATTGATGTGCCGCCGCAAAATAAGTCCTACATTTCTGTTCCTTTTGGAGGATACATTCGTGACATTAAAGTGCTGGATGGAATGCGTGTTTCCAAAGGAGATGTATTATTGGTCGTGGAGCACCCAGAAATCATTCAGTTACAACAAGACTATTTGGAAGTCCAAGGTAACATGGAGTTTTTAAAAGCGGAGATGGATCGTCAAAAATCGCTTTTAGACAAAGAAGCTGGAAGTGCGAAAAATTACCAATTAGCAAAAAGTAATTGGCAGGTGGCTCAAGCAAAACTTGCGGGATTAAATGTCAAATTACAAATGGCAAACGTCAATATCGCTAGTTTGAAAAATGGCGTGATTCAACGTGAACAAAAAATTAAATCGCCGTTTGCAGGTGTCGTAACGAAGGTGAATACAAACGTGGGTTCGTTTGCAGACCCGAAGGATAATTTACTCGAAGTAATTGATTTACAGCATGCCCATGCGGAATTAACGGTTTACGAAAAGTACTTGAAAATGCTAAAAATGAATCAGTTGGTCAATTTGACTTTCATCGATTCAGAAGAAAAAACAAGTGCGAAAATCTTTTTAATTGGACGTGAAATCGGATCAGACCGCACTGTAAAGGTTCATTGTCATTTTGAGCATTTGCCGAAGGAAATTGTTCCCGGATCTTATTTGAAAGCGGAGATTAATGTAGATGAGATGGAACATTTTGTTGTTCCAACTGAATCCATTGTTAGTTTTGGTGGAAAAGATGTGTTATACGTAACAGCCGATAATCGACATTTTATTCCGGTGGAAATCGAGATTCTTTCAACGCAAGGAGATCGAACGGCCATTCAACCAGTGAATGAGATGGATTTCATCAATCGAAAATATGTAAGCAAAGGAGCTTATGAATTATTATCAACCATGAATAAAGAAGACGAATAAACATGAAAAGAATCAATGCTTTTTTAGGAGCGACCTTATTTTGCTCCGCACTTGGATTAAGTTTAAACTCTTGTGAAGGGGCATTCAATTGTCACGAAGACAACATCAGTGCTGCTGGATCAAATAAGAGCCACAACAAAGGTCAAAATTGTATGCAATGCCACCGTTCAGGAGGTGAAGGTGAAGGTTGTTTTATCGCAGCTGGAACGGTTTACAATGCTACGATGATGAACACAGTTTCAAGTGGAAAGGTTGATTTTTATACAGGTCCAAATGAAACGGGAACCTTGAAGCAAACAGTCATGATTGACGGAAAAGGAAATTTCTACACAACAGCGAAATTCAGTCCTGAAGGACTTTATCCGGTTGTTACAGGACCAACAGGTAATAAAAAAATGATGGGATCTTCCTTGACTTCCGGTGCTTGTAATTCATGTCACGGAAGTTCAACAGACAAATTATGGGTTGATTAAATCCTTTCGGCGTTCAACTTCGGAGATAAAGAGCTCCTCGTTTTCAGGTGAAATGAGGAGCTCTTTGTATTTTCCATATTTCATAATGAGGCATTTCCAAGAAGTATTCATTTTAATTCCTGCATACAATCCATTTGATTTTTCGAATGAATGAATCGATGAAATCGGAATTCGTTTTTTGAAAACATACATCGTTTGACAAAGCAAAGTGTCGTCATCTAAAAAAGTGTAAGATGTACTTCGAATGATCAAGTAAAAAAGAATGCCCAACAAAAGCCAGGCTCCACCGAGGATGAAAATTGGGTTAAGGTCCTTTTCTTGCCAATAAATCAATCCGCAAATTCCGCCAAAAGGAATGAGAATTGTTAACCAAACATAAAAAATAAATGGATCTCGCTTGCCGGTAAAGCGCATGTTACCAAGCGAAAAGCGGTCGACTAGACATCAATTCATTTACTTCCTTGCGAACTTGTTCAATCGCTTGAGTGTCGTTTCGTTGCATTAAAGCGCGATCCACCAAGGCTACAATTGCCTTGATTTCATCTTCTTTCACACCTCTAGAAGTAATAGCCGGTGTCCCGATGCGAATCCCTGAAGTAACAAATGGCGATTCAGTGTCATACGGAACCATGTTTTTATTGACGGTAATGTCGGCAATCACCAACGCATTTTCGGCATCTTTCCCCGTGATTCCTTTTGATCGCAAATCAATGAGCATACTGTGATTATCTGTTCCGCCAGAAATGATGGTATATCCAAGATTGATCATTTCTTTTGCAAATACTGCCGCATTGGTTTGCACTTGTTTCATGTACGTCGTGTATGATGGATCTAATGCTTCTCCAAATGCAACGGCTTTTGCTGCAATGACATGCTCCAATGGTCCGCCTTGAATCCCTGGGAAAACCGCTGCGTCAAGCAAGGCTCCCATGGATTTTAAATTACCATTGTTCCATTTTAATCCAAACGGATTTTCGAAGTTATGACGCATCATGATGATTCCACCTCTCGGTCCACGAAGCGTTTTATGAGTCGTCGATGTAACGATGTGGCAATGATCCAATGGATCATTCAATAACTTCGCTGCAATCATCCCTGCTGGATGAGAAATATCGGCTAATACCAAAGCTCCGACTTCATCAGCAACTTTGCGAATGCGTGCATAATCCCAGTCTCTCGAATAGGCAGATGCACCACAAATAATCATTTTTGGTTTCTCGCGTCGTGCCGTTTCCTCCATTAAATCATAATCCACTAGTCCCGTTTCTTTTGAAACACCATAGAAAAACGGACGGTATAATTTTCCGGAGAAATTTACTGGAGATCCATGTGTTAAATGTCCTCCGTGTGATAAATCAAAACCTAAAATTTTATCTCCCGGTTGAAGACAGGCTAAAAACACCGCAGCATTTGCTTGAGCACCTGAGTGTGGTTGTACATTCGCCCATGTTGCGCCAAATAGTTGACACAAACGATCAATCGCTAATTGTTCCACTTTGTCAACGACTTCACATCCGCCATAATAACGCTTTCCAGGAAGTCCTTCTGCATATTTATTGGTTAACACGCTGCCCATTGCTGACATCACTTCGTTGCTTACAAAATTCTCGGAAGCAATTAATTCAATGCCGTGTAATTGACGGTTTTTTTCTTCGTTAATCAGGTCGAAAATAGCTTGATCTCTCATGTTACTGTTTTATTGAATGCAAATATCGTAATTAAAGTCTTCTGATGTGTGATAAAGTATGGCTGAATTTTTCATAAGTTTCATTCCAAATTCCTTCTTCTTTGAGCTCATCTATGCGCACTCTTCCGGAAGCATGAATGATTTGTTTGTCTTTTCCAAGGATACCTACATGGATAATTTTCCCTGCAGCATTGGAGAAATAGGCCAAGTCGTTTTCTTGACAATCTTCAAATGAAATAGTGTTCCCGATTTCTGCTTGTTCGTATGCGTCACGTGGTAAATTGACATCATGTAAGCGATAAACTGCTTGAACAAATCCAGAACAATCAATTCCCCAAATGGACTTTCCTCCCCAGAGATATGGAACATTCAAATAAGCCAGAGCGTCTTCCCAAATGCTGTTTTTTACTTCCGGTTTTCGTTCACACTGTAGCTCCAAATCTCCAATTTGAAATGAAGTTTCGTCACCGATCATGCTGCCTTTTGAGCTGTAAATGGTTCCGATAGAACTTGACAAGCAAAGGGTGTTTTCTTGTTGATAGGTCAGATTATCCATCCATCGACGAAATTCTTTCTCGGTGAGCGGCAACACTTGTTTGATGTCCATGTAACCCTCGTAACCATCTAATATCGTTCGTATCTTGATCCATGGTTGAGCGTATTCCAAAACCTCTATTGGTTCACCAAATAAAAGTTGAGAAACCATTTCAGAAGCATCACTTGCTTCTTTTCGCAAAGGCGCGATGGAAACAAAGCAAAAAGCTTTCGTTTGACTCGGACTTATTAATTTTAAATTGTTCATATCGTCTATCAAAAGTAGAAAATTAAAACTGATTAATGCCTAATTTTACGCGAAGTAATCCATGGAAAACGAACGACTCATTTTAGTAACCAACGATGATAGTGTGAATGCGAAAGGTATTCATGCACTGGTTGAAATGGCGAAGCAATTCGGTCAAGTTGTCGTTGTAGCGCCGGACAAACCACAATCCGGGATGGGACATGCGATTACGATTCATGATCCCTTGCGTTTAGATGCTTGTCGTCTCTTTCCAGAAACAGAAGCATACGCTTGCTCAGGTACGCCGGTGGATTGTGTCAAATTGGGAATCTACGAAGTGCTCCATCGTCGTCCGGATTTAATTTTGTCTGGCATCAACCATGGCGAGAATTCATCCACGAATGTCTTGTATTCCGGAACCATGTCAGCGGCAATTGAAGGTGCGATGGAGGGAATTCCATCCATTGGATTTTCATTAGCAGATTACGCTGCAGATGCAGATTTCTCGGCGACACAATTCTTTGGAGCGAAAATCATTGCTCAATTGTTGCAATCACCGATTTCAGAAAGTGTTTGTCTCAATGTCAATGTGCCTAAGTTGAAAAAAAACGAGATTCAAGGGGTTCAAATGTGTCAGCAAGCACATGCGTATTGGGCCGATCGATTCGAAAAAAGACAAGATCAATATGGACGCGATTATTTTTGGCTAACAGGTGAATTTGCGGATGTTGATCAACGTCGAAATACCGATTTGGAGGCCTTGAAAAAAGGATTCGTGAGTGTCGTTCCAACTCATTTTGATCTGACATCCTATGAAACATTAAAACAATTGAAAAACTGGAAATTATGAAGAAAATAACAAAAGACCATGTCCTTGGTTACCTCATTGGTATTCTGACGCCATTTGTTTTTTTACCTCTTATTGTTTTGATTTTAGCACAAGCTTATCAAACAACTTTTTCGTTCCTTTGGGAGCAAGTTGGATCGTCTGCGGAATTTCAAAGTCGTTATTTGTCTTTGGGATTGATTCCAAATTTATTGTGGTTTTACCTTTTCTTGAATCGTGAGAAATATGCATTTACCCGCGGAATTATTTTAGGGATGTTGACTTTTGCGCCGTTTATGGTGTATGTGAATTTGATTAAATAATGTCTAAAAAGCGCGTTTTTATTGTCAGCGGTGAGGCTTCAGGTGATCTGCATGCAGCGAATTTGGTGCATGAATGGAAAAAACAAAGCGCGCAATTTGAATTTCAAGCGTGGGGTGGAGATCGACTTCAAGCGGAAGGGGTGACTGTGAAAAAACACATTCGTGACCTCGCTTTCATGGGCTTCGTGGAAGTGCTTCAAAATCTCCCAACCATCCTTCGGAATTTTAAATTATGTAAGGAGCAAATAGAGGCATTTCAAGCGGATGTTTTGTTACTCGTAGATTATCCCGGTTTTAACTTGCGCATGGCGAAATGGGCCAAATCAAAAGGAATCAAAGTCATTTGTTATATTTCTCCTACCGTTTGGGCATGGAAGGAAAAACGTATTTTTCAAATCAAAAGGGATGTGGATCGGATGTACGCCATCTTGCCCTTTGAACCTGCTTTTTATCAAAAATTTCAAACGGAAGCACACTATTTTGGACATCCGTTGTTGGATGAGATCCAACGTTTTAGATCGGGTGGTACGCAAGATTTAAATCTAACATCCAACAAGCCTATTCTTGCTTTGTTGCCGGGTAGTAGAAAACAAGAGTTAAAAAAGAAATTACCGTTGATGTTAAAAGCTGCTGAAGCGTTTCAGTCATCTCATCAAATAGTCATCGCCGCTGCTCCGAATTTACCCCTGTCGTTTTATGAGGAGTTTCAACTAAATGACAAAGTGAGTTTAATTCAAAATCAAACGTATGCATTACTGAATCAAGCAAATATGGCTTTGGTGACTTCAGGTACAGCTACGTTGGAAACGGCCTTGTTTCGTGTCCCACAAGTCGTATGTTACAAAAGTTCGGCTTTGTCTTACCGAATCGCAAAAGCATTGGTTCATATCAAATTCATTTCTTTGGTGAATTTGATCATGGATAAAGAAGTTGTTCGTGAATTAATTCAGCACGAATGTCGAACAGATTTAATGGTGCAAGAATTAGAGAAATTGCAGGATGGACATTCAGAGAGAGCGGACATGTTGCATTCATACGATGAACTCATTTCCTTGTTAGGTCAAGAAGGTTGTAGTGTAAAAATCGCATCGGATATCATTCAATTCTTACATTGATGTTAAAAGTTATCTTCGCCATATCGTTGTTCGTGTCCTCCTTATTAGGTGCCCAGAATATTCGTGTGGGGATTTTCTCTGATAAGTCGATTAAAGAGTTAGAAGGAATCGTAGGGAAGGGAACTTATTTTGTGTTCAAAGATTCGATTCAATTGGCGAAACTGGGTCCTGCGGATGTTTTGCGCATTTCTTACGCTGGCGGATTTGCGAAAGTTGTGGTAAATGGACTTGAAAAGGGGAGAGGGAAGTCGATCCGATTGATTCAGGACAAACAAGAAGATTATTTGCAAGTGCGTTTGATTTCACCTTCTGCCAAGCAGCGTTCTTATGAAGGAGATTTCGATGTCGAAATTCGAAAAGAAGCCTTGAACTTGATCAATAATTTAGACATGGAGATTTACTTGGAAGGAGTCGTCGAGTCGGAAGGTGGTCCAGGTCAACGGTTGAATTATTACAAGGCTCAAGCGGTGATCAGTCGAACGTACGCCATGAAATATTGGAACAAACACAAGGACAATGGATACAATTTATGCGATCGCGTTCACTGTCAGGCGTATTTACACCATCGAAGTGCAACTGTTCTAATTGATTCGGCAGTGCACCAAACGCGTGGACTCGTAATGATTGATCAAGGTGGAGAACTATATCCAACGTATTTTCATGCGAATTGCGGTGGACAAACATCTGAGCCACATTATGTTTGGAATGAAGAAATCCCTAATTTATGTTCGTTTAAGGATACGTTTTGCATTCACACGCAGCAAGCGAAGTGGGAGAAGCACATTCCAAAAGATCAATGGACGAATTTTTTGGTGGATAAATACAATTATCCTATTTGGGATTCGTTGAGTAACGAGCGGCTACAACATTTTGAACAAGATCAACGAGCAGCTTTTTATATTCATCCAATTTATGGAATTCCACTTCGTGATTTAAGGGAGCAATTTAAATTGAAGTCAACCTTTTTTGATGCGGAAATAATTGGTGATGAAATGGTGCTCCATGGGAGAGGATTCGGCCATGGGGTTGGACTCTGTCAGGAAGGAGCCATGAACATGGCGAAAAAGGGCTATACATTTGACCAAATTTTGGGTTATTATTACCCCGAAATGCGTTTGGTGGATCGAACGATGGTTATTTATAAGTAATTACAAAGATTTCTTCATCATCACGTTTGAAAAACTTTTCTGATCGCGCATAAGCCTCTAAATAATCTGGATTTTTCAAGCGTCGCAAAACCTGTTTGGTTTCTTTCAATTGATTTGACATCTCTGTGTTTTGTTCAGACAGTTGATTGAGTTTGCGCTGTTGTGAAATCAAGGTAAAAATATCCCAGTCATCTAAAAACAAAAAATAAAACATGAATACAATTCCTGTGAGGATGTATTTATTTTTCAAGTAGCTGGGAATGTTCCATTTCATAGTTCAAATATACGGGCATAAAAAAAAGGAAGTGAAGACTTCCTTTTTAAGTTTTTAAGATTCAAATGTTGATTTATTCTGTTTCGAAACTATTATATTTCTTTTCGTAAAATGCGATGAAATCTTTGTCGTATTCAAACCATTTCGCCACATGCTGAAGCATTGCTCGTGCATTCGCAGTGGATTTGTCTCGAAGGATCATTTGTTGAGCACTTAAAATAACTCCCGTTCGTAAAGCATCTTTATCTGCATCGGTAAAGTTATCCAAATCAGTCAATTTCATCAGGTTTGGAATTTCCGTTTTCCAGATTAAATTGGCGTTTTTCACATCCTTCATTTGGTAGCGAATGGCTGCTTCCACAAATTTGATTGCCATCGGATTTTTTGTAATGCTTGCATACTGTTCAGATGCATCAAGCATTTCAGTAATTACTTCTGTTAATTTCTCTTTGTTGGTGTTTGAATATAAAACCGGATAACCATCTTCATCTTCCAAACGGTAAATGATGCCATTGTCTAATAATTCACTTTGGAAATTTGTCAACCACATTTCATGAATCGGCATTTTGAAAATCCCATTTTCATCTTTTTCAATCGCAGTTGCTGTAGCAGTTATTGC
>JBJTMU010000071.1:0-4384 GCA_046070685.1 Flavobacteriales bacterium | reverse complement strand
AAGAGTTTGGTCCAAAAGTACCTTGGGCATTGTTGCAAATGGTACCTTAACTTTGGGTCAAATCAATATGGGTAGTACATCGGCTTCAAGTCCCTTGAATTATAATTTTTCTAAAACTGCTGACCCTTTATTTTCGGAATCGATTTCCGTTGTTCCTGATTCAGTTGTGTTTTGGGCAAAATATACAGCTGGTACTGGACAGCAAGCTCGTATGCATGCCATAATCCATGACAGTGCGGATGTGCATGATCCAATTGATGCCGGTTCTCAACCGTATGTGGTGGCACGTGCAGAATTGAATTATTCTCCAACTGGTGGAAACTGGCAGCGTTTTTCGGCGCCTTTTGTACCCGAAGCAAGTACGTTTATGCCCGTTCCTAAATTTATACTTTTGACATTCGCGACAAATAAAAATCCTGGTGGTGGTGCCGCAAATGATGAGGTACTCTTGGACGACATTGAACTGATCTATAATGCTAGTTCCATTGATGAATTATCTTCCCATGTACAAATCTATTATTCGACAGTTCAAGGGATTCTTGCGAAAGACCTGTCTTTAGATACAGACATGGAAATCTACAGCATTTCGGGTCAACTTGTGAAGAAAGGAAAATTGGAGCAATTGAAAGGGAAAACATTGTCGTCCGGACAATACATCTTCCGTTTTCATGACCAAAGTCAAAAATTATTCGTTCCCTAATTGGATAGAATGAAGGGATTTTTTTCTGTTTGTTTTATCCTGCTTTATTGTCAATTCCATGCTCAAACACATCAATTGAGTGGGATTGTATTTAGCGATGAAAATAAGACGATTTCAGGCGCCAAAATTAGTGTCATTGGACAGCGAATAGGTGTCTTTTCAAAGAATGATGGTTCGTATGTACTTGTCCTAACAGCAGGATCATACAAGCTTCGATGTCAGGCCGATGGTATGCACGTGGATACAATTGATGTGTCCGTACTTCAAAGTGATTTGCGTTATGATTTTCATTTGAAAAACCGAATTCAAATGGTGGAACAAGTGAAAGTGACTGTGGGAAAATTCGACAAGCCGATCGAGGAGCAAACAGTGACAATGTTGGTGCTAAAGCCAGAATTAATTGAGAACAAAAATACACGAAGCATCGAAACGGCGTTGGATCAAACACCTGGATTAAATATCCTCGATGGTGAACCGCAAATTCGCGGAGGAAGTGGCTTTACTTTTGGCGTTGGATCAAAGGTGGCTGTAATTGTCGATGATATGCCCATGCTTTCTG
This sequence comes from Flavobacteriales bacterium, assembly GCA_046070685.1. Classification (GTDB taxonomy): domain Bacteria; phylum Bacteroidota; class Bacteroidia; order Flavobacteriales_D; family Crocinitomicaceae; genus UBA952. The sequence goes on along the minus strand of JBJTMU010000071.1, from coordinate 3,125 downwards.
GCGATGCTGGTCGACCAGAGTGGGGATTCATTCCTGTTGAGAACATTAGTCAAGTGGAGGTGACAAAAGGTGCCGCCTCAGTCTTGTCTGGAAGTTCCGCACTTTCCGGATCCATCCATATTCGAACTGCCTATCCCAAAGCCAAACCACTTACCAAAGTACAAGTTTACTCGGGGGCTTATTCAAATCCCTCTGATCCATCGATGAAATGGAATCAACACTATCCAGGAATTCATGGTCTTACTTTTTTACATACAAGAAGAATTGGAAGATTGGACCTAGTGCTAGGTGGGAATCTAAACATGGATCATGGTTATATAGGTCCACCAAAAACAGATTCGATTGTTGCTACAATCTTTCCTGACACCATCACGCATTTTTCTGAGAAGGACTTAGTGTCGAAGCGTGCCCGTTTCAATTTTAATCTTCGCTATCGATCCGAAAAAATAAAGGGATTGTATTATGGAATGAATGGCAATTTTATGAAAATGCACACTGCCATGCCCTTGGCTTGGTTAAATGACACATCAGGACTTTATCGTGCGTATCCTGGAGCAATTTTCCTACAAGACCAATTTATTTTTAACGTGGATCCATTTGTTCATTATTTAACAGAAAACAAAGGGCGACATTATTTGCGTTCAAGATTATTGAAAGTGGATAATCAAATGTCTGCACATCAATCCAATAAAGCAATGACGTATTACGGAGATTACATGTATCAACGTAAATTAACGGATTGGAAGCACATTGAAATGGTTGCAGGTGTGACAAGCACATTAACGAAGTCAGAAGCGAATATTTATGCAGGTTCTGGATCGCCAAATAATCAATTATGGAACATTTCACTGTATTCACAAGTCGAGAGTAAGTGGAATGAACGATTGAATCTTTCCGCTGGTGGGCGCTTTGAGTATTTTCAGTTAAACGATACCATCACAGCTAGTAAACCAATCTTTCGCGCTGGGTCAACCTATCGCATTCATAAAGCAACCTTTCTTCGTGTCTCTTACGGTCAAGGATTTCGATTCCCGACCATCACCGAGCGATTCATCAAAACAGGCGTAGGAAATTTCGGAGTGTTTCCAAACCCAAACTTAAAGCCAGAAAGTAGTTGGAATGCCGAAATTGGCATCAAACAAGGAATTAAGTTGGGTAACGTGATGGGTTATTTGGATATTGCTGGATTTTGGCAGGAATATCAAAATACCATTGAATACATGTTTGGTATTTGGCACGAGTTAACCTCCGTTCAAGCAATGGGATCAAGTGCTGGATTTATGTTTTTAAACACGGGGAATTCGCGCGTCACTGGAATTGATATTTCGTATGCAGGCAAAGCGCAAACATCGAAAAAGAATGAATTGACCTTTCTTCTCGGATATAATTACATTGTTCCGGTTACCCTAAGTCCAAATTACGTGTACGCGACAGACTCATTGAATCGTGTTTTCAGCTATCAAACGACGTCATTGGACCCAAGCAAGGGAATTTTAAAATACCGTTTTCTTCACAACGTAAAATTGGATGCTGAACATACATGGAATAAGAAAATTGCTGTTGGGATGAGTGCGAAATATTTTTCTAAAATCGTAAATATGGATGCGATTATTAAAGATTTTGAGCAATTAACAGTGGACAATGAGCTGCTTCAAGATTTGAAATACATGGATTATTTTCAAGCGCATCGTTTTGGAAATTGGATATTCGATACACGATTATCCTTTCATTTTTCTGATCAGCATAAACTAGCGTTGATTGGTACCAATATTTTCAATCGAACCTATTCACTACGTCCGCTTAAAATAGAAGCACCTCGAACAATCATGCTTCAATATACGTTTAAAATCGAAGGGAAGTAATTAGGATTTCATCAATTCGTAGCGCAACCAATTCAACGCACTTAAAACGGTCATTTGAATGTTGCGTTCTCGATTATCACCAAATTGAAATTGACGAGCCATTGATTTCCCCGAAATCGATAAGCCTATCCAAACCAATCCAACGGGAAGTTCACTTGTGCCTCCTGTCGGACCAGCAATTCCTGTTGTGGAAATGCAGACATCTACACCTAATTTTTTCGCACCATTTTCTGCCATTTCAAGCGCGACTTTTTCACTTACTACTCCTTCCGATAATATGGAGTCGATGGAGACGCCGCAAAGTCGATGTTTGAGGTCGTTCGAATAGGTAAGTAAAGAGCCCATAAAATAGTCAGATGCTCCAGAAACGCTGGTGATCTGCTGTGCTAATAATCCGCTTGTTAGACTTTCTACTGTACCAATGGTTTTTCGATTGGTTCGAAGTAAACGGCCGATCACTTCAGGTAAAGAATCATTTTCGTATCCAAAAACTGCCTCTGGTAAACGCTGTTCTAGTTCTTGAAAGAATTGCTTGATTTCCCCTTGATCAACTTTGCCATCATAAGAAGTGATGCGCAATTTCACCATTCCTGGAGAGGGGAGGTAGGCCAATCCAAATCCTCTAGTTCGAATGCGGTCTTCCCAATCGCTGAGTTGTTCTGCTAGAAAAGATTCTCCTATTCCTTGTGTTAATGCCGTATAATGATAAATGGCTTTCAATTGGAATCGTTCTTGGAGTCTCGGAATTAATTCTTCAAGTACAATTCCTTTCATTTCGTAGGGAACTCCGGGCAAGGAAACCCAATAACAAGCATTTTTTTCGAAGAGCATTCCTGCTGCGGTACCGTAGTTGTTTGGTAATATCTCCGCATCTACAGGTAAAGCCGCTTGTTGGATATTTGTTTCCAACATCGGACGATTTCGTGAGGCAAAATAGGCTTCTATTTTCGCTAATGTAGGTGGATGAATTTCTAAACTTGTCCCAAAGTATTCACACAAGGTGTGCTTGGTAATGTCATCTTTTGTTGGACCTAATCCACCTGTAATGATGACGCAATTTGTTTCAGGGTAAGTTTGATCTACTGCCTCAAGGATCCGTTGTTTGTCATCTGCTACCACAATGGAACGAGTAACTCTCGCTCCGATTTTCGATAATTCTTGTCCTAACCAAGATGCATTCGTATTGATGGTTTGTCCGATCAATAATTCATCTCCGATGGCAATTATTTCAATGTTCATTTTCGCACGAATTTCGCAATGGAT
>JBJTMU010000070.1:0-3272 GCA_046070685.1 Flavobacteriales bacterium | reverse complement strand
TCTATCAAAACAAACGGTATGCTCTAATTCCCCTGACAACTTCGGTCAATAAGTTGTGAAATAGCAGGAAAAGTTAATCGAAATGAAAACGTCATTAAATGGGGCAAAATGATCTTTCAAAATGAAACATTTGAAAGTGTACCATCACTCTACTCCCCCGATTCCTGTTTCTTCAACAACTCACCAATAATGACCGCAGGTTCTTCTCCTTCATTGATAAATTTTAGAAAAGAAGCAAATACATCTTTTGATATTTGGTAATGACGACTAAGATGCAGGTGAATTTTCTCAGGAAAAAGAGCGTATAAGCAAATTTCATTTTGAACACTGAAGAAGACATTTCGTTTGTTGACCTCAACGATGACTTTTCCGAAATTCAATAAGTTATTGAAATGTGCGGCAAGGATAAATAAATCGGTCGTTATTTCAGCGGGAAATTCTTGTAAAACGCAGACCTGGAAAAATAGTTCATTTTCAATCAGATAGTATCGATAGCTTGCTTCCATCTCCTTGGAAATTTCAAATCTGGCATGAATGAACTTTTCTGTCTCAAAGACACTGTGTTGACAACTTTGTCTCTGATGAAGTTTTTTCAATTCCTCCCAAACCAATGCTTCTTGTTGTACTACATCATGCTTTAAATTTACCTTCTGATCGGGCAAATCAAACGAAGGAAGTCGTGCTCCATCGATATTCACCTTGGGTATTTGCTTATGTCGCTTCTCTCGTATGCGATGAATCATACCCAAAAACCCAAGTAAAGAAAAGAGGAGTAAAAAACTGTTTTCCATTTGATATTTATTGATGTTAAATTACTGTTTATTCTACAAAAAATACGTCTCGATTACCTTGCATCGAAAGTTGATAAATCTGACCAAGTATTGGCCCCATGAATTCATCCACATACGGTTCCATGATTTCTAATGCTCGTTCAAATTTTCCTGCAAAACGCATCAGTTCTGCTTGAAAGGGACGACATTCGTCATCATGGTCAATTAATTGATAAAAGTCTTCGATGTTTTTCAGGTAATCAACATCGTTGTTCAACTGTTCTCTTGTTATTTTTCCGGTCTCCTGGAGAATATGATAGGAAACTAACAAATGTCGACGCAAATAATGCTCATCTTCAAAATTTCGCTGGACTTCCATATACAGCGCGTCTTTGATTCCCTCTAAATCTAGTTCTTTCGCTCGATGAATTTCCAATTGGTCACCGAATACTGGATTTTTTGTTGTTTGAGAAGCAGTGTCATCCTCGTCATCATATTCGTTATAGAAGTAAGAAATGTTTCGTGGAATACTGCCTTCTACCTGATTTTCTTCGTCGAGCCAGAAAATGCAATGACATTGTGTACATTTGGTTATGCAAGGAAAACAAGGATTCATGTATCCATCGATCCGTGTATCGGAATAAAATATTGCTCCGTTCCTAATTCCACTCATTTTACTGGGATTGGAAACTCGGTATTGGCAATCGGGACAAGCGTAAACAAGGGATGGTCCTAGAATCATATGGTTTAATTAGAATATGGAATTATTGGTCTTTAATTGTCATCACAAGCATTCATGATGGACAATCAAACATTTTTTTTTGATCATCCTTTCCCTATGGAGTTTCTGTTAAATGGATTTCGATTGAGTGGGTCTATGTAAATGCGTTGTGTCAAATGGCGAAATTTGAATTGCGTTTTGAAGTTCGAACATTCAAATAAATCCTTGATTTCTCCTTTCTCCAAGTCGAACAGTAAGTTCATGTAGCGTTTGCTATTGTTGCCAACAAATAAGTAGCCCGATTTATCCTTGTAGCAATCACCACAGCGTCCTTCAATGGCATTGAGAAAAGTGTCACCGTTAGATTTAAAATCCTCCATGACGCGTTCTAATTTCAACAGAAATTCATTGCGGTGAAATTCTTGATAAGTTAACTGATCATCCAATAATGTGTAGAGCATGTCTATGTCCATGCTTTGCATGAAATAACGCACCGCATCCGCTAAACTGCGCAGGGGAGGGTAGGATGCTGCTTCGGAAGAAATGGACGTATTTTCGTTCATGGTTGCTCGTTTTTAAGTTGTGTAAGAAGTTGAATTGATTGAAGTCTATAAGAAATACGTTTGTGCAGAAATCCATGAACTTGTTGAAGATGCTTTCCTTTACGAATGGATAATTTCACTGCTGTGTTTATGTCTTGGTTCGAAGATACCTGTTTGCATTTCGTCCACTCCATTGTGTGTGTATCACCCAAACGAAAACTACAGGGGTGTAAACGGGAATGATCGAGTTGAACGCACAAAGATTGTCCTTTGAAATGCTTGGACTCAAAAATCAAATCGATGGATTGCTTTTTGAAATAGGTCATATCCTTCGCTTCGTTGACAATATGAACCAGTTGAACCTTTAGTAACATACGTATCAATTTTGCAGCATGAATAGATCAATACTTTTGACCACCTTTTTCGGGAATCGTAGGCCAACTATTTTTCCATCACTAAAGCGAAAAGCCAGTCGAATGACCAATTCATTGAATTCCTTTCGGGGAGCATCGCCAAATTCGAATTTATCCACGTCGGGATGCGTGAATGGATCAGTTTCCATGAAACGAAATTCGATGACATGTTCACCGGGGAATTCATCCATGCTGAATCCATCTTTAAATTCTGGCCAAAGTCGATTGCCTATTTTTTGTTCAGAGAATAAAAACTTGTGAAAATGCGCCAGGGCTCGTTTCTTATTCATTCCCTTAAAATAGATACTTTTATCATCCAACAATTCTTCCAATTGTTCGAAATTACCGGCTAAAAACGAATAGCGAAATTGATTCAAGGCATGTTCATTTTTTTTCTGCTCATCTCGCGTGAGTTTCGATAATTGTTGTAGCATGATTTAAGGTGTTGTTTATTTGTTTCACCTCTATAGACAAAGCGTATGCCAAGAAATTAATCGTAGTAAAATGGATGAAATCAATGAAAAAGAATATTAAAATCTGAAAAATGTGTCAAAAAATGACGTTAATTGATTTTTCAAGAAAAAAATCAAGAATGAAAGAAGGACTGCTTTTAATCAAGCTTATTTTTACATGAATAATCCGTAATTTAGTATCGTAATTACCATATGAAAAACATAGATAAACTTAGTATTGAAAATGCATATCGACTTTTCGATTCTGGTGCTATTGATTCCATCGAGATTGGAACAACTAAGGGATTGATTCAGATTCATTCATTTTTATTTGATGGCTTATTTGATTTTGCGGGTAAGATAAGAAAGGTGAA